>JACETR010000099.1 GCA_013911165.1 Planctomycetota bacterium | reverse complement strand
GTATTATGGTGTGACCGTCGAGGCCAGAGATCTGGGGGAGCACAGGATTTCTCTTTTTGATCGTGAGAAAGAGGTCGCCAGTTCCAGTTACCGGGTAGTGGTTCCCCAATTGGAATATGCGGACCCCCGCATGGATGAAGTCCGGCTCAAGCAGGTTGCGGCGTCCTCTGGAGGAACCTATCACCCTGCCAGACTGGCCGGGGAACTGGTCGACAAAATTGAGGTTCTGGAGCGTGAGGTACCCATTTCCGCCGATCGGGAACCACTCTGGGACACAAGATGGGTGCTCCTCCTGTTTGTTCTTGTTTTGACAGTAGAATGGATACTCAGAAAGGTCTTCCGATTGCCATGAGGCCCTGCACACCGATGAACGACTCACTCACTGTCTCCAGGGCGACCCGATTCCGGGTGGCACTGGGACTGTCGTTGTTGGGGCTGCTGATGCCTGTGCTTGAGGCCAATGCGGATGTGGGTCGCGCCCTGATTCCTCTCCTTGTGGGAGCGGATGCCCATTCGCAGCAATTCCGCGAGGCCGTCCAGAGAATCAACGATGGTGATGTGGTCGAGGGATTGCGTCGTCTTCAGGGACTGAATGAAGAGATCTGGGGGCTTAATCCCTTGATGGAGTCCTACCGTAGCGATTCATGGCTGCAGACGATTCCCATCTCCGACAGAATCGGTGATTACCTCCGTGCTCTCTCCGAGGATCACCAAAAAATTTACATCGCAGAGTTTCAGACGCGGGCACTGTCGATTCTTGACCGGGCATTGAAAAATCGCGACCCACGAATGTTGTTCAAGGTGGCGAGGCTCTACCCGGTGATGGATTTTTGTCGCGAGACCCTGATCCGCTCAGGCGAATTATTTTTCGAGAATGATGAATCCGCAGCCGCTCTGAAAGCCTGGGATCTGGCTGGCGATCCAGAACTGGGAGAGGTGTCCAATGAGCTGAGGGCGTCGCTCAACCGCTGGATGGCTCTGGCAGCGATTCGTTCCGGTCAGAGTTCTCTTGCCGATTCTCTGGCCAAGTATCTGGACGGTGACGTTTCCCTTCCAGGCTCGACGGCAGATCAGACCAGAAGTGAGATTGAGGCAGTGCCGTTGCCCTTTGAAGAGGGTCGTATCGCATGGAAGACGAGTGCCTACTCACGTCATGTTTACTCGGAGTCCCGATCGAGAATGAGTTACATGATGGGGAGTCCCAATTCCATTCTTTCCCCTGCGTTTTCTGAAGACACTCTTGCCGTGGCGACCTCTGCCAAGCTTTTGCGTTACGATCTGAAAACCGGAAAGCTCATTTCCGATTACAACCTTCGCCCGGGTGATGCGACTTTTGAGGAGTCAGATCCACAAATCCGACTTTGGGCCGTGGAACAGGACTCTTACGCTTTGGCCTCATACGTTGCTCGGGCGAGCCGGCGTGAAAACTATCTGGGTTACGACATTCAGGTGGCTCTTCCCTGGCGGGGTATCAAGTGCTGGAACACAGAGATCGATAACGGAAGATTGCTGTGGGACAGCGCTCATCGGAGTGTGACTGATGAACAGTTGCGAACTACGAGTTTCAATACTCGACCGATTCTCAGGGATGGTCGCGTCTACGCCCTGGGTTGGAGAAAAAGCGGTTATATCGACGTCAGCCTCTGGTGTCTTGATGCTGAAACGGGTGAACCGGTCTGGGTTCAGCCTATTGTGGGCAATCAGGTGGACCTGACGATGTTCGGTGAACCTTCACGAGAACCGATCCTTGGATCGTTGCTGCTCGATGGAGATGTGATCTATTGTTGCAGTAATCTGGGGGCCATCGCTGCCGTTCGAATCTGGGATGGCAAAGTGCTTTGGGTTTCCGAGTACGAACAGATCGCTCCGAGGAAAAGAAATCGCCGGTACAACAATCGTTACCGTTCGCAGGTGTGGAAGCCCAATCCGATGATTCTTAATGAGGGGAGACTCTTTGTCACCCCGCTGGACTCTTCAGATCTCTACTGTCTTTCTGCCAAAGACGGTGGACTGCTGACGAAGATATCCAATGACGAGGGCGCATTGGGCCCGCACATGCTGGGAATTGCCGGCAATCGCCTGGTTCTCGCTGGTGATTTGCTGACCACCATCCTCGTCAATGATCCGGGGCGTGAGGAACTCTGGCGGCAGAACATCGTTCGCAACCCGTCCGCTTCGAGACCGGCATTGGTAAATGATGGAATACTTTATCTGAATGATGATGACGGTGTTCTCTATCAGCAGCAGTTCAGACAGGGCCGCCAGGCAAAACCGGTCGCCTCGACTCGCAGAGTGCGCAGGGACCGCAGCGGTTGGGGTGACACCCTGAACGGTGGTGAGACCGAATCGGGAGGACGTGTGGATGTTTGTGGTGATCGGATTCTCATCACCCAAGTCGAGCGTTCCACCTGTATTCAAGGTGTAGACAAGTCAAAGGACGAGTAATGAATATCAGAATCATGATCCTGCTTCTTTCGATCCTGGCAATCCTGATGCCGGGTCTTGCCAGCTCACAGGTCATCGATGAAGGACCAGAGCGGGTGATCGACCTCGAGTTGCAGGAAAAATCGAGGCTTGCTGTTGAGAGGGGTCTTCAGTATCTGAAGCGAACCCAGAACAGCGATGGCTCATGGACAGACAAAATCGGGCGCAAGGTTCATTACGAATACCGTGGCCGTATGGGCAAGCATGTGGGGGTTACGGCTCTGGCCTGTATCGCATTCCTCGCTGAGGGGAGTTTGCCAGGAAGAGGCAAGTACGGCGAGCAGGTGGAAAAGGGACTCGACTTCATTCTGAAGAATGTCCAGACCAACGGATTTATTACCTGTGACGAGTCCCGAATGTACAGCCATGCATTTGCAACTCTCTTCCTTGCTGAGGTCTACGGAATGACCGGTATGGAGAGGGTCAAGGAGAAGCTGAAACTGTCGGTGGGAATGATCGTTCAGGCTCAGAATGAGACAGGAGGCTGGCGTTATCAGCCGGGTGCCGATGATGCAGACATGAGTATCACGGTTTGTCAGGTCATGGCGTTGCGTGCCGCAAGAAATGCAGGAATCAACGTTCCCAAGGCTTCCATCGATCGCGCGATCACCTACGTCAGAAATTCTGCCAACCGTGACAGTGGTGGTTTCATGTACCAACACGAAGTCGGTCCCAGCGGCAGGGTCCAGAGGTCGAGAACGACCTTTCCACTGACGGCTGCAGGTATCACTGCACTGTATGGGGCTGGTATTTATGAGGACCGGTTTATCGATGAGGGGCTCAAATACCTCAGTCGACACAGACCCCGCAGGTATGACGCCCTGAATACTTTTGATTACTACTACGGCATGTACTACGGAACCCTCGCCGCATTCCAGCGTGGAGGTTCTTTCTGGACCCGCTGGCACAGTGATACCTGGCGCGATGTTCTCTCATTACAAAATTCTGACGGATCCTGGCAGGATCTGGTCGGAGCAAATTATGCCACTGCGATGGCATGCATCATTCTGGAAGTGCCTTATCAATACCTTCCCATCTTTGAGAGGTGATCGTGGCTGACGGTCTGGAAGATTCGATGATTGAACGGCCCAAGTTGGCCTTGAGGCGCATTCGCCAATTAAGGGCGAGGCGCCGCCTCATGCGTGTGGTCACAGGCCTTTTGCGCTGGATGGCCATCGCATCCGCAGCGGTTTGGCTCTCATTTCTTCTCGACTGGATCGCTGTTCTGCCGACACCTTTGCGTGTGGCTCAGGGTTTGTTTTGGACGGTTTTCCTGTTGCTCGCCTTTCGCGCCATCTTTTTGGCAGTCAGGGTTCCTGCGAAGGAGTCCGAGTTGGCGGCAATGGTGGAGCAATCCAGTCGCGAGTTGGAAGACTCACTGATTACGGCAATCCAGCTGACTGATCCGAATAATCCCCGTCGAAAATACTACAATGCTGATTTGATTCGACGAACGGTGGAGCTTGCAGAAGAGAAGGTTGCAGACCTCAGTCCGGGACGATTCCTGTCATGGAGTCGTGCCCGAAAAACTTTTTCCCTGCTGCTTCTTCTGGTGATTCCTGCTTTGTTGGCTGTGGAGTATCGCCCAGATCTTGTTCGCAGTTTTGTTGCCAGAAATGTCTACTTCGAAAGTACTCCCTGGCCGCAAGCCTACTCATTGGTGATCTTGCAACCCGAAGCCCAGACGATGACTCTGGCAAAGGGTTCGACCCTTGTTGTGGACATTCGCAAGGACCGTGGCGGGAACGCCAGGGGATACCTGCAAGTCAGTTTCCCTGCGACGGAAGAGCGTCGTGCAATTGAAGAGGAAGTCGCCCTCGATCGAAAGGGTGAAGACGGATTCCGCCATGTGTTTCAAAATTTGCAGAGGGATCTGAATTTCCGGGTTCTCTGTGGTGACTACACGAGCGAATGGTATGCAGTTCAGGTTCGTTCACGCCCAAGGGTGGAAGAAATCGAACTCTTCTACGAATATCCGGAGTACACAGGCCTCTTGTCCGATCCGGTCAACCCCGCTGTTCGCAGCGGGCACGTCAAGGCTCCCATCGGAACGATGGTTCGCTTCAAGGCCAGAGTCAGCTTGCCCTTGTCCAGTGCGAGCAGGATTGAATCCAGGCCGAGTGGTGACAGTGAAGAACTGATTCGGGAAACTCTGACAATTCAGGATGGAAATATTCTTGAGGGTCGCTTCTCTGCCGAGGTGGATTCCAGGTGGTGGTTTGAGTTGGAAAGTCTCGAAAATTTCACCAATGAAAACCCGATCACCTGGCGAATCGCCGTGATACCCGATCGTGCACCTGAAGTTCTGGTGGAGGTCCCGGGTCAGAATATTGAGGTTACTCCCCGGGCAATGGTCGAGTTCTCGGTGTTGTTACGGGATGACTATGCCGTTCAATCGGGAACCCTGATCTTTGAACCCGAACTTGAGGAAGAAGGCTCAGGCGAGAGTCGGAATATTCCACTGGCCAATCTGATGGTGGATCCTGAAAACGGAAAAGTCAGCACTGAGACATTAACCATCGATCTCGACAGTTGGGATCTCAAGCCTGGCGAGAGGTGGAAGTACAGAGCTGAAGCTCTCGACGCCATCGATCAAATTGGAGTGAGCCGAACCTGGATTCTCAGTGTTCTCAGTCAGGATGAGCTGGAGAGGGTCACCCAGGACGAGTTGACCTTGCTGCGGGAACGGCTTGAAGAAACCCTTACGGTTCAGCGTGACGTCCGTCGTGAATTGGAAGATCTCTCAGAGGCTCTGTCGATGGGAAAAGACCCCAGTGATCAGGCTCCCATCGCCCGTCAGGCCCGGACGGGTCAGGATCGGGTCTCCACTCGAATTGAAGATGCCGCCGAAAGACTGGAGACGATCTCCAATCGCCTGCTCCGTAATCGTATGAGTGATGCGGAAGAGTTGGACTGGATTCAGAAACTTGCTGAAAACCTCGACCGACTCTCGAGTGAGACGATGGCTCCTGTGCGCAAACGGCTCGATAATCTGGCCCGAAAAACTGCCAATGGTGAGACAGGGGTCGAAGACGCAGAGGAAGCCATCTTCGAAGTTCGACAGGTCGAAAGCCAACTGGGTGCGGTCGTCAACGACCTCCAGGAGTGGGGTGACATGCGGACTATGATTCGAAAGATCGAAGAGTTGATTCGTACAGAAAAAGATCTGGAAGAGCGGGTGGAAGAGCGGGTTCGGCAAATCCTTGGAGGCGAATCCGAATCAGAAGGAGGCAACTGATGCCTTTGTGGATCAAGCGGGCTCTCGTTCTGTTGCCATTGATGGTTTTGTCGCTGGCGGCAGAGGCGCAGACTGCTGATCGTCTCGCACGATTGCAGGAAGAAGCCCGTGAATACCTTCGGTCGCTACAGGTCCAGATGGAGTCTCTCGCTGAGAGGCTCGATGCGGAAATCCCTGAAGACTCGGAGAAACTGAGATCGGCTCGACAGAAGATCATTCAGGATCTGATCGAGGATGACATGCGTGCGGTTACAGAAGCATTGACAGGCGATGATTACGTCAAGGCACTGGAGACAATACGCAAGGTTCGCTCCAATCTGGAATTGGTTCTTTCGATTCTTGAATCGAGAAATATCGATCCGCAGCAGTTGGACTCCGATCTGGACAAGGTGAGCCAACGTCTCGAAGCCGTTCGCCAACTTTCTGACAGTCAAAGGTCTTTGCTTGAGAAGACTCGTCGCTCTGAGGAGGCAGCACAGGACGCCGAAGATCTGCAGAGGATGCAGGACGATTTGGGTGATCTGATCTCTGAACAGCAACAGTTGTCGCAGAGAGAACCCGAACCCCAGCAGGGAAGCCCTCTCTCCACGCAGGCCGCTGAAATTTCTGAAGGAGTGCGCAATCTTGCGGATCGTATGGCTCGCGAGTCACGACGCCTTCAGGGGCTCTCGGCTATTTCAAGGCAAATCTCGGGACTGGAAGAAGCACTTTCTGAGCAGATGGATCAGATCGCAGGAGGTGAGCAGTCTTCCAATTCAGCTCAGGCCAGACAGGCTCGTCAACAGGCAAGTGAATCCCGATCGGTCTCCGAGAGAATCGGTGCACTTCGTCGAGAAGCGCAGGCGGATGCCGAGGCCGGGGATGAGGGAGCCGAGCAAATTCTGCAAGACCTTGAGGAGGCGAGAGCCGCTCTTCAGGAAGCCGCTGAAGAGGCTGAGCAGGCGGCCGGACAAATGCAGCAACAGGGGAGTGCCGGGGTTCCTCGCGGGGGGCAACAGGCTGCTCTTCAAAGAGCGAGGCAAGCGATCGAGCGAGCCCTCGATCAGGATGGAGAACGATCTGCGGAGATCGAATCTTCTTTGGGCGAATGGACCGGAAAGTTGGAGGACTGGCTTGAG
>JACETR010000098.1 GCA_013911165.1 Planctomycetota bacterium | reverse complement strand
GGAGAAGGTGGTCAAAGCTCATGAGTGTCGGTTGAGTCTCGACGCTGCACTGGACTCAGCAAGGAGATCTCTGGAAGAAAAGCTTTCCTCTGATCATGAAAATTCTTTCAGCAGGGAAATCGAGCGGCAGCGTCAATCGATCTCAGAATTGAACAGTTCCCATTTGCGGCATCGTGCCCTTTCAGTGGTGACATTCCTGGCAGGGCTGTTGTTTATTCTGGTTGGCGTCGATCATGAGTTGGAGTGGGGTTTTTCCAAACTGCTGCCACTGCTATCGGGGCTTGAACAGGAGAAGGGAACCGGATTCCTACTGGCGGCCTTCGGTGCGGCCTTGTTTGTCTTTACCTCTTGGCTCTGGTCCAAGGCATCTCTCGACAAGCAGAACTCTTTCGATGCAGAAGGACATGTCGCTCGCCTTGAAATGGAACGGGACGTTGCCGGTGCTTCTCTGGAGTCGACCCGAGCGCACGATGCCCATGGCAAGCCCGGGCTTGATCCCGGTGAAGATGTGACGAATTGTCGTCTCAGGGGAGTCCAGAATGCACTGGAATCTCTTCGAACCCAGCGCCGGGAAATCCAGGGTGAACTGGGAGACATGCCGGGCGAAACACTGGCTCAGTGGGTGCAGCCAATTATTGAGAATGTACGCAAGGACCTGCGGCAAAATCGCAAAAAACTGGACGAGGTCAACGAATCATTGAAGCGGATCAAGTCCAAGCGAGATCGATTGGCTTCACAGGTCCGTGAATATCAAAATCAGGAAGGCCGGCGCAAGGCTCTTGAAGATTTAAATGGCGGTCTTCGGAGCAAATCTCTGGAAGTTCGTTCGGAAATGGACGTTCACCGTCTTCTTCTGGAGTTGCTGGAGGAGACCATCGAATCGGTCCGATTGCGAACCGGTCCCAGCCTGGGAAAAGGTTTGTGTCGATTACTCCCGCATCTGACAGGTGGCCGATATCGGGATGCTCAGGTGACCCGTGATTTTGAGATCAAACTCTTCACCGGTGCCAAAAGTGATTTCCTGCAGAGCCACGAGTTGTCCGGTGGAACCCTTCAGGGTTTGACCTTCGGTTTCCGTCTGGCTTTCGCACAGGCCTATGTCAGAGCCGTGACGGGAGCACCTCAGTTCCTTTTCCTGGATGAACCCTTCCCGGCCATGGATCGTGATCGGGTTTTGCATACCCTGAGGGCTTTGCCCAGATTGAGCAGGGAACTGTCGCAGATTTTTGTGGCTCATCCGGATCTTGAAGAAGAGGCCCGAAGTTGTTTTGACCACATCCTCGATACCGAATTGGGAAGTGGGGAACTCTCCCATGATTTCTCGATGACCGGTACTCAAGGGCCTCACAGGGTGACCCGTGATTTGGGACAGCCACGCTCGCTTCCCGGAACTGTGAAAGAGAAGCGAACTTCTGCCAGAAAGCCGAGCCAGCGCAGTTCGGAGAAGAGGGAAATCTCCCAACGTCAAAAGCCTGAGAAGGCCAGGGAACGGGTTGAAGCTCCGACCCGTGAGGAGAGTTCGCATCACGAATCTGGTCCTGCTGACGAAAGCCGGACCCGAGACCCGCGGTCCAGATCCAGACGTCGGTCTGGTTCCCAGCGATCAAATGAGAGATCAGGGGAGAAGAAGCCCCGGGAAAACTCCAGAGATCGTGGGCGACAAGGGGAGCGTCCCTCTGCAAATCCAGGCTTTTCCGATCTGCCTGACCCGGTTGGGAAATCGCCTGAAAAGCCTGTGAAGAGGGGCCCTTCTCCGAAACAAAAGGCGGATAAACAGGAAAAACCTCTCCCCAAAGAACCGGGTTTTTCAGACCTTCCAGACCCGGTCGGGAAATCGCCTGATAAGCCTGTGAAGAGGGACGATTCCCCGAAGCATGGGACAGGCAGGGAGGCCCCGGTTGCTCGCCAGAGAAAGCCTGAGGGGAATCCTGAGAGCAGGGAGTCAGAAATCAGACCTGCAAAGCCGACTCAAGAGAAGAAGCCGGAAAAGGATCGACCAAAGATGGATGCTCCTGACAAGAACTCCAAGAGTGATTCCACGGGGTTCAATCCGGATGATTGGGTGATTCCCTAGGGAAGGGCAGCATGTCCCGTTCTGAAATCCCTGTGATTCCGGTTCAGAAATGCCTCGTTGCGACTGATCTTCATTGTGATGGAAGTGCCCGTCGTCTGACCTGGCTGAGGAGACTCCTGAATCGGTGTCAGCAATTGGAAGCCTCCCTGTTGTTGCTGGGAGACCTTTTCGATCAATGGTGTGGCGACGACCAGATGAATCTGGATGTGAACCAGCATGAGGTCAGGGCCCTGCGGTCTGCCATACGTGAAGGTCTTCAAATCTCTGTGATTCCCGGAAATCGGGATTTCCTTCTTGGCTCCAGGTTTGAATCTCACACCGGTATCCAGATTCACGGGGACGCCGTCGAAATCCAGTGGGGCGGTCAAAGGTGGCATTGTTCCCATGGCGATTTGTTCGGAACTGAAGACAGGGGTTACCAAAGGTTGCGCAAGACTCTTCGTCATCCTCTGACTCGGGGTGTGTTGCTGTCGATGCCGATGTCTCTCAGGCAATTTCTTGCGGGTGGAATTCGTTCCGGTTCGAAACGCTCGGTTCGCCGTAAACACCGAACAAGAATGCAACCGGATTTGAGAATGGTGGAGAGCCTGATTGCCGAAGGCTATGACCGTGTACTTTGCGGGCACTTTCATGTCTCTCGGCAGGAAGTCGTTCACTGCGCCGGAAGAAGTGGTGAGTTTCAGATTCTTGAGCCCTTTGAGGAACGTGGAGCGTATTTGAATCTTTGTGGGATGAATCCAGAGTTGGAATGGGTAGGGGAGTCGTCATGAGTGATTGGGAAGCTCCACCGCTGTCGATCATTGTGACCGGTGCCACCTGTGGAGGGAAATCTCGCCGGGCTCTGGAGATTTCTGAGTTCACCGGTCTTCCGGTGAAGGTGATGGATTCGATGAAGGTCTATCGGGGGATGGATATCGGCAGTGCCAAACCTGCTGCAGATCTTCGTCAGGGGAATCCTTATCAACTGACAGATCTGGTCGACCCCTGGGAGGATTTCACCGTCTTCGATTGGCTATCCGCTCTCAAGAAAATAGCACAGCCTGACCAACCCTGGTTGATCTGTGGAGGGACAGTCTTTTATCTGCACGCCCTGCGTGACGGTATTTTTGAAGGACCCGGTCCCGATGCGGGGATTCGCCAGAGATTGCAGGAAGAGTCGAAAGAACATGGCGGAGATTACCTTCATGACCGCTTGCAGGAGGTCGACCCGGATGCAGCGCAGACGATTCATCGACATGATCACAAGCGTTTGATGAGGGCTCTGGAAGTCTATGAACAAAGTGGTGAACCGATCAGCGTCTGGCATCAGCGCAGGGTGCCGATCCTCGACCCTCAGAAAACTCTCTTGATTGGAGTTCATCGCGAACGACAGGAAGTACATCGCCGGATTAAAGCCCGGGTGGTTCGCATGTTCGCTGAAGGCTGGATTACGGAAGTCGAGAAATTGCTCGCAGAACACGATCCCCCCTGGGGATCGACGGCGAGCCAATCGATCGGTTACCAGCGAATTGCCAAGGCCTTGCGTGAGGGAACTGATCCCTACATGGAGGCGGACAAAATACAGGCCCAGAATCGAGCCTTGGCCAGGTCACAACTGGTCTGGTCCCGGAAATTGCCGATCGAGTGGTATGCACCGGATGAAAAAGAACGGGTGGAAGACCGAATCGGTGAAGCACTCAAAGCTGCCGCTGAAGGAAAACCACTTCCCCCCGCTGATCCAGAATTGCTGGCCCGAAAACGAAACGTCTGAGGCTGAGCCTCACCGATTTAATTCTCGGGACTGAAGAGAAGCAGTGAACAAAAAAATGGAGACCGGCTCAGGCCGGTCTCCATTTTTCAATTCTTATTTCTGCAGTAGCAGAAACTGAAGAAAACTAGTACTGCTCGATCGGACGATCATCGAGATCGAAAACGATACGATCGATGTCGGTACGGGCATTGCGGATATCGTCACCCATCTGACGGAACACGCGCTTCCAGTAAAGGCTGGAGGAGACGGTGGCCTTGGGTCCGGACGCACATCCGGAAAGGGTCAGGGCAAGCCCAAAGCAGAGCAGCAGGGCGAACATCTTGAGTTTCTGACGGTATGGACGCATGGTCCCTCCCTCTCGTGATTGCAAACTAGAAGCCGAATTATTCTTCGGACCAAAAAATCGGAATGATCAGGACCGGTGATTCCATGTGTCTGGAATCTCTTTGTCTGAATTCAAAGAAATTCAATCCACAGTCAATCAGGGCTCCGGGTCGTTTTCAGTTCCGTTCATTTCTTTCCTGATTCACGGGAAACCCGTGAAAAACAAAGATTAAGCCGATCTCCGGGCCAAGTCAACGCCCATGGGAGGGCAACCCCGGGTTCATTCCCCGGGAAATCATCCCGGGGAATCTCCGGGGTTCTTTGACCCTTGTCCGGGGGAAGGCTAGGATTCGCATTGTGAAACAGGGGAGGGGCCTCGAGCCGCCGAAAATCCCTGATTTCACCCCTCTGGAGAGGGTTTGCTCCAAAACCGAGAGCGAGGAAGACGTGGCCGAGGACCGGATCCGCGAAATCAAGATCGAGAAGATTGGCAAATTAAGGGAGGCCGGGCACCACCCCTATCCTGAACGATGGGAGCGCTCTCACACCCTGGCGGAAGCCTCCGGGCTTGAGGAGGGGACCACCGCTGTACGCATCTGTGGTCGAATCGTCAGCCGCAGGGACTTCGGCAAATTGACCTTTTTCGATCTCCAGGACCTTCATGGCAGAATGCAGTGTTCTGTCCAGAAGGACGATCTCGGTGCGGACTCTTTCAAGGAGTTCAACAAGCTCGTCGACATCGGCGATTTCGTCGGAATCGAGGGAGAGGTATACAAGACCCGGATCGGTCAGTTGACGGTTCGGGCCAGTCAGTGGACCTTCCTCGGCAAAATGTTGCGTCCCATGCCGGAAAAGTTCCACGCCATCTCGGATCGTGAAATTCGCTATCGTCGTCGTTACCTCGATCTGATCAGTGACGAAGAATCCCGAAACCGCTTTCGCCTGCGCAGAGAGTTTATTCGGGCATTGCGTGATGGTCTCGACGAAGCCTCTTTCGATGAGGTGGAGACACCAGTTCTGCAGACGAAACCATCAGGAGCTCTGGCGACACCCTTTGAGACTCACCATGCCGCTCTCGACATCCCCGTGTATATGAGGATTGCTCCTGAAACCTATCTCAAGCGCTGCATCGTTGCCGGCTTTGATCGTGTGTATGAGTTCGCGCGCGTCTTCCGGAATGAGGGGATGGATCCATCCCATCTGCAGGATTTCACCATGCTTGAGTACTATGCGGCTTATTGGAATTACATCGACAACATGGATTTCACCGAAAACCTTTTGCGCTCAGCCATTGAGAAGTGCACCGGTTCACTGGTGGTTCCCCATGCCGCAGGAGACATCGATTTCGGAGGAGAGTGGCCTCGCAAGAGCATGACTGATTTGGTTCAGGAACATGCGGGGATTAACCTCTCCGAGTGCCCCGATGCGGACTCACTCCGGGCCGCGATTGCTGGAAGAGGAATCGCTCTGGATGACGTCGATCACCTCGGCAGGGGAGCGTTGATCGATCAGTTGTACAAAAAGACGGTCCGCCCCCATCTCAAACAGCCCACTTTTGTCGTTCAACACCCAGTTGATCTTTCACCGCTCGCACGAAGCAATGATGATGATCCGACCATCACGGACCGTTTCCAGCTGGTGATTCATGGCTGGGAAGTCATCAATGCCTATTCCGAGTTGGTCGATCCCATCGATCAACGTGGACGCCTTGAGGAGCAGGCGAAACTGCATGCGGATGGCGATGATGAAGCAATGGTGATGGAAGAGGACTACTTGATGGCGATGGAGCACGGCATGCCACCGATCTCAGGTTGGGGCATGGGCATCGATCGCATGGTGGCGTTGCTTTGTGGAGCAGAAAACCTTCGGGATGTGGTGCTGTTCCCGCTGCTGAAACCTGAAGAAGGGAATGCGGTCGAGGAAGCACTCTTCAATGAAGGCGAGGAAGCGCCCGCCATCGAGGGGGCTGACGCCTGAGGCTTCTGCTGGCTGATACTGGAGACCCTGAAAGCGGACACCCGGTTTTGTGGATTACTGCTGGAAGGGGTCCCAGCCCTGTTTTTCGGGGAGAGTCTCGATCCTCTCTCCAGCCAGTCGCCATTCAATCGAGGGGCGATCATGGACAGTTTCCGCACTCCCCAGCCAGTGAAAGGGAGTTCCCGTTTCCAGGGCGACTTCTTCCACGGTAGCGATTTCTTCCGGATCGACGACCAAGAGCAGTTCATAGTCTTCACCACCGGCCACTACCTGGCTCGGACTCGGTGCGTCTTCCGACGCGACGAGCGGGGCGATGTCGATCTGTGCGGAGATTCCACTGGCCTTGCAAACTCGCTGGAGATCGAGGCCCAGTCCGTCGCTGAGATCGATGGCACAGGCGGTGCCTTGCAATTTGCAATTGAGCGTCGTTGCAAAACTTTGCCTCGAGGCGGGGGACCGCCAAGGATCAGGGGATGTCACGGAGATCCCACTCTGTAGTTGATCAAGGGCTTGGGCAGCCTTGCCGGGAAAACCGGTGACACCGATTCGATCTCCCGGTTTTGCACTGTCTCTTCGCCAACTGCGATCCGGTTCGACGTGCCCGACGACGGTTGCATGCAGTGATAAACCGGTAGTGCGCCTTGTGAGGTTGCCTCCGAGTAAGGTCATCGAGTGAAGCTGCATCTCAGTATCGACTTCCTCCCAGAATGTTTCCGAATAGAAGCCGGGAAGTTGATCACTCTCCAGTGAAAGCAGGACACCCGTGGCGGTTCCACCCATGGCGCTGATATCACTGAGGCTTCCACGCAGCAGTCTTCGAGCCAGGATCCCGGGGGGGTGCCAATCATTGAGCCAGTCAATCTTGAAATGCTGGCCGCTGACGAGAGAGTCGACGGAGAGAACGGTGGCGTTTCCTGCGGGTATCGGTAAGACCGCTGCGTCATCTCCTGGCCCGGAGAGCGGGTGGGTCGGGTT
>JACETR010000097.1 GCA_013911165.1 Planctomycetota bacterium | reverse complement strand
CCGGTTACCTGCGCAACAACTGCTATTCACACCAGATCACGATCCGTCGTAAAGGCTGGAATCATTTCCGTGTCGATCTCGCCAGAGAATTGAAGAAGGATCCCAACCTGACCTGGACCGACATCCAATCGATGATGCTGCTGACGGTTCCCCCGTCGCACAAGAAAACGCTCGTCATCGATGCCATTAAGCTCGAGAGACCCTAGTCAGTCTCAGCCTTCGATTCCGGGTTGCGGATCCCTCTGGAGAGCCAGCGACGCGCCTTGATGGTGCCGTCCTCCGCAGGCTCCAGAATTCCCTGAACCACGCCACCGGACCATGCCACGCATTCTTCTGAAATCTGCCCGGTAATTTGCTGCCCCTGTGCAAGTGCCCGGCACTCAGGGTCCGTGAGTTCCTGCTTCGGCAGGTGTTCGACCAACCGCTCCAGGGGCCACCACTCCGATCTGCCAATCTGATCGATACGAGTCGAATCAGCGAGGGTGTGGATTCCACAAGCGGTTCGCTGCAAACCGATCAGGGTTGCCGGCACCTCCAATGCCGATCCCAGATCATGGGCAAGACTCCGGATGTAAGTCCCGGGACCACAATCGATTCGCAGGCGACAGCGGGAACCATCCACTTCCAACAACTCCAGAGCATCGATCCGAACCTCTCGGGGTTTCATGTCGAGATCCACTCCAGCGCGGGCTTCCTCGTAGGAGCGGCGACCGTCGACACGGATCGCGCTGTGACGGGGAGGGACCTGCATTTGCACACCGAGAAACTGCGGCAGAACTGCCTCGATGGCAGCTCTGGTCGGAATCGACACGGGCTCCTCTGGTCGCCACAGGGGCCCCTCTGCGTCACCGCTGTCACTGCCCAACCCCCACCAGATGGTTGCAATATAACTCTTGTCGTGAACCGTCAGCCACTGCTGAAATTTGCTGCCCAAGCCACCGGTGAGAACCATGACCCCACTCGCGAGAGGGTCGAGAGTTCCACAGTGGCCAAGGCCCCTGAACCCCACCTGGCGCTGGACACGATTGACCACTGCGCGAGAAGATGGTCCCCGCGGTTTCCAGACGACGATACCGCCATCCAGAATCTCTTTTTCGTTTTTCGATTTTCGGGAACGGCGACCCATACCACCCACAATTCCAATTGCGGCCCCAGCAGAAAGCACGGTTCTTCCTGTGATCGAATTATCTAAACCAATTCCCGCTTCAGTTGCCACTGATCGCAAGAACTGAAGGGAGGGTTGTGCACATACAGACCGTTTCCTGACATCACAGGACACGGTGGTTGAATATGGTGGAGGCGCCGGGAGTCGAACCCGGGTCCCGAAACGTTTCCCGCCGAGCTTCTACAGGCATAGTCCGTTCTTTAAAACCGAGGTCAGCTCCAACGGACAGGATCCGATCCACGGTCGCCAGTTCGATCTCGCCTCAAAGACCACTGGCAGGGTCTTCTTCGGCCAGTCCAGTAAAATGGCCCTCCGTCCGCAGCCCTGGACATGCTGCGGGGGAAGGGGCGCCAGTATTAGGCAGCCAGTGCGAAGTTGTTGTTCGCAGTCAAAACTTTTGCCGGTGTTTAAGGAGGCCTCCGGACAACCTCCACCTGCCACACGACGTTCCATCGTCCGGTCGAAACCGTTTCGCCCCCGATAGAACTGCGCTCACTGTCACAACAGCAAACGTGTGATTTCTTAATGTATCCTGATTTACGGATTCGGCAAGGAATCCTGACAAGGCAAAGCCCCGCTCCATCAGCGACGGCGGCGCATTTCGCGGTCGATCTCCCGCTTGGTTTCCCTGTCTTTCGTGGCCTTGCGCTTGTCGTGGGCCTTCTTGCCGCGACCGATACCAATCTCGACCTTGACCTTGCCCTTCTCATTGAAATAGATCTTCAGGGGCACGATGGTCAGACCTTTTTCCTCCATCTTGACCCGTAACTGATCTGCTTCTCTCTTGTGAACCAGAAGCTTCCGTTTGCGAGTCGGCTCATGATTGGAGTATCCGCCATGGCTGTATTCCGCGATGCGCACCTTGTGCATGAAAGCCTCACCCGTCTCAACGCGGACAAAACCATCGACCATTTCACATTGGCCTGCACGAAGACTCTTGACCTCCGAGCCCTGCAGGACGATTCCCGCCTCCAGAGTGTCAAGGATCTCCAGTTCGAAGCGTGCCCGTCGATTCTGGGCCACCACCTTCATCGCATCGATTCCTTCCTCGCTGCCTGATCCACCCCGGAATAGCGGGGTCAAGGAAGAGTTTTACCATGAACTGGGCCAACATCGTCGGGGAGTCTTGACTTTCCCCGGGGGAAAGGATAATCATGCTTGCTTGTGCCGAAGTGGCGGAACTGGCAGACGCGCCAGGTTCAGGTCCTGGTCCGGTTCACACCGGGTGGAGGTTCGAATCCTCTCTTCGGCACCAACTTTAAAACTTGGGGGCGTTTAGCTCAGCTGGCTAGAGCGCATCGTTCACATCGATGAGGTCACTGGTTCGAGTCCAGTATCGCCCACCATCCAGAAATCAAAATCCCGCTTCAGCCAATGGCTGAAGCGGGATTTCTTTTGGCATTCACGGCAATGCGATTAACGATCCTTGCCACGCTCAAGGCTGTCGAGAATGTCGTCATTCATCTCACCCATCAAGAACAGGCGAACCGCCTGATCTTTTGAATATCGGGGATGAGGACGTTTTTGCTTCTTCAAACGTTTGTCATTTACCAGGTAGACCACCGGAATGGCAGCAATGACGACAAAAAGAATCCCCAGGGCTATTTCCATGTTTCTCCTGCCTGGAGGCAAAATTCTTCTGCCTCTCTGAGGCGAACGCTGGTGACGATTCGGGGTATCCCGTCCGGCGAAAAAATGTCTCATGGCCCGCCAAAATAAGAGAGGCGAGGCCAACGACACCGTTTGGGGTGAATCGCTGGCCCGCCTCTGAGGAGGTGCATTGGCAACTGAGATAACTCTCTTTTTTCAGACACTCCGACCTTGAGATTCGGAAGTGCCTTCATCGTCTCGACCCGGACTCCACTCAAAGGTCTCTTTGCCCTCTGAGCAGGGATGGGAAGTCCCAGGCCGCCCCGCCAGCCTTTCGATGCAGGAGGCCTATGTTCTGATGTTCTCTGACCTCGCCCCCACTCCTGACATCACCCACATTTGAAACAGTGACGCGGGCGATTCCAGGGGAGCCAGGAGATCACCGTGGCCAAGCCACAAGTTCCGCTGGCCCCTGCATGAAAAAGGCCCAAACCAAGTGCGGCTGAACCGATCCAAAAGATCGGGTTCACGAAAATGGCCAAACAAGACAAGGTGAAAATCAGTGATCCAGCCACCATCTGGGTCTGCCTCATGACATCGACCCTTGACCCAGCCTGACGAGTTCTCACTTCAAAACATGCAGTGGTCCAATTGCGGATTCCTTCAGCGAGATGGAATCCGTCTCTCCCCTCTTTTAACCAGCGCTGTAACGCTTCCTCAGAACGAATGCCGGTACGACAGTAAAAAATCGGTACACGCTTCCCCATGAAGACCTGAAGGGTTTCAAATTCAAATGTTGAAAGTGGGTGCGATAGTGCTCCTGAAATCGCCTCTGCCTTAAACTCAGCATGTTCTCGCACATCGATCAGCAGGGCCTGTCCACTATCCATCAATGCCCGGGCCTCTTCGTTCGAAAGCCCTCTCTGACGATTCTTTTGGACAATTCCTTTTTCCATGGCCATCAAACCTTCTTCGCACGCAATGCCTGCATGCCACCTGAGAGATTGATGACTGACCAGCCCATGGCATTCAAAAAGCTGGCTGAGCGAGCAGAGCGATCCCCTGATTCACAGACGACGTACCAGGTCACTTCACGGTCCAACTCTTTGAGACGAGACCGCAAGAGTGTGTGAGAGATGTTGATCGCGCCAGGAATATGATCTTTTTCGAACTCGGAGGATTTTCGAACATCCAGAACTCTGCGTCCCGATAACTCGATCTTGGTGGAAACCTTTACCGCGTCCGATTCTTCAATCGTTCCCCATGCTCCCAGATAACTGCTCAAACCGATGATTTCGTCAGGATGAACCCACCCCAGAACCTTGTCATAACCGACTCTGATCAGGCGGCGGACCAACACCTCGAGATCTTCTTCTTCACACACGAGAAGCAGGCGATCTTCGAGTTTAACAAAACTGCCCAACATCGAGTGAAGCTTGCTGCTCATGGGGATTGACAGGGATCCCGGCAAAAACTGCTCCTTGAACAGATCCCAATCGCGGGTATCCACCACGATGGCACCGCTTTCATAAGCGGCAACAAACTGATCCTCATTCATTCTTTTTGGAGTTCTGATCTTCTCAAGTACCGGAACCCCATCCCTGTTGAGGCGTTTCATTTCTGAAAAATACAGGGGGGGTTCCGGTTGTCCCGAAAGGATTTCCTGCACAAACTCCTCTTCGCTCGCTGATTGGGAGAGGGCAGAGTTGAATCTCTTTTCATAACCAATGGTACTAGTGGGCACGGCACCCAATGCTTTTCCACACGCACTGCCAGCTCCGTGACCAGGCCAAACCTGAACAAAATCGGGAAGAAGGTCAATCAAGTGAGCGCTATGGAAAAGATCACGGGCTGCCGGCTCCATGGCTCCCGTGTTGCCAACAGCGGTTTCCAACAGATCCGGACGTCCCAGATCGCCCACAAAAAGAAAGTCTCCCGAAATTAGTGTCAGTGGCTGATCAGCCCCTGCCCCACGATCGGTGACCAGGAAGGACAGATGCTCAGGAGTATGTCCGGGGGTATGAAGAACCTTGAACTCAATATTCCCAATGAAAAAGATCTCTCCATTTTTGAGAAGGCGATGTCCGTAGGAACCACCCCCCGAATGCTGATCGAGCCAGCGAGGACTCCATTCCTTGTCGCCCTCACCAGAGAGAAACAGTTTCACACCGGGAAGTTCACCGAATTCACGGAGACCGGACAGAAAGTCGGCATGAATGTGGGTTTCCGCAGCGGCCACGATCTTGAGATCATGCTGCTCCGCCAGATCGAAGTAGCGGTCAATATCCCGCATTGGATCGATAACGATGGCTTCACCGGTGCGCTGACAGCCAATGAGATAACTGTATTGAGATAATTGATTATCAGCGATCTGCCTGACAAACACGGGCGCACCTCCACTCAGACTCATCATCTGAGAGACAGAAAACGCCGTCATCGTTCCCGACTTTTTTAAGTTTTTTTAAACTGGTTAGAAAGTTGGGACTTACAACTCTTCCAGAGCCTTCCTCAAACGCTCATTCAGCCCATCAGGAATATGATCTTCTGCCAATGACTGGCAGATGTCCTGAGCCAGATCCATGGAAGCAAAGACAGACTCACAACGTTGGCAGATCACCTCAGAACTGAACTCCTCATTCAGGTCCAATGATCGTTGCTTGGCCTCAAGCAAATCGAGGCAAACCTGGATCGGATAGGCAGCAGGTGGCACGTCGTCGGGGGTTCTGGGAAGACGATCATCGACCAGCTTACGTAATTTGAGTCGTGCTCTGTGGACCCGGGATTTCACCGTCCCCTCTTCCATCCCCATCACGGAAGCGATTTCTGGAACGGTCAACCCAATGATGTCCTTGAGCACCAGCGGCATGCGAAAGTCCTGAGGCATTTTGGCAATGGCCCGTTCCAGATCCTCCCGCGACTCAATATGTATCATTTGGATATCCGCGGGGTCCATTTTGGAAGCGATTTGTGCAATTCGGGGTTCACCAAATGGAAGCAACTCTTCGAGAGATCCGATTTGATCCGGCTCTCCAGCACGCTTGCGATGCATTTTTTGGCAAACCCGAGCTGCGATGGAGTACAGCCAGGTTGAAACCTTTGAGCGACCTTCAAAGGATTCCCAGTTCTGATATGCCAGCATAAAGGTTTCTTGAACCAGATCCTCGGCCTCGGCCGCATTTCCGCAAAATTTCAACCCCAGGGAGTAGAGTCGCCCCCCCTGCTCATTCACTAATCGGGGGAGCGCAGTTTCGGGATCGACTGGCCAAGGGTCAGATTCAGAACTCATAATGCCCCCCATTCCTTCTCGATAAATGAACAGCAATCCCTCTATTAAATCGCTTCAATCCTCCACATGGAAGAGCTTGTTATAGACCTTCCATTCACCACCCACCCTCAACAAGGAGAGAGTGTCAAAGAAGGTCATCCCCAGATACTCTTCACTCAGCATCACACAACCTGTTTCACCCGCGTACTCCACAGATTCAATCTCAAGATGCTGCTTTGCACCGCTCTCCTGGGGTGAAGGTTGTTGGGCAGCGACGAAACCGGCGAATTCCTCCAGAGACATCTGCACCAACTCGCCATGAAGGTAACCTGCGATCATCGCCTTCTCATGAAAGACCGACCGTACTTTCTCTGCATCCGACTCGTAGAGGCTTTCGTAGTACCTTTGGACCAACTGCTCGATTTCCCGTTCTTCGCTCATCAGAGTTCCTTTCACTGGTTGCAAAACAGAATACCCAAAAGCCTGAAAACTCACAGAGTAGATTATTCAGACTCAGAAACTCTTGTGCGAAGTCTGTCTTTCCGCTGGGATTTTCCGACGGAATCCTTACGATGGGTTTCCGTCATGGTCAGGGCGAATAGCTCAGTTGGTAGAGCGCTTCGTTTACACCGAAGATGCCGGGGGTTCGAGTCCCTCTTCGCCCACCATTTTTCTCTCCCGACTCCCCCTGAAATCAACAGCCGTTGTACTGAAGACAATCCAGCGCATCGGCAGTTGAATCGGTTCCACAGTCTGGAAAGGGAGCGGGAAGCGTCCCGCTGCCGCTAAAGAGGTATGCAAGGATCGAGACGGCGTCCGCCAGGTTGATCGATCCATCGTCATTGCCGTCGACGGCACTCTCACAGTCGACCTGGCCCCCATCGAACAGGTAAATCAACGCTGAAACCGCATCGCTGATGTTCAGGCTGCCATCGCCATTCACATCTCCTCTACGGAAGCCTCCGTTGGTTGGGGCACAGCCGGGGCCGATTCCCGTTCCGGCCAAAGTATAATTTGAAAAGAAACTCCACAACGCCTGCTGCGAAAATGCAGGCCAGCCATGATCCCCATTCTGAATGCGATAGTGTGCGACCGTGTGACAACCGGGCCCCTCTGCCCATTGGAAAAGAGTGACCCCTCCGCCCTGGGAAGTTTCCGTCGGTACCGACTGGGCCTGATTCACTGCAGCCCAGAAACTGTTTTGAACACTGGTCGCAATCGAATACTGGTTACCGTTGTAGGGAGCATAAAAGTCGTTGGTCCCGAGAATGTGCACGATGCCGATGGGTTGGGCGGGTGTACAGGCGGACTGGGAC
>JACETR010000096.1 GCA_013911165.1 Planctomycetota bacterium | reverse complement strand
CGCCAATGCCGACAGCCTGATCAATGTCGCCGATCCCATCGCGCTGCTGGAGTTCCTGTTCGCAGGAGGACCTCTTCATTGTGCGAATGCCGGCGATGTCAATGATGACGAAGTTCTCGATATTGCCGATCCCGTCGCACTCCTGGCCCATCTTTTCTCTGGAGGATCCGCACCTCCGGCACCGGGAGTTTGCGGAGTAGATCCGACCGCGGGGGATCTATGCTGCGACGAAGGCTGCGAACCCTGAGTTCAATTTCTGGAATCGCAGTTCAGGAGGCGGAGGATCGACTTTCGATCAAGCCTTCAATCTCCTGCTGGAGTTTTCCCAGAATTTCGTCGTAAGGATAGGCTCCGAGGGATTCCTCACCGCGCTTGAGATTGACGAAACTGGGGGCACACCAGAGACCCAGATCCGCATCATCGGTTTCGCCGGGTCCATTTACCCGGCAGCCCATGACAGCGATGGTCAGGGAGTGTTCCTGATAAGCTTTGGAGAGTTCCTTGACCTCTTTGGCCAACTTGACGAAGTCACCGTTCTCTACCCTGGAACAGGAGGGGCAAGAGATGATGTTGGGTCCACTCGATTCGTAACGGACCACACTGCGGACCCTGCCGGCATAGACATCATCGATGATTTTCTGGCCCTCGATAATCTCCTGATGTTTTTCTTCATTGGGAAGGGTCAATGACACCCGCAAGGTGTCACCGATCCCCCGGGAGAGTAATTGCTCGAAGGCGACCCGGGTCTTGATGACTCCGTCAGGGGGTAATCCGGCCTCTGTCACCCCGAGGTGCAGGGGAATCTCCGGTCTCTGTTCGGCAAATCGACGGTTTGCCTCGATGACCGTATTCGGATTGGAATCCTTGAGGGAGACGACATAGCGTTCAAAACCGATGGAGTCGAGAAACTCGGAATGCTCGAGTGCACTGGCGACCAGTGGAGAAATATCATCTTCCGCAGGCCACTTTTCTTTTTGAAGCGGGTCCACGGAGCCGCAATTGACCCCGATTCTCAGAGCAATGTCTGAAGCGACCGCCCAGTCGGCGATGCGTTGGACCTTTTCCTGCCACGGGACCTTCTTTTCGTGATGGTGAAGGTGTCCGGGGTTGTAGCGGATTTTTGCCACGTGGGGTGCGAGTATCTCAGTGAGACGCCAGTTCTCCTGCAGATCGATGCAGATGTGGGCCTGAACCCTGTCGGCGATAGCGATGGCTGCTTCCGCATCCTTTTTCGAATCGACGGCCAGGCGCACGATTCCTGCACCTGCTGCTGACAAGGCATCGACCTGTCGACAGGTGGCATCGAGATCGGTGGTGTGGGTTGCGCACATGCTCTGAACCAGAATCGGCTGACCGGATCCAATGATGCGGTCACCCACGCGTACGGCACGTGTCGGATTTCGGGTGATTTCGTGCGAGGACATCGAGCCTCCCGGATCACAAAAAGAGCAGCACCACTGCCACTGACTTCAAGTATCTCCCCGGTGGGGGTTTCTATCGAGCGGTTCTGGTCTCAACCGGTAAAATGGTGATCAGGAAGGAGCACCGTGAAACAGGTCACCGTCTTGAAGATATCTGCGCTTCCAATGCTCCTGAGTTTGCTGCTATGGCTCTCTGGGGCATTTTCAGCAGAAACACCCGTGTCGGGCCCAGCCACTGCTGAGGGAGCTTCTCCGACTGCAGGCTGGAATTCCACTCCGGCAGGGAACACGAGGAGTCCTCTGGTCCTCGGAGTCGGCATTTTTTGCTCACTGGGAGTCCATTTCGCCCTGCGTTTTCAGGAGTCGCTGCAGGAGCATGCGAGGACTCATTAGAGACGGTGGGGTTCAATTCTTGCCACTGTTTCGAGGGTACCTGGTTTTCACAGGTTTTAAGCCAGATTTACCGGGGCTTTACTGCCTTTCCCCCGGTAGGGATCGATGGTCCAATAGGAAAGTGAATTATTCATTCGGAACTTGAGGTGTCGTTCCAGGCTTTTTTAAAGCAGAGGTGTGTGGTTCTCACGTTTTTTCGGGGTATCGAAGAGTCCCGCGGATTTGACGATGGAACCTTTCAGTCAGACCAGACGACTATTCCTGAAGTTTTGAAACCGGTCTCATGAGGAGGGACTTGGCAGATGCGATCGATGATTTCCACAGTCCGCAAGAGTGACTCTCAAGAGCGCATTCCCGTTGCCCGCCGGGTGGGAATTTTGGCGTGTTATCTGGTCGCTTTGGTTCTGGGAATCACTTCCTTGACGGTCTCCTCACTCCATGCCCAGTTCAGTGAACCGGAATTGATTTCGCCCCCCGGATATCAAATGCAGCAACCCTTTGTCGAGGTCGACAAAAGTTGCCCCGGTTGCCTGCCACCCTTTCTGACCTTCAGTGCTCACTCCGACACCCAGATTCTCTTTGGAGGGTCGTTGGTGGGGAGCAATCAGTTGACCCCCGTCTTTGATACGCCTTCCGGTCTGGGTGATCTCGTTCACAAGCAGGGACCTCTGGCCAGTATTCATATGGCCTTTGACCTGCCCCTGCCTTCAGGGCAACGAGCGATTTTCGTGGCCCAGAGTGTTGCTTCAGGTTTTGAGTTGCCGGTTCAGTACAGTTCAGGTCTGGGTGACGCTCACGATCCTGTGGTGACTTCCCTGGTGAATGGAACCTGTCTGAGCAGCTGGATTGAAACCTCCGTGACCGGGCAAGAGATCTTCTACCGTCTGGGAGGCAATCCTGAAGTTTCTCTGGGAACCGGTTCATCCTGTAAGGTCGCACGACTGGGGAATGCATCGGGAGTGGTTTTGTGGAACGATGGAGGACTTTTCCGGTACTCGGTGCTCGATGAGTTCTCTCAGGGACCCTCCCTGGTTCTTCATGATTTCGGTTTCACTCCCGAAGATTGGGCTGCTTCTGTTCTCCTTGATGGATCGCTGCATCTGGTGGCGGTCTCGGGGACGGTGATTCATTTCCTTCATGCAGATCTCAAAACCGGAGTGGTGAATCAGATTGGAAGTCAGCGCCAGTCAGGTGCGGCGATCACGGATCTGAATCTCGACTCCATTGCTGAAGGATCCTGGAAAGCGACATGGATAGAGGGGGGCTCGATTCGGTTGGCCATTATGGCGGACACGGTCCTGACGATTGAGGACACCGGAATCGAAGCTGAGGATCACTCCATGAGTCTCGATGTGGCGGCGAATGTTCATATGGCCACCCTGCGTAGCGATGGAAGTATCTACTACCAGAACAACATTCCTGCTCCGGAGGCTTCGCTTCTGATCTCCTCCGAGAATGATGGAGTGGCGCCCCATCAAATTTATTTTGAGAGCAACAGCAACGGGATGATCGCCAGCCACTTCTGGGACTTGGGTGACGGAACCACCAGTACAGCGTCCTCTGGATTCCACACTTACACTGAGCCAGGGGAATATACGGTTTCCCTGACAGTCGAGGGACCGGGTGGAAGTGATCAGGTGCAGACAGCCATGCCCGTCGTTGTGACAGCTCCCGATAACTACATGATGTTTGCGGATATCTCGGTCTTCGGTGGGCAACCGGTATACCACCCGGTTCTCGGGACCCATGTCGATCCCTTGCAGGGTTATCAGATCGGCGTTGAATTCGACGGTACCTTTTTGCAGATGAATGAAGTTTCCATCGACGGTACCCAGGCAGCCCAGTTGTCTCCCGAGTTCATCATTTCAAACATTTTCGATGAGGGTGAGAATTCGAGCCTCTATCTTGCAGTGATTTTCGATACCTTGCCGCCCTTCGACGGTCGTACTGTGGACCCCGGGGTCAATCACACCCTGTGTACCCTGAACTACGAGGTCACCTTTGGATTGCCTTTGGGCAGTTCTACCGAGTTGCGTTTTGCGAACGGGATCGGTTTTCCTCCGATCAACACGATTTATGCGATCGAAGGTGGATTTGCCCTCGAGCCCTATTTCATACCCGGAACGGTTCTGGTTTCAGAGCAGCCCCAATTCCTGTTTGTCAGGGGAGATGCGACCTACGACCAGACAGTGAACATTGCCGATGCCATTTTCATGCTCGATTACCTTTTTATCGGCGGGGCTCCCTCAGTCTGTCCAGATGCGGCAGACACCAATGACGACGGTATTCTGAATATTGGTGATGCCATATACAGTCTCTCGTATCTCTTCTCAGGCGGAGAAACGATCCCCTATCCTTATCCCGGATACGGGCTGGATCCCACGGAAGACTCTCTGGGGCCCTGTTTACCTTGAGATCACGGAAGATCTCACTCCCCGCGGTTCTTAAACCAGACCTATCGCAGTAAAACCCCGCAACTCTTCTTCGTGGAAGTGTGGAATCTCCCGCTTTCGGTGTTTCTAATGGCACCTGAAAACCGGCACCGATCTGAAAGTGTGGGAGGCCCAAATGAAAATCGTCAGAAGTTATGCGGCAGGTAATTGGCACGCTGCAGATGGGGACAAGGGAGTCGAACTCCGTGATCCCACCACAGAGGAAGTTCTTGCTCGCGTTTCCGCTGAGGGACTGGACATGGCGGAGGTCGTTCAGCATGCCCGTGTTCAGGGAGGGGCTGCATTGAGAGAGCTCTCCCATGAAGCTCGGGGTGAGTTGCTGATCGGTATGTCGAAAGCGATTCATGCCATTCGAGATGAACTGTTGGAATTGTCGATGAAATCGTGCGGAACCACCCGCAAGGATTCCAAGTTTGACATCGACGGAGCATCGGGAACCCTCTATCACTACGGTGCCCTCGGCAAGGAGTTGGGGAGTGGAGCTTTCCTGGAGGATGGTGACGGCGAACAGTTGGGCCGCTCTTCCGTTTTCTGGGGTCGTCATGCCCGGGTTCCGCGCAATGGTGTGGCGGTTCACATCAATGCCTTCAACTTTCCGGCATGGGGCTTTGCCGAAAAAGCGGCTGCAGCCATTCTTGCTGGAATGCCCGTGATCACCAAGCCCGCCTCGAGCACCTGTCTGGTGACCGAGCGCTGCATCGAGGCTATCGTCGATTCCGGTGTGTTGCCGGATGGCGTACTGAGCCTGATCTGCGGCTCGGTGGGGGATCTTTTCAACCACTTGAATGGTCAGGACGTGGTCGCGTTTACCGGGTCCGCTGATACCGGCCTGCGTATTCGCTCCCATGAAAATCTCCTGTCCCAGTCCGTCCCCGTCAATATCGAAGCGGACAGCCTCAACGCCGCATTCCTCGGCGATGATGTGGAGCCAGGGTCGGAAACCTGGAACCTGATGGTCAGGGAAGTGGCACGGGAGGTTACCCAAAAGAGTGGCCAGAAGTGCACCGCAGTGAGGCGAATCTTCGTTCCGGACTCGCGCCGGGATGCATTCGTCGAGTCCTTCCTTGAAGAGGTGTCGAGCAGAGTGACGGGTAGCCCTGACGATGAAACCGTCAACATGGGCCCCCTGGCCACTGCGGATCAGTTGAGTTCAGTGCTCGATGGAGTCAACAAACTGAAAGAGGTCGCGGATGTGATCCATGGCAATGGTGAACGCTGCGACGGCGTGGGTGCAGAGGCGGGTAAGGGCTATTTCTTTGCTCCGACGATTCTGGAAGCCCGCGACGAGGGTGGGGCGGACGTGATTCATGATCTGGAAGTCTTCGGTCCCGTGTCGACGATCTGCAGGTACGACGGATCCGCAGCCTCAGCAGCATGTCTCAACAGTCGTGGAGCCGGAACGCTGGTGACTTCCGTTTACAGTGACTCGGATGATTGGGTCCACGATTTCCTGCGACGCGGAGGATCCTACAGTGGACGTTTCTATCTGGGATCAGAGAAGATGGCCCCGCAAGCACCGGGATCCGGACTGGCACTGCCTTCCTCTCTCCATGGGGGACCGGGCAGAGCAGGTGGTGGAGCCGAGCTCGGAGGTCTCCGTGCTCTCGATCTTTACTCGCAACGGATCGCCCTCCAGGGATCCAAGCGAACCGTGGAGACCTTCGTTCGCCCCTGATCAGGAAATGTCCAAACAAAAAAACGCCCGCAGGATCGAATCGGTCCTGCGGGCGTTTTGTTTTCAGATCCGGGAGAGATTACTTCTTCTCTTCCAGCTCTTTCTTGTACTCGGCGATCAACTCTTCCTGAACATCCCGCGGTGCCGGGGAGTAACGAGCGAATTCCATCGTGAACTCGGCCTTACCCTGGGTCGCAGAGCGAAGGGTGGTGGAGTAACCGAACATTTCAGCCAGCGGCACATCGGCCTCGATGCGGACGAAACCGTCTTCATCGAAGGTATCGGTGAGAATACCCCGACGCTGGTTCAGGGTACCGATCATGTCGCCCTGGAACTCACTGGGTCCTTCGAGGCTGACTTTCATCAGCGGCTCAAGAACTTCCGGCTTGCCCTTCATGTAGTACTCACGGAAGCAGCCTTTTGCTGCGGCCTGGAAGGCCATGTCCGAGGAGTCGACGTTGTGGTAGTTACCGTCACTGAGTATGACACTCAGACCATCCACAGGCGCACCGATCAGCTGTCCCTTATCGATACTGGCATTGAAGCCTTTTTCAACGGAAGGAATGTACTCGCGGGGGACATTACCACCGGTGACTTTACTTTCGAATTCGAAGGAGCCCTCTTCATTGGGGCCCATCGTTCCGATGATGCGTCCAAACTGACCCGATCCACCGGTCTGCTTTTTATGTGTGAAATCGAACTCTGTCAGTGCGGTGATGCGCTCGCGGTAGGCGACCTGCGGAGCACCGACTTCCACTTCTGCCTTGAATTCCCGCTTCATGCGTTCGACGTAAACCTCCAGGTGAAGTTCTCCCATGCCGGAGATAATGGTCTCACTGCTGACCGCATCGAAACGAACGCGGAAAGTGGGGTCTTCCTTGGTGAAGCGCTGAAGGGCCTTGGACATGTTGTCGGAAGCCTTGCGGTCGACAGGATTGATGGCGAGGTGAATCACCGGCTCCGGCACGTGCATCGAGTCGAGAACCAGCTCGGTATCGTCGGAGCGGAAGGTATCACCGGAGGCACAATCGATTCCGAAGAGAGCGACGATGTCTCCTGAGCCTGCTTCGTCGATGTCGTCCATGTCGTCAGAGTGCATGCGCACGATACGTCCGACCTTGACCTTTTTATCGGTGCGGGCGTTGTAGACGAATTCGCCTTTCACCAGTTTTCCCTGGTAAATGCGGATGTAGGTCAACTGACCGTAGGCACCATCTTCCAGTTTGAAGGCGTAGCTGAGCAACGGGTCATCCGCACTATTGGTGACTTCGTGGCGCTCTTCTTCATTTTTCGGATTGATGGCGTAGTTCTTGATATCCACCGGACTTGGCAGGAAAGCATTGACCGCATCCATCAGCGGCTGGACACCCTTGTTCTTGTAGGCGGAGCCACAGAAAACCGGGCACAGCTCGAGGGAGATCACACCACGGCGAGTGGCTTCCATGATCAGCTCCTCGGTGACATTTTCATCCAGCATCGCCTCCGTCAGTTCGTCGGAGAACATGGAGATGGCATCAAGCATCATTT
>JACETR010000095.1 GCA_013911165.1 Planctomycetota bacterium | reverse complement strand
CGGCGGTCAAAGAGACGCGACTCATCCAGAAGACGCTCGAGCAATCTTTCCGCCCCCGGGTGGCCAAGGGGAATGAGCGCACGGTATTGCCCCCGGTAGCGCACCTGGTTCTCTTCACGGTCAACCCGATCCAGTTCCCGATCGATGGCAAGATCCAGATCATTCGCAGCAACGACTGCCCCATCAGCTGTAGCCGATCCTCCGGCCGGGCTCTCCTGGCTGCGGGATTCGAGAGCCGGAATATGAACCATTACGGCACAAAACAGCCCGATGCTGACGATTCGAGAGAGATTCGGCGTTTTCGAAAAGGTCTTTTTTTGCATGTCCCCATCACACGGAAGAACCGTCGAGAGGTCAAGCACTCGCCTCGGAGAGCCCACTCTCGGCAGAGCCCGGTTACTGGCAGATCGTCAGACGACCGTTGCAACTCTCTGTGAGCATCTGGAAGTACTGAAGGCCCAGTTCCTGATCTCCAACATACACCGCATCGATGGGGATCTGTTCCCAGTTGGCATTCTGAATATCACTGATGGACTGCTCAAGATCGACCTCACCATAGCAGTATGGGACTCCATCCCCGACGATGATCAGGCGCGTGGAATCAGTCTGGCGAGTGCGGGAAATTTCCAGCCCGGTGATCGCTGCCACAGTCAGGCACGTCGCACCCTCTGCAATCAACCCGTTGCACCAGGAGATCGCCGCATTCTTGCGCGATGGAACGGCCATGCGACTGACCATATCGAAGGGATAAAGGTTGTTGTCAAAAGCGAGGGCACTGAAAGAACTGGTTCGACTGAGGGACGTCACCGCCTGGGAAAACTCCATCTTCAACTGATCGATCAGTTCACCACCGGTTTCGTCGCCCATGCTGCCTGATATATCCAGGACCCAAACAAAGTTGTCTCCCTCGTGATCATGGCCATAGAAGTGGATCAGATCAGGTGCCTCTTCCTCCTCCTCTTCAGAATGGGTCGCCCCGCCTGAAGGGAGATCGAGAGGCCTGCGAGCAGCCCCGGCGCCGTCTCCAACCGGAGCGGAGAAAACCAGCGGGGAACACAGAACACTGAACATCAAAAACGTGAAGAGTCGCGGGGCCGGAATTGGGAGAGACCCCATAACTTGTTTGATTACAGTGTTTTGCATCACTCGCCCCTTTGCCCTGCCTCAGTCAATCTACACAAAAACGGACTGAAATACACGATCTCTTTTTAAGACGTTTATTTAATCTTTACAATTGCAGGCCAAGAGGGGCTCGCCCGCTTCAAGGGAAAGAGTCAGAAAATCAGGGAATCAGCGATCCACCCGCTGGAGCAAAGCGGCGTAACCGCCATCACCCCCCAGGTCACCGGGAAGCACTTCCATCTCTTCAACGAGACGGATCTCCGTGTTCTGCTCGAGCACCCGGCGAATCACATCCTGATTCTCCTGGGGTTCAACCGAACAGGTGGAATACAAAAGATGCCCTCCCCTTCGAAGATGACGAATCGCCGTCTTCAGGAGACCGGACTGCAATTGCTCCAACTCGGAAATTTCATCGGGACGAAAACGCCAGCGTGCATCCTGTCTTCGATTGAGCACGCCACTGTTGGAACAAGGGGCATCGACGAGAATCTGATCGAAGGAATCATCGAACCGAAGATTGGTGGGATCCTTCGGCACCTCGGAAAACTCGGTCTGATGCAGATCGAGCAGGTTGAGACGATCCAGGTTTTCACGAATCAGCTGCAGTTTCTCCTGCGAGACATCGCAGGCGAGCGCCTTGCGGATGCCTCCGCGATCGAGAAGGGTGGCCAGTTTGCCCCCGGGTGCACTGCACAGGTCGAGGAGTTCCACATCCTGGCCCTTCGGCATGCGCAGGGCGAGGCGGCGAGCGGTCAGATCCTGAACCCAGAAATCGCCCTGGGTGAATCCGGGGATCCGTTCGATGCGGCCACCTCCGAGAACCTCCAGGGTTCTGGGTGCTCCACGGGCGATGCGTGCTTCCTGATCGATGGTCGCCATCATGCGCAGCTGGTGCTCCGGTTCACGGGAGGATTTGAGAGCGATAAAGAGGGGTGGCGCCTCATTGTTGCGTTGCAGCATCTCGAGCACCCGCTCCTCCGGATAACGCTCCAGCCAGCGCCGCAGCAACTCCGGCGGGTGGCTGTACTGGAGGCCCCTGCGCAGAATCTTGCCCTTGTTGCCGCCGGGCAATCGCAGATCACGGACGCGCACCCAACCGCTCGCAGCCCTGACCGCATCGATGGGATCATCGAGTTCTTCTGTCACATGCTCGAGACCGTCGCAGGCACTCCTGAGAACCGCATTGATGTATCCACTCTCCGCCTTCGGATTGCGCCGCTCTGGCGGGTCTCCGACCACTTCCGGCAGGAAACGCGCCACTTCCCGCCATGCGTCGACGGTGGCGGAAACCGCGGCGTGGGCTGCGGTTTTCAGGTACACGCGCTGGTAGATTCCCATGGCGATGGCAGAACGTACGGTTCGTTCCGCTTCGGTGAACTCCCGATCCATGAAGTGGTTCGAAATATGACGCACGGTGCCCCGCATGCGAATGCTGCCGTAGCACAGTTCGACCAGGAACCGGCGGTCCGAATCGGCGAGACCGGTGTACTCGAGATACTCACTGAGAAAGGATTCCATCGGTGCTGAGGAAGACTGCTCCCAGAGGGTCAGCAGATGGATCGCTGCTGCCCGTGCACTGAAGACGACGCCCCCCTTGACCCCACTCCCCTGCAACAGCGGTGCGGTGTAAGGCGGCTCAAGAATCTCCTCGACTTCCGCTTCCTCATCATCGTGATCGGGGGCATCGGTTTTTCCGGATGGACCTGATCGATCGTGACGGCGGCCATCAGGGCGTCCCCGACCCTCGGGGCGACCGGGGTGACCGGGGCGATCAGGGCGATCAGGGCGATCCGAATTTCTCGCAGGCCTCTGGCCCGTGTCGCTGCCGTGTCCGGTCATCTTGGCTCATCGCCCTTCTCTGGTGGAGCGTGCGTAACAAATCGGTCCCCGGGTTTCATCGGTAGTCCGCGAAGGAAGTCTGCCGCCGGCATCGGTTTCTTGCCGGAACGCTGCAGGCGTCCGATGCGGAGGGAACCTTCACCGCATGCCACCAAGATACCCTCCGAAGAGACATCCGTCACTGTTCCCGGAAGATCTGTGGCAGATGAATCTGGGGCTGAATCCTCAGGGATCCCGCTGTGGATGATCAGGATTTCTCCCTCTTCTGCCGTCGAATCCGCCTCCTGCCAGTGGCTGCGGGTCCGCGGCCACGGCTGCAGAGCGCGAATCTGCCGATCGATCCGGCCCGCACTCTGCCCCCAATCGATCCAGCCTTCCGACTTGTCGATCTTCGGTGCCAGTGTCGCTGCCGAATCGTCCTGCTCAACGAGGGGGGGCTCTCCCGATTTCAAAGCATCGAGGGAATCCACCAACAGCTCGGCCGCACGTTCACTGAGGTGCTCCTCCGCCTCTTCGGCGGTGATGCGGTCGGAAGGTGTCCAGCGATGCATCGACACCACCGGGCCCGCATCGAGGGCAGGCACCATGCGATAGAGGGAGACGCCGATCTCTTCATCCCCGGCGAGAAGTGCACGCACGATCGGTGCTGCTCCACGCCAACGGGGCAGGATGGATCCGTGAAGGTTGAAACATCCCAACGGCACCGATTCGAGAAAAGAGCGTCCGAGGATCAAACGGATATCTGCAGTAATCACCAACTGGGCGCCGGTGGTTTCGAGGAACTCACGTCCCGCAGCCCCCTTCAGACGCTCGCTTTCAAAGATGGGCAACCCCAACTCAAGAGCCACTTCCTTGAGAGGACAGGGAGCCGGTTTGCGCTGGCGGCCACGGGGAGCATCGGGAACGGTTCCCACCACCAGATCCTCGCAGATTGGCTGCAGTTGGCGCAGGGCCGGAATCCCGAAGGGACCGGACCCGAGAAAGAGGATGCGCATCGGCCTACTCCTCGGTACGCAGGTGAACCATCAGCGGATCAGAGCTGTCCACCTGGACCATCTTCAACTGGTGCATGCGCGCCAGCTCCAGAAGTGCCAGGAAGGTACTGATCGCCCCCGCCATTCCACGCTCCAGCGGAAACAGCTCCTCAAAGGAGAGAGCCCTGTCAGGGCGGGATTTGAGGGCTCCGAGGATCTCGCCCATCGACTGCTCGATCGGCACCTCTTCCCCCTGAATCACGGCGAAGGCGGAACGCTCGCGAAGCATGTCGAGGACACGCTGAAATGCGGCGGACAGGTCCAGAGAGGAGGCCTCCGAAAGATCGAGGGTTCCCGGAGGAGGCGGTGGCATTCCATCCTGAACCCGCTCATAACCCAGTGATCGGCGACGATGCGCCTCCTGCAGCAGTAGTGCCCGCTCCTTGAAATCGCGGTACTCCAGCAACTGTTCCACCAGGTGCTTGCGCGGATCCTCGAGCTCCTCCTCGAGAAGGTCATCCTCTTCGTCCAGCAGTTGCGGCGAGAGCATGCGCGACTTGATCTCGATGAGACGTGCCGACATCACCAGGTATTCACCGGCACTGAGAAGGTCGAGTTGCCCCCTCTTTTGCGCTTCGGAAACGTGACCCAGAAACTGCCCGAGAACTTGCGAAATCGGGATGTCGAGGATGTCGATTTCATTTTTGTGAATCAGATAGAGCAGCAATTCGAGGGGACCGGAGTACTCCTCGAGTTCGGTACAGAAGCCATCATCCCACGGCGCCAGGGCGGGGCTGTCCGCATCCGTCGACGGATTTCCTGCCGCGTTTTCACCGGTGTTACCGGGATTGGAGCCGCTTTCTTCCGTCGTCATGCTTGCCGTTTCCAATCGAACCTCCATCTGATCAGGCCGAGTCTCCCCGGGGATCGCACCCCTGACGACAGATTCTGCCCCCCGCAGGATAGCAGAAGCCGGCCCGATGGGAGCAGGAAGGCCGGAATTCTGACTTGCCCGTCAGGGATCGCAGGCCAGACTGTTGTCATGAAGCACACCATTCCCGACCATTTGGCCCCCCTGCGGCCCCGACTGCTCGCCCTCGATGTTGACGGAGTCCTCACCGACAACCGGGTGACGATCCACTCCGACGGCAGCGAATCGAAAAGTTTCTTTATCCCCGACGGAGCCGGCATGCGTCGCCTCCTCGATCAGGGTATCGCCGTCGTCTGGATTTCCGGCAGACCCAGCGAGAGCACCGACCTGCGTGCGAAGGAATTGCGCATCACCGAGTGGCACACCGGTATCCGCGACAAGGGAGAATGCCTGAAAGCGGTGATGGAAAAACTCGGAGTCGGTGCAGAGGAGACGGTGTTTGTCGGCGACGACCTCATCGATCTGCCCGCCTTTGAGGTCGCCGGGACCGCCGTCGCCCCCGCCGATGCCGTGCCCGAAGTGCTCGCTGAGGCAGACGTGGTAACCCCTCAAAATGGCGGTTTTGGGGCTGTACGGCAGGTTTGCGACTGGATTCTCGCACTGACGGAGACCCCCGCATGAAGCGGCTGTCCTTCTTTCTCGGCATCTTTTCAGTGGGCCTGGTCGCCTTCCTCGGACTCACCGGCCAGTTCGGCGGACCCCAGGAAAACAGTGACCTCGCCGATGTTGAAGAGATCAATCTTGAACCCGTCGATCAAAACCGGATGTCCTATCGCTCCTATGACATGATCCGCGGACGACTCCGCTTTCTTCTCAAAGGTCATATGGATGCATCTTCCGGAGTCGTGATCTCTCCTGAGAACCTCGTCAACCAAACGACCCTCATCGATGCCGTGATCGAGTTGCCGGTCTACGAAGGCATTTCCCAGGAAGCGAGTGATCGCATCCTTCTCGAGGCGGACAAGGTCATCACCGATCAGGATTCAGAGAACGCACGCGTCGAAGGTGCCCTCTTTGCAGAGGGCGCAGGCGGCTCTCCCAAACTCGAAACCCGGGATATCGAGATCCTCTGGGCAGACGGTGAAGACGTCCTTCTCAAGGGCCAGTCCGCTGTTCGTATGATATGGCCAGAACTGGAGTTACGGGGAAACAACGGCTTCACGGGCAACGTCGGATCGAGCTCTGGACTGGAGCAATTGACGATCTCTCCGCCGATCCTGATGGGTCTGACCGCCGAGGGCAGCGGCCCCTTCATCGAGCGTTCCGAAGAGGACTCCAATGGACAGGTTCGCATCCTCTGTCGCGGTCCGATGGTCCTCGGCAAGGAAGGACGCGGTGCCCTCTTTGATGGGGGCGTGCAGATTTTTGAAGTCCCGGCAACCAGCCCTCTCAACCCGGATGTGGATGTTCCCCTTCAACACATCGCTGCCGACTACCTCGACATGGAACTGGATCCTGTCAGCCGTCGACTGTTGAGCATCCGTTCGCAGGCACGAGAAAATCCGATCACCATTTTTGTGGATGAAGACACACGCATCGAAGGTCGCAGTTTGATTTGGAAAGAAGGAGCCGACCATGTCGAGCTCACCGAAGACGTCGTCATCATCCATCCAGCGGGACGCTTCAACGCCCAGCGTGCACAGGTGATGACGGGGGCCTCACGGTGCATTCTCGACGGTGGAATCCGCGGATTATTGCAGGGGCCGGCGACGGGAACCTCCGACAATCTGGGTCCCGAAGGTGGCCAGAAATGGGCAATAGAGGCCGATTTGGCTACTTTTGACTTTGGCGATGGCAGCCTGGAAACGCTTCGGGCAGTCGGCAAACCGGGGCAGCCAGTGATCGTCAACGAGCAGCGCCCACAGGGTGCGGCCATCCGCGGGGAAGCACTGATCTGGAATGCCCGCGATCGACAACTGGAAATCATCTCCAGCGAAGACAACCGCGCCACTTTCTCTGAAGGAGAAAATCGCATCTCTGCAAACAAGGTTGCCTTCGTCGACAACTCTCCGCGTCTTTCATTCATGGGTGATGTCCAGGCCAACCTCATCGAGTGGCCGCAGGGTCCCACTCAAAAAGCCAGTCAATGGCTCGGTGACGATGCACGCGGTGAAGTGCGTGCGGATGAGTTGTCCCTGTCATGGGATGCTCGACAGCGTCTCGAAGTGCTGGAAGCCTCCGGAAAAGATGAGGCTCTCTCGATGCAAATCGAGGGTGAAGAGCAACTCACCGTACGCAGTCATCAGTTGCGTTGGACAGGGCAGAACGGGCTCCTCCAACTCTCCGGAGATGGTCGCCAGGAGATCGTCATGGGGGATCGCATTCGGCTCACTGCCGAAGCTCTCGAGCTCTCCTCCCTGGACGGGCAGGCCAGGGGAAAAGGGGCCGTAGATGGCCTCCTGAGGGGTCCTGGGGGCAAACTAGAGTCTCCCAGCCTCGGCCTGTACTGCTCTGAACTGGTGGTCCAGTTTAAAGAAATGGAGACCCCCGAAGACTCTCCTGCTGCTCCCCGTTGGGGTGACATTCAACTGGCAAGAGCTCTGGGAACCATCCCCGTTCCCGTGCGGATCGAGCATGAAAATCTGCGTGCACAGGGACAGGAATTTTTGTGGAACGCGGCAGAAAACACCTTCCGTTT
>JACETR010000094.1 GCA_013911165.1 Planctomycetota bacterium | reverse complement strand
GGCCAGCAAGGCCAGCAAGGCCAGCAAGGCCAACAAGGCCAACAAGGCCAACAAGGCCAACAAGGCCAACAAGGCCAACAAGGCCAACAAGATCCCCAGCGTGAAAAGTTGGAATCCTTGCGACAGGCAGGGCTCGATGCACAGCGTGCCGCCGATCAACTCGAGCGACTCGCTGATCAGGCACGGGAAGAGCAGCCTTCGAATCAGCAGGACAATCTCGCGGAGAAGACCCGGGACCTCGAGGAAGAACTGGATCAACTCGAGAAGAAGCTGAACGATCCCGACTCCTTGTCTGCAGAAGAGGATGAGCGCTTGCGTCAAAAGGTGGGCGAAGCCCGCAAGGCGTTGAGTTCGGCTCGCTCTGCCATGGAAGAGGCTTCACGCAGAATGAATCAGGGGCAGCGTGCCAGTGCTGAGCAGCGTGCTGCTGCGGAGGCCCTACAGCGTGCCAGGGAGTCTCTGCAAGGATCGGAAGACGATGCACTTGAGCGACTTCGAAGGCAGGAGGAGCGCACTCCGGAACTGGCATCTGACCAGGACGAGTTGGAGAGACTGACCCGTCGTCGCGCCCAGGAGATGACCGACGACCCCGAGGCTGCGGAATCATTGCAGGGTGCAGCGGACAGCATGGATCAGGCCACAGAGAGTCTTGAGAGATCCGACGCCAGTTCTGCCCGACAACAACAGGAAGAGGCACTGGAACAGTTGGACCAGGAGCGTCAGGAATTGGAGCAGGAGCAGCAGGAGCTGGCCAACCTCAAAATGGAACAGCAACTGATCGATCTGATTGGAACCCTCGGGGATATGGGAACCTCAGTGGAAGAGATCCTCTCGGAAACACGGGATCTGGATCAGGCTCTCGACGGAGCGAGACCCGGAAGATCACAACGAGCCAGAATGCGTCGGCTTGCAGGTCGACTGGAAGAAAATGAGGAGTCTGGAAAAGAAGTTCTCGAGGCCCTCGAAAAAGAGCGGGTCAGGGTTTTTTCCTACATCATGAAAGATCTTCTGGCGGACCTTGCTGAAGCACGCGAAGGGCTCAATCCCGGAAATGATCCCGGTGCAGAAACGCAACTTTTGTTGGGCGAGGTTCTCGAAGCGATTCAAAGGCTGCGGGATTCACTTGAGGAAGAGCTGCGAAGACGAAACGAACAAGAACAACAGCAAGATCAGCAGCAACAACAACAACAACAGCAACAGCAGCAACAACCGAGACTGGTTCCGCCTGCTGCCGAGCTTTTGGCTCTCAAGCGGATGCAACAGGAAGTCTTGCAACGTACCCAGAGGTTGGATGCACGTCGCACGGATGGCAAGGAACTCAACCCTCTGGAGCAGCGTCTGCTGGAGCGACTGGTCCAGAGACAGGGCAGCATCATCGAACTGACAGGACAGATCGCCAAGGACCTGCAGGAGCAGCTGGCCCCCCCGGAAGTTCAGGAAATTGTTCCTGAAAGTCCTGAAAGTGGCGATTCTTCAGAGGAGACGCCCTCTGGAGAGGGTGGTTGAAGGTACATTTTGGTACTCTTCAGGTTATACTGATGAAGTGGGATCAAAGGTTGATTCAGGCATTTGATCCTCATTGAAACGGAAAATGATGAATATCATGAAACGATCTGCAGGATTATTCACCTCTTCACCCTCGCGGGCGTGGGTCGGTGCAATTGTCCTCGGGATGATTTTGACCCCGGGACTGTTTGGGCAAAATCTCTTTGCCCAGGACGCGGGTGATGCTTCGGACCTCAAGGGGCTTCGTCCTGCTGAAGAGCGTCCGGCAGAAAAAGAATCCGTGACTGACAAGAAACCTGAAGCGGAAACCAAAAAAGCAGAGGCCGATCAAGCGGACTCCAGCGAAGAAAAAGCGGGCGATACCCGTTCAGAGTTGGACAAGCTGATCGATGAGCAGGTGACCGATCTCGATCCCCTCGATATTCTCGACGCCAACAATCCGACTGCCAAAGTGGGGCAGTTGGTGGACGAGATCTCGAAGAACATGAAAGAAATCGAGCGACTTCTCGATCAGGACGAAACCGGCGAATCGAACCAGTCGATGCAGCAACAGACCCTTTCAAGGATCGATGAACTGATCAACGAGGTCCAAAAGTTGTCGGGTGGCTGAAGTAGCGGTGGTGGCTCCTCGTCGGGGAGCCCTCAAAGCACACCTTCCGGAAGTGAAGATCAGCGTCAGTCCGGTCAGCAGAAATCCATGTCCCAGAAGCAGGACAAGGGCCAGCAGAGACAGGGAACTGAAGAGAAACCCGGTTCCATGAAGGACAAGCCGGAAAACTCTCAGGAAGTGGCCAACAATCGTACTACCGAGGGAGAACTGCCACCCGAGGAGCAGGGCCAACTCAAAGATCGTAAAGGCAGTGGTCGTTGGGGACGCCTCCCGAAGACCGTGATCCAGAAGATGTACGACAACGGGCGCAGAAAATTGCCTGAGAAATATCGTGTTCTTTTGGAGGATTACTTCCGAAAACTCCCGGAGTCCAACTGATCTTGAACGAGGATTCTTGCACAGAACCGAACCCTGATCCTTTAGAGGACCCTCTGGAACGAAACCGTTTGTCGGCAGTTTCCGGGGCGTTTTCTGTCAGGCCAGCTTTTGCGTCATTTCTTCGACGCGAACACAGGTGGGTCCATTCCTTTCAGCCTGTTTCTCCGTCCGGTTGTTTTCGATCCATGTTTTTAATGGTCTTCATAATTGCTCTCTTTTCCATGCCCAGCGCAAATGCTGCAGGCCTCTGGGAAATCCCACAGGACCCTCCTGGTGACTCCACTTCCACCACAGGAAAATGGACGGAAGTTCGCGGTGTACTTCACGACGCGAAGGCGGAACGCTGTATTCGCAGGGGAATCAGCTTTTTGGTGGAGAAGCAAAATGGTGTCGGTGCATTTTCTTCCACATATCCGGTAGCAGTCACAGCTCTGTCAGGCCTTGCTCTTCTTGGAGCTGGTGCAGAGTTTGGCTCAGGGCCGGATGGGCAAGCATTGGAAAAAGCGGTCGATTATCTGATCTCCCCGATTCGATCCAATGATCGCGGTTACCTGGAAGACCGGGGTGAATCCAGGTCCAGAATGCACGGCCACTCATACGCAATTCTGTTTCTCAGCCAGGTGATCGGTCAGGTTCCGACACCCCAGAGAGAAGAGCAGATTCGCAAGGTGATTCGATCCGGAGTCAAACTCATCCTGTCTTGCCAAACCAAACTGGGGGGGTGGGGGTACGATCCCTCTGACCCGCTCGACGAGGCTTCATTGACGGTTTGTTGTCTGCAAGCATTGAGATCTGCCAAGGAAGCGGGAGTGAATGTACCCAAGGGAACGATCGATCGTGCCCTGGAGTATTTGCGCAAGTGCGCCACGGAAGACGGTACCTTTCGTTATTCACTGACACGATCCAAAAACAGAACTTCTTATGAGATTACCGCAGCCTCTATCTCAACGATGGATGCTGCTGGGGAATATACTCTTGAGGAGCGAAAGCGTGGAATGGATTACATTCGTCGTCTGATCGAAAAAGGTGCGAGGACCCGCAAGGGTGCATTTCATGTAGCAGACAACTTTCCATTCTATGGTAATTTCTATACTGGTCAGATTTTACAGCAATCCAGGGGAGAGCTTTGGGAAGTCTGGAGTCGATCGGTATGGCCACAAATCGTGAAACTGCAAAAAGATACCGGCTCCTGGGAGAGCCGATACGGTGAAGAATACGCGACGGCAATGGCACTCTTGATACTGGAATTGCCGCTGGGCTATCTGCCCTTGTATGACCGCTGATTGATGGAGGAAATCAAATGCCCGATGGTCCGGAAGGGTCATATACCAACGAAGAAGTCCCTGAACGAAGTTGTCGTGATACCGTCGGCAACAGTGCGTTGGTAAGGTACTGATATGGGGACTTTTGAGTTGGATACCATTTACGGAGTAGCGCTTTTCCTGGCGTTTCTCTTCGCACTGGTTCGCCGTTGTTTCAGAACGACCTCCACTGGCGAATACCATGGGCTCCTCGAGCAGGACACGGAAAAACCGGAGTCGGAACAGATCTATCGCATCGAGCTGATGCTTTGGGTGTTTCAGTTGCTGAGCCAGTGCGTATGGGCGTCTGTTCTTTTCTCACTGCGAAGTGAGGGCGTTGCATGGTATGGATCCTGGTTGAACCCCGAGGTGTTTGCCGCGTGGTGGTGGGCTTTCTGGATCCTTGAGATACTGCTTTTGGGATTGTTGATTCTCGAGTTGTTGCCCGAGGCCATCTCTATCTGGATTGGCCCCAAGATCACAGTACGACTGGTTCCAATCCTCTCCCTCTTGGAAAAACTGTTCTCTCCTTTGACGGTGGCCTTCAGAAGATTGCGTAGAAGCACTCTGAAGGCACTGGGCGGGAACGCAAATCGCAGTGAAAAAGATCTCGCTGAAGCCGACATTATGGCTGCGGTTGAGATGGGAGAGAGACAGGGGCTTCTCGAGCAGGGTGAAAAAACGATGATCGAATCCCTGCTCCATTTCCGTGAAGCAGATGTAGAAGAAGTGATGACGCCCCGAACAGACATGGTTTGCTTTGAGGCCGCTGAATCAGTGGAGGAAGTGATTCCAAAAGCTGTGGCGTGTGGGCACTCGCGAATCCCGGTATACCGGAAAAAAGTCGACGACATCATCGGTGTTCTTTATGTCAAGGATTTGCTCAGGCATGCAGCCGATGACGGAATGCAGTCGTTGCACATCGAAAAACTGGTTCGCAAGAGCCATTTCGTTCCTGAAAACAAGAACTTGCATGAGCTCTTGGCGGAGTTCAGGGCAGATCGTTTCCACATTGCGGTCGTACTCGATGAGTATGGAGGCACCACGGGATTGGTGACCATCGAGGATATTCTCGAAGAAATCGTTGGAGAGATCGAGGACGAGTACGACACCGCTGGTCGAGATCAGATCAGAAAAGCCGGCGAAAATACATATGACATTGATGGCCGTACCAGCATCCAGGACATCAATCGTGCCCTTTCCATTGAACTCCCTGAAAGTGATGATTATGAAACAGTGGCTGGTTTCCTCTTTTCTGAAATAGGACATGTTCCAAAAGAGGGCGAAGAATTCACCACCACAGAGGTGGATTTCAAAGTGATTCGCGCAGACGAGAGAACCATCAAGCGTATCAGGGCAACACTTCAGGAAACGAGTCGGAACGGATCGTAGATGAAGGGGTCATTCCGAACCCGGGGACTGGTTCTGCGAACCACTGATTTCTCGGAGACTTCGCAAGTCGTCAAGGTTTTTGCCCGGGGGCATGGAATCGTCGATTTGATGGCCAAGGGATCCCGCAGACCTGCGAAGAACTCCTCGTCCTTTCATGCGCCATTTGATCCCGGCAGCTGGTATGACATCAACTTTCGTAAAAAAAACGGTGACCTCCAACTGGCGACCGAAGCGAGGTTGGTCGAGGGTTTTCGTCATCTTCGCAATGAGTTGCCGGTCTGGTTGGATGCCACTCTTGCTCTCGATCTGTTGAGAACCCTTTTTACTCCCGGAGACCCCCATGATGATTTGCTTCGGGAGACCCTTCAGTATTTCAAATTGCTCTCCTCTGGAGTGGGTCGGCGAAGGTTGCGAAATCGCTATCTCCATTCGATTCTCGTTGCCAGTGGGCTTCAACCGTCCTGGGAGCTGTGCGCCGGCTGTGATTCACCCCTTTCTGAAGTTCAGGCAAGAGATCTGGTCTTCCAGTTGCCTGCCGGTTTTTTCTGTTCTGCCTGTATTGATATTTCAGGCCGGATTTCGGTGGATCACGCCCTCCTGAACTACCTGCGGGCGGACTCAACCCAGGAATGGGGGAAAGTCCCCAGTTGGCAGGTGCCGGATACGGTCGTCCTGAGGGGTTGGGAAGTTCTCAGTTCACTGATATCGCATCACTTGGAGAGGCCGCCACGTTCGTTAAGATATCTACGAGTCTGAGCCCTCCTTTGAGGGCCGGCTGATGGGAAGCAGGGGGAATGACATTTTGCAACGGTGCCCATTTGATTCTGATGCTGCTGGCTCTTCAATCTGCAGAGATACCAGGAGATGGAGAATTTTCGCGCATCCTTTCCGAGGCACGGGCAGCCACCGAGGGTGGCAATTCTGAAAAAGCGATATCTCTCTTTCAGGATGCCATTGAACTGTATTTGTTCGAAGACGATGTGCCTCGACGAGGTCCCCTGATTTCCAGAGTCCGTCTCGATCTGGTCAGGGCACTGGTGGCAAGTCGTCAATACGATGAAGCATTGAGAGTCACAGAAGAAATTTCTGAATCAGATCCTGGCCCCCAGACACTCGAGGAATCACTGCAGATTCGTTACAACATCGGGTTCTCATACCTGACAGGAGCAACCAGGAGACTGTTTGGTCTCGAGGTCAACGCCGAGAGTCGAGGGTTGGAGGTCCTTAATAACCTTATCAAGGATTATCCATTCATGAATTTCACAGCAGATGCCATTTTTCACTGTGGAAACTGGTATCTGAAGAATGACCAACCTGAAGAGGCGGAGCGTTATTTCACCCGTATCGTCAGGGAGTATCCCGAAAGTGACTGGATCGCAGCAGCGCAACTTCTTGCGGGAGATTCTGCAATGGCCCAGTTGAAAGGCGTGGATTACGATTTGGGAATCCTCATCTCGGCAGAGCGATATTACCGCAGGTATTTGCGCCTTTTCCCGGGACAGGGGGAAGCGGCCAGGGCCAGAGAGAGTCTCGAAAAAATAGACGGCTTCAAGGCACGCCGAAGATTACAGATCGCAGATTTTTATATTCGGATCGAAAAATTTGAGTCTGCACGGATTTATCTGGAAAAGGTCCTGATCGAATCGAGTGGAACTCCTGAAGCGACCGAAGCCCAACAGGTTTTGCAGCAAATCCAATCCAAATTGGAAATGAGTGATCGATGAACGGCAGCATGAGATCCCTGCTTTTGCTGTTGATTCTGGGAGGTTCACTGATCGCCTCCGGTTGTGGATACAGTGCGGGTTACCGTATGCCACGGGGGGTTTCAAGAATCTCGGTTCCCGTATTCAAGAACGAGACGATTCCATTTCGTAAAGATCTTGAATATGAACTGACGAGAGCCGTCAAGCGGGAGTTACAATTGATGACCCCTGCAGAGGTGACATCGATGGAGGATTCCAATGCGATTTTGCGAGGATCAGTCCTCGAGTTTAATGAAGGTGTTCTCGTTGAAAGTGGATCGGGTGGAGTCCAGGAGTCGGGGATCGTCATGAGGGTGGGGATTCAACTGATCCGCAGCCGTGACGAGAGGGTTCTTCTGGAAAGATCGGTGGAGGCGAGGGCTTCCTATTCACTCGCTGCCGGCGAAACGATTGAAGTTGCCAGGCAAGAAGCGCTGACCGACCTTGCACGCCGTATCATTGCCGAAATCGAACCCTGGTAACAATCAGCCATTTGAGAGGTATCAGATTGTCAGTGAAGGTTCTTGGTATCCTGAATGTGACCCCGGATTCCTTCAGTGACGGTGGTCTGTGGCAGAATCTCGACCGTGCTCTGGAAAAGGCGAGCCGGATGGTCGAAGAGGGTGCGACTGCCATCGATGTCGGAGGAGAGTCCACACGCCCTGGTAGCAGGGA
>JACETR010000093.1 GCA_013911165.1 Planctomycetota bacterium | reverse complement strand
GAGACAGCAACTCAGACTGTTTTGTATTCAAACGACCACCAGAAAGTTCCTCGGCGGCACCTCTCAAGGAAGCGAGAGGATTGCGGATTTCGTGAGCCAATCCGAGAGAAAGTTCATCCAACTCTTCGAGATGTACGAGTCGAGCTTCCGCTTCAATGACACGGCGTTCTGCAGTTCGATCCGTAAAGACCGAAAGAATCAGGCCCGAATCAAGAGCAGTAGTTTTAATGCGAAAACTTCTCTCGACACCTTCACGGTCAGACCACCGTACATCTTCAGCGTGCACTGAGGGACTGGTGAGAGCCTCACGGAAATCAGCATCTGTTTCCCGGCGAAGAATCTGTTCCAGTGGAAATCCTGTCCACTGGCGGCTTTCAGGAAACCTCAAAAACTGTCTTGCGGCGGGATTCGCCTGCACTACACGCCCAGTGGCGTCACAGACGATGATCCCTTCCTCCAGCGCCTTGAGGATCTGTTCATGCTGCTCTTCAAGGTCGAGCCAGCTGCCTTTGAGGCAGCCACCCAGCCACGCCAGCCCATAGAGGGCCAATGCCAACGCCAATGGCTGAAACCATGGGAAAGCCTGTGAAGAAACTTCTGCGGTCAGCTGGGATCCGGCGACCAGTACCAGTATCACAATGCTCGCTTGCCATTTGGCACGACGACCACCATGGAGAGCACCGGAAAGGGCGATGACGAGCAAAAGAACAGGAACGAAAGGGGAACTCGTCCAACCGGTCAAGGAAGTCAATACCAGAGCCCCCGCAAGGTCCGTGATTCCACGGCCATTGATCGAGGACGGGCTGGCCAGAGATCCCAACGAAGCACTGACCCAAATCCACAAAGCCACCATGGCCGTTTTGGAAACGGTCTCAAGGCCGAGCACACCCATCAGGCAAAATGCCACCCATGGCATGCTCAGGCTCAATAACAGTTTTGTCATGGTGACCTGTCTCATGACTCCCGCCCTGCCCCCTAGTGTGATCCCATGTTTCCAAGCATCGCCAAAAGCGGAAGGAACATGGCCAGCACCATCGTGCCGACCACTGCCCCCATAATGACGATGAGGAAAGGTTCGATGAGAGAAGTCAGCTGCTTGACAGTGCTGCGTACTTCGGCGTCATAGAATTGGGAAACTTTTTCCAACAGTTGCTCCAGAGATCCCGATCGCTCACCGATAGTGATCATCCGGCATACCATCGGGGGAAAACGACGAGTTCTCGCCAATGGCTGCCCCAGGCTCTCACCCTGACGAACCGAATCGGCGGAAGTTTCAATCGCCTCTGCGAAAAGGGTATTACCCGTCGTCTGGCCTACGATTTCCAGAGCACCCAGAATTGGCACTCCACTCTTGATGAGAGTCGAAAAGGTTCCGCTGAAACGGCTGACGATGGTCTTGCGGATCAGGGGACCAAAGACAGGGATTCTCAAAATCACTATGTCCCAAATGCGCCTGCCCCGCTGGGTTCCCAAAACCAACTTCATTCCCACTACTGCCGCTATCAGTGACAGCAAAATCAGGCCGAAGTTGTTTTGCGCCAACTCACTCAAACCCATGACTGCAGCAGTCAGCGCAGGCATTTCCTGATTGAGTCCTGCAAAGATGTCCCTGAACTGGGGAAGAACGAAGACCAGCAGTCCAAGACTAATGACGCCGATCATCACGAGACTCACAACTGGGTAAGTCATCGCGGATTTGATCTCCCCTTTGAGTTCTTCTGACTCCTCCATATGGGTAGCCAGACGATCGAGAACGTCATCAAGCTGACCACTCGCCTCACCGGCACGAACCATGTTGATGAAAATATCGTCGAATACTTTCGGGTGCCTGGAGAGGGCGTGGGAAAAATCTTTACCCTGACGTACCTCTGAAGCGATGTCCGCCAGAACCAGTTTCAGGTTTTCGTTGTCACACTGCTCTTCAATCACTTCCAGTGACTCTACGAGCGGGATTCCCGACTCGAACATCGTTGCCAGCTGACGAGCCATCGGTACCAGTTCCTTGCGCGGAACTCTTTTGCCTATGGAACCACCGGAATTGGAGAAGGCCGGCAGGGATATGGAGAATTTTTTCCCTTTTCCACCGCTCTTCTGACCCCGGATGGATGTGACAGTCAATCCACGACGACGCAGTTCCTGAATCGCTTCCGATTCGGTTTCTGCCTCGATCACTCCAGTGACCGACTTGCCCTGGGGATTTCTTGATTTGTAGTCATAATTTTTCATGTTATCTCCTGCTCTTAATCGCCCTGGGTGACGCGCAGAACCTCCTCAAGAGAGGTTTTCCCACGCAATACGTTAAGGATTCCAACTCTTCTCAGAGTCAGCATCCCATTGGCCAAAGCGGTATCTCTAATCTCTAGAGCTGATCCTCCCCCGACGACGACACGGCGGACTTCTTCATCCATGGGCATCGTTTCGAGGAGTGCAAATCGACCCCGATAGCCTCCCTGACAACGGGAGCATCCGCCGGGCTCATACAAACGGGCCTGCGCTGCTTCTTCCGGTGTAAAGCCGAGTGCAACGAGACGTTCTGCGGGGAGCTCACCGGCATCCTGCTTGCAATCTTCACAAAGTCTTCTGCACAGCCTCTGTGCAGCGATGCATTGGGTTGCTGAAGCCACCAGGAAGGGATCAATCCCCATGTCGACCATCCTTGTGACCGTCGATGGGGCATCATTGGTATGCAGGGTTGAAAAGACCCTGTGTCCGGTCAACGCGGCTTTCACTGCAATTTCTGCAGTTTCAAGGTCCCGGATCTCTCCGATCATGACCGTGTCCGGGTCCTGACGGAGAATCGAACGAAGCGCCTTGGAGAAGGTCAATCCACGTTTGGCATTGACCGGAACCTGAACCACTCCGTCCAACTGGTACTCCACAGGATCCTCGACAGTGGTGATGTTCTCAGTCGGAGAAAGAACCTCATTGACACATGAGTAAAGAGAGGTCGATTTACCGGATCCGGTAGGCCCCGTCACCAGCATCATTCCGTAGGAACTGGAGATCGCATTGCGGATGTCACTGAGTGCTTTGTCTTCGAATCCGAGCGTTTCAAGGTTGAGGGCCAGATTCGAGGAATCGAGAATTCTCAAAACGACCTTCTCGCCGTGAACCGTTGGCAAGGTTGAGACCCTGAAATCGACCTGACGACCTTCGACGCGCAACTGGAATTTGCCGTCCTGAGGGATTCGGCGCTCGGCGATATCGAGTCCAGCCATAATCTTCAGACGACTGACGATCGAAGCTCGCAATTGAGCCGGAGGCTGCTGAGCCTCCCCCAAAACTCCATCACAGCGGTAACGGACACGAATCGATCGCTCCTGAGGCTCAACATGAATATCCGAGGCACGCTCGCGCAATGCCTGATAAATGATGTGATTGACGATTTTGACGACTGGAGACTCATCTCCTTCAAAGGAAAGTTCCTGAACTCCCTCGTCGGAATCGTCGTGCCCCTCACGAAGTTCAAGGTCTAGGTTTCCGTAGTCCTCAAGAACTTCTTCAATCTCTTTGCTGCCATCGCCATAAAGTCGATCGATGGCTTCATCGATACGGAAATCACAGGCCAGAACCGGCTGCACCTGACAACGAGTCAGATTGCGCAATTCATCCAGCAACAAAATGTCCTGGGGATCGGATACCGCAACCGTCAATACTCCGGAAGCCTTGGAAATCGGAAGAACTCGACAGGAACGGGCAATCCGCTCCTTGAAATCTTCACAGGGATTCTCTTCCAGCGACAATCGATTCAGATCGATGGGTGCCACGCCCGTTTCCATAGCCAAAATTCCAAGGAACTCTTCCTCGGCCACTTTGCCCTCTTCGATGAGGAGGCGCATCACGGATCCGTCGTCACCCGATTTCTGGATGGCTTCATCGATGTCCTGATCCTCCACCAAACGATGGCGGGAGAGGATTTTCCCCAATCTGCGATTGAAACGAACGATGGCTTGGGACATGTTCAGCTCTGCCTCTGGAAGATTCTTTTGAGTTCTTCGGTATCCGTCGAACGGGAGATCGCCTCTTCGTAAGTGATCTGGCGAGTTCGATACAGTTCATACAGGGATTGATTCATGGTTCTCATTCCCAGTTTTCCTCCGGTCTGGATCGCCGACGGAATCTGGTGAGCCTTGTCATCACGGATCAGAGCCCGAACCGCGGGGGTCGCGAGAAGAATCTCGCTCGCAAGAACCCGCCCGCGACCGTCGGAGCGGGTGACCAGTTGCTGGCAAACGATGCCTTCGAGGACGAAGGACAACTGGGTTCTAACCTGCTGTTGCTGATGGGATGGGAACACATCGATCAGACGATTCAGGGTTTGCACTGCGTCATTGGTATGCAGGGTTCCAAAGGTCAGATGCCCTGTCTCTGCACAAGTCAGTGCTGAACCGATACTTTCCAGATCTCGTAGTTCACCCACCATGATCACATCTGGATCCTGACGAAGAACACGACGCAAGGCACTGGCAAAGGAAGGAGTATCTGTTCCCACTTCTCTCTGCGTGACACGACAGTTCTGATTTCGGTGAACAAATTCGATGGGATCTTCGATAGTAACGATGTGATCGTTTCGGCCCCGATTGATGAAATCGACCATGGAAGCCAATGAAGTGGACTTACCGCTTCCCGTTGCACCAGTGACGAGCACCAGGCCCTTCTTTTTCATTGCGAGACCTTCACAAACATCCACAGGGAGTCCAAGGTCACTCAAATCAGGAACCTGAGTAGGGATGACTCGCAGGATTGCGCCGACCGATCCCCGTTGGTAAAAAACGTTGGTTCTGAATCGCCCCAGCCCGCTGATACCAAATGCCATATCCAATTCCTGATCTCGTTCAAAGGATCGGATCTGATCATTGTCTAAAATCGAATACACGATTTTTCGGACATCCTCTGCATCGAGGACTGAATCCCCCGCTGCAACGAGACGTCCATGAATTCGAATCATGGGAGCGGTGCCTGCACCCAGGTGGAGGTCAGAGCCCTCCCTTTCAACCAATTGCTGCACCAGATCCTCAATGGTCATCGCCATATCTCCTTCGATTTCCGGGGGCTCTCCCCAAAGATGAATGGCCTTCCGCACAGCCAATTCGCTGGACGGATGGATTCACGCTGAAGAGTAGCATCGGCCCTCTACATCGGGCCAAGTGAGGCCAGAGACCGAATATGGGATTCCCCTCAAACCGCCTTCAGGAGGCGTTTCAGGGCTGTTTTCGAAGGCGAGCAGATAGACGCCTTCCAGAGGAATCAGGGATGGAATAACTGCCGACTCAAGGGCCGAAAAACAAAATAACCGCCCTGTTGAACGCTCTTCAAGAGCGACAACAGGGCGGTTTCAAAAAACAGGGAGAACTTAATTCTCGACGATAATCTCCACCCGGCGATTCAACTTTCGACCAGCCTTGGTCTGATTGTCACCGACTGGCCTCTGATCTGCGAATCCGATCGCCGAAACATGAGAACTCTTGACCGCATTTTCTTTCAGCAATCCACGGAGCACTGCACACGCACGATAAGAGCTCAACTCCCAGTTGCTGGCCCAGCGACTCTTGGTCTTTACGATGGGAGTGGAATCGGTATGCCCCTCCACACGAATTTTGCGATTGGCATACTCACTGCGAATGATCACGGCCATCTTCTTCAGGGTCTCCTGGCCCTTGCGAGTCACTTCTGCACTGCCTGAACTGAAGAGCACCGATTGATCCAGAGTCAAACGGACACCACTCTCATCGGAAGTGGCGGTCAATCCTTCGATGCCATCGAAGCTTCCAAGGTCCTCCTCGACGAATTCCTCCAGCTTGACTGAAGCGGGCTCCGGTCGCGCCAACAGATCATTGACTTCAGATTCCAGAGCGATCTTTGCGGCACTCATATCTGCGAACCGCTTCTGAAGATCAGACAACTCATCGGTCGCCACTCTTTGCTGACCCTCACAAGTTGCCAACTGGAACTGCAGTCGATCTCGCTCCTGCTCCAATTCCTGCAACTTGCTTTTGTTGTAACTCAATTGCCGTTCAAGACTCGTAGTCTGACAACCGGAAATCAAAGTCAGAATTCCAATGAAGCAGATCATGCGTTTCCACGACATGAAGATGTCCCCTTTCAAACACGTAGACTCCCAGCGGGAAGCCCACGGCGGCGTGATTTTTATGACAAAGGGGTAAGAACAATATCGGCCCTGATCAGGCCGGACGATCGCAGTTTTCCTGCGAAGACGTCTCTATTCCCCCCTGAACGGTGTGAAGGATACCCTCCCGAAAGGAGCAGAGAAACGCCCTCCTGCCAACTTCCGCAGGTGGCAAAGGGTCTCCCCCGTATCAGCCCTGAAAAAGCCCCATATAAGCCGCCCAGAGCTGTTCCAGCTGGGGCCTGGCAAAGATCCAGAGGATTGCTCCCGAACTGAGGAAGGGGCCGAAGGGAATATATTGTTGCCCCTTTCGAAGCCGCAAGTAGAGCCCGATCACGGACCCTAACAAACAGGCGAGGAAAAATGAGATCACCACGGGAACCGCACCCACGGTCGCCCCCAGCATCCCCATCCACTTCACATCGCCGAATCCCATGGCAGGTTTGCGAAAGATCCACTGGCCGATCAGACCGATCCCCCAGATCAACCCTGCCCCCACCATGGCTCCAAACAAGGCCCCACCCTCGCGGCTGGCCAACAGCTGAGACCAAGGCAAAGAAACCGAAACCCACAAGCAGAGGATTCCCCCCAGTTGAAATCCGGCGACATACGCCAGAACACTCTCAGAAAAGTTCCTGCGATTCCCGGACCAATTCGGGACCCAACGCTGAAAGGCATAACCAAGAATCGACCCGGTTCCGATAGCCCACAACCAACCCTCTACCACTGATGAGGACTCCGGCAAGGGGGCCAATCCCAATAATGGATTCAATCCAGCGAACAACAGCACCAGACAGGTCATCGGAATCGAGAAGCGGTCCGGGATGATTCGGTGATCCAGATCAATCCCGCTGACGACGATGACACAGGAGATCCACAGCCATGCTGCCAGCAAGAATCCCCCGGGCATTCCGAACGGATTCACCAGCAAGGTGGATACCCCAACCAGCTTGAGGGCGAGGAGAAACAGAACCGCGGTCAATATTTCGACAAAAGGGTAACGGAAGCTGATAGGAACCGAACAGGTCCTGCATTTCCCTCTCAACCACAACCACCCGATAATGGGCAGGTTTTCAAACCAGCGCAGAGGTGTTTTGCAACCGGGACAAAAGGACCCCCGAGGAGAGTTCACACTCAATCCCTCGATGGGGATTCGGTAGATACAAACATTCAGGAACGAACCCACCGCCGCCCCGATCATGAATGCAAAAGCCTGAACAATTTCGGGAATGGGTGATGCAAAGTTCACCGGAGTCATATCCACAGGGCTCAAAACCTCTCCAGGTGTTTCAAAACCTCAGTCACAACCTCTCCGGGATCGAGGTCGGAAGTATCCACTGCCTCAACTCCGAGTTCCCTATACCACTGTTCACGTCGGGAGCGGAGATGACGGGCAGATTCAGCATGTGTCAAACCCGGCTGCAGGGGTCGTAAAGAGTCACGGGTTCGTTCAAGCAAAACTTCATCTGAAGCATCTAGCCAAATGCAGATCCATTGCTTGAGAATCTCGCGATTGCTGGGGACTTCAACGACACCCCCACCACATCCCAGTATGACATCCGATTGGGACTGGAG
>JACETR010000092.1 GCA_013911165.1 Planctomycetota bacterium | reverse complement strand
TCCACCACCGTGAACCCGGTGATATTCCCTGGTACGACCATGGTGTCGACATCGTCATCGAGGCCACAGGCAAGTATCGCTCCAGAGCAGACCTGCAAAAACATCTCGATCAGGGGGCTGATCGGGTCATCCTTTCGACACCCCCCACCGACGACATTGATCACTTGCACATCAGCGGTGTAACCACCGGAGAGATTGATCGATCACACCGGATCATCTCCGTTGGCTCTTCTACCGCAAACGCAACAGCCATCATGATCAAGGTTTTGGAAGACGCCTTCGGTATTGAGGAAGGATCTTTCACTTCGATTCATGCCTACACTTCAGACCAAAGCCTCACTGACGTCCCGGCAGCAGGAGATCTGCGCCGATCACGGGCCGCCATGCAAAACATCGTTCCTCAGACGACATGGACCGATGAAGCCGTCGCTGATCTGTTCCCCCACCTTCGTGGAAAATTCACGGGCCTGAAGTTGAACGTTCCCGTCGCAGAAGTTTCCTGCACAGACTTGACAGTACAAATGAAGCGCAAGGTCACAGCCGGAGAAGTGAACGCTGTTTTCCGCAGTGCCGCAGAATCCCATCTTGCAGGAGTACTCGATTTTACAGACCAACCCATCGTATCCAGTGATATGAAGGGCAACCCCGCCTCCTGTCTCTTCGACAGTCTGGCCACCCTCGTCACCGACGATGTGCTGCTCAAGGTCATCGGCTGGTACGAACAGGGCGGTGGAATTTCCAACCGAATCGTCGACCTGATCGCCGAGGTCGGTCCCCAAGGGGCCCGAAGTGGTGAGAGGAGGACCCGATGAAAATTGCCATCAATGGATTTGGCCGCATTGGCCGCAGCGTCTTCCGGATTCTCGCAGAGAAAGGGGATCACGATATTGTCGCCATTAACGACATTTCTGACCCCCAGTCATTGGCCTACCTTTTGAAATACGATTCCGTCATGGGCCCCCTGAAGGTTCCCGTCACTCTGGAAGATGGCATTCTCAAAACCGGATCCCAGGAATGCCGCATGCTGGCAGAAAGAGATCCCTCTCAGCTTCCGTGGAAAGAACTGGGAGTGGATGTGGTCATCGAATCGACCGGTCGCTTCCGTTCCAGATCGGAATGCCAAATGCATCTGGATGCCGGGGCAGAGAAAGTGATCCTGACGGTTCCGCCCAAGGATGAAATCGATTGCCTGTTGGTACTGGGAGTTAACGACGATCTCCTCAAGCCTGAGCACCGCATCGTCTCCAATGCCTCCTGTACGACCAACTGCCTCGCACCGTTGGCCAAGGTCCTCAACGATTCCTTTGGATTGATTCGCGGGGTCATGACCACGGTGCATGCCTACACCAACGATCAAAGCCTCGCCGACTGGTACCACAAGGATCTTCGACGAAGTCGGGCAGCAGGTGAAAACACCATTCCGACCTCAACCGGTGCGGCCAGAGCCGTGGGCAAGGTTTTACCTGAACTCGCTGGCAAACTGGATGGCATGGCGATGCGGGTTCCCGTCATCGATGGTTCCGTCGTCGATCTCGTGGCGACTTTTGAAAAATCGGTTACCCGTGAAAACATCAATGAAGTGGTCCGTGAAGCTGCGGAGGGAAAACTGAAAGGGATTCTGGAATACTGTACCGACCCCATCGTCTCCTCCGACATCATTGGCAATCCCCACTCGTCCATCTTTGATTCAGAACTGACGAGTACTGTCGGAACCCACACTGCAAAACTGCTTTCGTGGTACGACAATGAATGGGGATACTCACAGCGGGTTACCGATCTGATCGATCGTGTGGGAGCCTGATCCACAAGAACGTACAAACAAAAAAACGGGCCCGCAGGAATCCTGCGGGCCCGTTTTCATTTCACGAAGATCTGCAGATCAAAGGTATTTCTGAATCTCCTGGAAACGGATCTCCGCCTCCCTCTGAGCTTCAGTTCCTTCAAACTTCTTGGCTTTGGAAACCTGACCATAGATCTTGGCGGCACTCTTGTACTTGCCACGCTTGACCAGGGTTTCGGCCTCCTCCAGCATTTCGGCACCGGTGATCTCCGCCTGAATCTTCTTGTCTTTTCTCCAGGCTTTGAGCTCGGATTCGAACTTCTTGGCAATGTCCATGCCTTTGAAGGCGGCGATCTCGCGCTGCATCGTGGCCATGCCGTCCACGTAGCGCTTGGCAGCCTTCATGTCGGCGATCGCCTTGAAACGCTTTTCGCCATATTCTTCAAGGCTCTTCATGCTCTTGCGAGCAGACTCTTTCAGTTCGTCAGACTTGGCACGCTTGGCCTGCTTCTCCAACTCACCGTAAGCCTTGCCGATGGCACCCTTCTCCAGGTACTGGCTCGCCTTTTTGAACTCGGGATCGACTTCAAATCGGGGGCCGATGCGGGCACCGACGATGTGCTTCTCGATGATGGCATTGTTCAGGGAGGCCGGGTGCCCCTTCCAGACGATCATGCCATCCGGGCCGACCAGCCAGGAGTGGGGAATGCCACGGGTCTTGTATTCCTTGGCACCACCCCCGTAGGCCACGGGGTATTCCATTTTGTTTTTGTCCACGTAAGGTTTGGCAACGGCTTCTGCTTCATCGGTGACCCCGATGACGACCAGACCGCGCGACCCGAACTCTTTATTGAGTTTGTTCAGGTGCGGGATCTGACCCTTGCAGGGGCCTCACCAGGTCGCCCACTTTTCGATGAGGATCAGTTTGCCCTCAAGATCTTCCCAGGTGGTGCCCGCCTTCATGTTGAACCAGCCGCCGGGTGTCATCTTGGGAGCCTTGTCTCCCACTTCTGAACCCGCGTGGATCGGTGCGGCCACCAGAGCAGCCAGCAACAGGGTTGCAAAGAACCCCAGTCCCTGACGCTTTCCGATGGTTGTTGCCATGATAATTCCTTTCGAGTGTTGAACCGGGCCGGTGAACGGATCGAGGCCTTGATCTGCACCTCTCCACCTGCCGGCACATTTAAGATAGTGTCCCTCAGATGGGCTTGCAATCGTGCATTCAACGAAACAACCCCTGAAATCGATCCTTTTCGACCCCCCGGTGGGACGGAATTGTTGCCAAGGAACTGATTCGCTCCTAGCATCGTCCATTAAGGTTAGACCCGGGAGATCGTCTCGCAGGAAGGTGTGGAATATGTTTCGGCTGTTCAGCGGATCGCAATATCGGATGAATCCCGCATATTTCATGCTCCAAAGGCCCCACCCCTTCTCTTTCTCACCACTGTTTGCCTCTCTTCCAAAAAATTTCTGCCTGCTCCTGGTCCTCCTCTTGATCACCTTGGGAACCCCCTCTTCATCTCTTGCACAATCCGGTGATGAACCTCCCGCCCCTCCCCTCTTGCCAGTGCCTGTTGCGGTGCTCGAGACCGATGAATTCGACTGGGGAACGCTGATTCAGGGACAGAAGATCAAGCACAGTTTTCTGATCGAAAACCGGGGTCGCTCTCCCCTGAAAATTCTCAAAGTGGTGGCGACTTGTGGCTGTACGACCACCCGCTATGACGAGGAGATCGCTCCCGGAGAATTCGGTGCCATCGATCTGGAAATCGACACCTCCGAGTTTGCAGGAGGCAAACCGCGCCGAAATGCAGTCATTCAGACCAATGACCCGATGAAAACAGAAATCAATCTGTGGATGACCGGGCTGGTTGAGCCGATCCTCAAGATGGATACCTCTGTGATCCGCCTCAGTGGGCTTCTGACCGAAGACAAGACACTGGCTCTCCAGTTTCTCAAGGCGGTCCCGATGAAGGTCGAGATCCTGGGGGTCAAATCGGAGAATCAGCAGTTTGAGGTCGTCGACCTTGAAGCCGTGGACGAGGAATCGTGGAACCTGATCCTCTCTGCAGGAACTGCGGACCAATCAAAATCGCTGCGGGATGATCTGAAGGTCCGGGTCCGGGTCGACGGAGGAGAACCCTTTGAGTACCCGATTCCCGTGGTGGTCCAACACCAGGATCTGTACCGATTCAGTCCGGGAGGCAACATCGTCTTCTACCGACGCCACACCGCCCCCCTCGATGGACCGGTCAAAAGGGAAGTGGTGCAGTGGCTCGATGTGCGCAGTTCCAGACCGGACGTCAGCATCGATGCATTCAGGGCACGCCTTGAAGACGCTCCAGAGGGGCTTTTCGATCTGCAAATCTTCGAAGAGACTCCGGGTCAGCATTACCGGCTTCGAATCGAGGTATTGAAGACCCACCCGACTCCACAGGCCCAGGGAACTCTGGTCATGGAACTGGGAAGAGGGCAAATCCGGCAAAAAACGGTGGTTGCCCAATTTCGACTGCGCCCTGTTCCGAAATAGGTCGCACAGGGCGGGTGGAAGACTTGACCGTATCCCATGCACCCAGATATTATTGAACATGGACCCAAAACTTGAAGTTTAAGGGATTTACGAGAGTGGCTGCTGACCGATTGACGGAGGTTTTCTCCTCAGCCAGACAGCTCCCGCCACCAAATCGAACCCTGTGGGAAGAATGGATTGGCCATGACCACACCTCTGAATAACTACCCGTCAGGACGTCCCGTGCAGCACCCTTTGCTGTGGGTACTTTCCGTATTGGTGGTCCTGTGCTTCTCGGTGATCCTGTGCTTCTCGGTGATCGTTTCGGTCGGCACATCCTCTGCCGATTCTTCGACAGCACTCGCACAGGCCCCTGCCAAGAACCGACTCGTCGCCAACAAAGACGATTTGGGCCCACCAGCGCCCCCCGCCCCTCCCGCAGGAGGAGCTGGCCCATCGATCCAATTCGAAACACTGGATCATGACTGGGGAACCGTCTTGCAGGGAACCGTCATCGAGTACACCTACAAGTTTCGCAATATTGGCTCTGAGATCCTGCGGATCACCAACGTCAAACCTGGCTGAGGCTGCTCCCGCGGGGATTTCACCCGCGAAGTTCTCCCCGGCGGGGAGGGCGTCGTCACCATCAGTGTCAACACCACCAGTCTGCGTACCGAAGCGGTGCGCAAATACGCCACGGTCAGCTGTAATGACCCCAAAAGGCCGACGATCCGCCTGAATATTGGCGGAAAATTGCTTCAGGTTCTCAAGGTTCAACCCACCGCATTGAACCTCCGGGGTCCTCTGGGCAGCGAACACAATGGAGAGTTCACCGTCTCCAGGGGAACCGATCTGGACATTACCGTCATCGGAGCAACCGCCCAGAAAAAACAGGTCTCTGTCGGTGAAATCCGTGAAGTGGAAGCGGGCAAATCCTACGCCATTGAGGTCTATGCTCCCTCCGCTCTCGTCCCGGGAATGGTCAGGGACGCCCTCACCGTCGAAGCGATGTGCAGCGACGGAAAAGTGCGCACCACGGTGATTCAGGTAACCATCGATCATCAGGCTCCCATCACCATGATTCCCCGCGGCAATGTGGTCTTCCAGAGAAGGGACACGGCCCGCCTGGGTTCGCCTGGAGCAGCACCGGTCAGGCGCGATCTTCAGTTGATGGGAACCGATCCCAAAACCCCCTTCACCATCACCGGTATTGAGGTCATGGATGCCCCTGAGGGTCTCTTCAAGATTTCCCAGCGGACGATTCAACCGGGTCAGCGCTATGTGGTTTCCATCGAAGTCACGGAGCAACGCAAGGAGCGTTCGATTCGGGGACAGTTGAAGATCAAGACGGATCACCCGGACATGCCGGAGGTGGCGGCCAGAATCTACGCCCAATTCGGCGCAGCGGCGGCCCTCCCGACTCCCCGTCCTAATCCCGGCACCCAAAACCGTCCAAAGCAGGGTTCCTCTCCAGTGAAACTGGACAAGAGGCCGACACCGCAGACCAAGCCAGCCCCTGCACCGAAAGTGAAACCGGCCGGTTAATCCTGGCCTGCAGCGACAGAGCCTCGGTTAAATTGGCCTCGGTTGAAAAAATCAAAAGTTTTTTCAACCGAGGCCTTGTACAGAAGGCTTATTTTATACGGCGCATCCGGAAACGGCTGCGCCTTTTTTCGTAAACCTATACTCTTGATAGACTTACTCCCTTCAGTCGCTTCTCTACCCTCTCCCCTGAATCCCCTATGTGCCCCGGATCTGCTCACTCAGCGGAGTTCTCCGATATGGAGCTCCTATTTTGAGCGAAATCACCTTTTTCAGATTTTTTCAATGCTGAGGCCTTGTACCCAGGGCTTATTTTGTACGGCGCATCCGGAGACGGTTGCGCCTTTTTTCGTAAACTTAAATAAAATTTGGACTTACGACCTTTCTCTACTGATCTGGCTTTTGAATCTCGCCCTCTGACATGAGAGATTCCAGCCTTGTTTGTTGGCCTGATCTCCTTCCCGGAAAATCCTGGTAACGATTTTTTTGTTTTTTTGAAGCGGAGGCCTTGTACCGAAGGCTTATTTTATACGGCGCATCCGGAGACGGCTGCGCCTTTTTTCGTAACCTCATAAAAGACAGGGGTTTACAGCAACCCCAAGGGTCGCCCCCCTTCGACTGGGGGTTGGCGACCGCAGAAGCCCAAAAAAAGCCCCGCGGTAACACCGCGGGGCTTTTTTTGGGCGACTGAGGATTCTTTGGGCTCTATGGCCCACGGGCCTTCTCGAGCCCTTCTTCCTATTCGGAGCCGTCGTGACGCTTGAACTCTCCTGCGAGGAACTTGCGGTCGTAATCGCGCAGGCATTTCACGGCCAACCCACCCAGTCCCAGAATGATGGGAATATTGATCACCAGCATCGATCCGGTACCCAGATCCGCCAGTAACAGCATTTCGTCGGCTGATTCGATGCCGTAAGCACCGATGACGATCAGCACGAGGAAAATCAGTTTGTAGGGGATCACCCCCCCGGGTCCGACCAGATAGGTGACTCCTTTTTCTCCGTAGTAGGACCAGGAGATCATCGTCGAGATGGCGAAGAGCCACGCCGCGATCGTCACCAGCCACTTGCCGAGTCCTTCGAAGACGCGGTCAAAAGCAAAGGCGGTCAGCTGGGCACCTTCGTAATCGCGGAAGATTCCGTGACCTCCCGCTTCCGACTTTTCAAGAGTCATGCCGCCAGTGCTGCCCTGCCAATCCGATTCGGACAGTTCGACGGAGTCCCAGGTGATGCTGAGAGTCGTGGGAGCATCCGGTCGCTCCGGGTCGACTTCTCCACTCACTACCTTACCGCGCACCAGAACCAGATTGTTGTTGCGATCCTTGTGGGTCGCCCCCTCAACTCGCGCGCGCAGGAAAAACTTGTCTCCCTTCGACCATTCATCCAGACGCTGCTCCGGGAGATTCGCAACCGAGGCCTCCGAATCCACACTGACGATCAGAGTCTCTCCATCTTCAGCGAGACTCTGTGTCAGAGCGATGGGAGCACCGAGGTCTCCGACCGCAGGACGGTTCCAGGTATCGGTGGTCAGAATGACGAGAGCCGTCAGGGTGCAGATACAGATGGTATCGATAAACGGACCCAGACCGCCGACGATCCCTTCCCGTGCAGGCTCATCCGTTTTTGCGGCCGCATGGGCAATCGGTGCCGATCCCTGACCCGCTTCATTGGAGAAGAGGGCCCGCTTCATTCCGACCATAAAGGCGTATCCCAGTGTTCCGCCAATAAAGGCCCCTGAAGCTTCCGTCTCCCCAAATGCACTGCTGAAAATGAGGCTGAAAACTTCAGGAATTTTGCCGGCGTTGATCACCAGAACGGCGATCCCACTGAAGAGGTAAAGCAGACACATGAAGGGAACCAGCTTGCCGGCAACCGTTCCGATTCGGCGAATGCCGCCCAGGATCACCATGCCGACGACCATGGCGAGAATGATGCCCGTGGCCAGTTTGGGAACACCGAAGTAGGACTCGGAGAGACCGGCCACACTCCACGCCTGGAACATGTTGCCTCCGGTGATGGTCGAAATGATCAGCGTCACGCAGAAGAGCGCACCCGCCACTTTTCCGACGGTGGCCAGGAAGGGTCCCTTGTCCCCCAAAACCTGCTTGACCACATGCATCGCTCCACCGCTGGGATTGTCGGGGTCACTGGTATCGCGATACATCATCGCCAGAGTGATTTCGACATTCTTCAGTGCCATGCCAAAGAAACCGACGATCCACATCCACACCAGTGCTCCGGGTCCCCCGGCACCGATGGCGAGGGCCACTCCGGCGATGTTGCCCAGTCCGACGGTGGCAGAGAGGGCAGCGGACAATGCCTGGAAGTGATTGATCGCCCCGGGATCATCCGGGTCATCGTAGATCCCTTTGACGATATCGATCCCGTGGGTCATGACCCGGTACTGGGTGATCTTTGTCCACAAGGTGAAAAGAATGCCCGCACCCAGCAGGCCAATAAAAGTCAAGGGGCCCCAGATGAGTCCGCCGATGG
>JACETR010000091.1 GCA_013911165.1 Planctomycetota bacterium | reverse complement strand
CAATGGAACCAGTGCCTACAGCGGTGGAACCCTGGTGGCCTTCTCCTGTCGCAACCTGGTCATGGGAGACAACAGTCGAATCGGTGACGTCCAGCCCATCGATCTTTTCGGGAATGAACTGCCGGAAAAGATCCAGACGACGGTTCGGGCCGACATGCGTCGCTGGGCCCGTGAACAGGGTTACCCGACCGCTCTTGCGGAAGCGATGGTCACCAAGGAGTTGGGAGTCCTTCGCGTTCGCTCCGGCAATCGATCAGAAAAATTCCTGACCGATCAGGAGCTGGATGATTTGCCCGCCGCGGAGAGAGCCGCAGCCTCCGTGGAACGCATCGTCGAGGTCGGCGAAATCCTGACCATCGATGAGAAGGAAGCCTTTGATTATGGATTCATCAGCTATATCTGCCAGACACCCGAACAGTTGCTGAATGACTTCAATCTTTCCCGACTGAATGTCACCACTGCAGAAGAAGTTCTCGGTCAGCGCCGTATCGGCGATGCCGGTGGTATGGCTCTCGATGCCTTTCGGGGTTGGGGACGATTCATCAAGTTCCTGTTGATTCTCGCCCTCGCCCTGAGTCTGGTCATCGAGCTCAAGCTGCCCGGGGTCGGCCTGGGAGCGGGGCTGGCTCTGCTCTTCCTGTCCCTCTTCATGGCCGCCAACTATGCCGACGGCGGCGTCGGCTGGATCGAACTGACAGTACTGGGTCTCGGCCTCGTGTTTGTCTCCTTTGAACTCTTTGTCATTCCCGGATTCGGTGTTTCTGGCATCCTTGGACTGGCTGCGGTCATTACCTCCATGGGACTCTCCTTCCAACCGGTGGACAAACCGTTAAACCTGAAAGTGCTCAGCGAGGATTCGCTGATCGCAGCGGCCGCCTTATTGGCAGGATTGATCTCGATTCTCGTCGTGACCTACTTCCTGCCCGGCTCGAGAAAGTCTTCCGGATCCCTGGTTGACAATTCGGATCTCACTTCGGACGACCCGTTTGAATCCGCCCCTGATTTTCCCGGTGCCCATTTGCAGGTTGGCCAGTCGGGCCAGACTCTCGAAGCATTGAGGCCTGCGGGTAAAGTTGATTTCAACGGTGCCATCGTCGATGTGGTTTCCGTCGGTGATTTCATCGAGAAATCAATCCCGGTCACCATCATCGAGATCGAAGGCAACCGCATCGTTGTCCAAAGTGGAGAGGAGGCCTGAAATGGAATGGTGGCTTCTTTCCATTCTCTGCCTCACAGGATTGATCCTCATCTTCCTGGAGGTGTTCATCCCCAGTGGCGGAGTCCTGGCCATCGCAGCGCTGCTCTGCATCTCCTATTCGATCTGGGAACTCCATTTACAGGGAGAAACCACACTGGCCATCGTCTGCGCAGTCCTGACGGCAGCATGGATCGCACTCCTCTTCCGTTTCTGGCTCAATCGGGTCGGGCTCAAGGCAGACCTCGGAAACGCAGATTCAGTCGGCGATGACGTCAGGAACTCCAGAGAAATGGTCGGCGAAAGAGGTCTCGTCATGTCGGACCTGCGTCCTGCAGGGATCGCTCTGATCGCAGGCAAGCGCCTGGACGTCGTTGCACTCCAGGGATACATCAACAAAGGGGACTCGGTCGTCGTAATTCAATCAGACGGAAACCGAATCGTTGTCAAAAAAGCGGAATCGGAAGAGTCTGAATCCTGATCGTGGGCTTCACCTCTTCGTTCATGAGAATTGAGGAATAATGGGTAACCTTCCAACACCAGTCTTTATCGCCCTGCTCTTTGTGGTGGGTGTATTGCTTCTGGTTCTTTTCATTGCCTTCATCACCTTTGGCAGGCTCTACATTCAGGCGCTCTCATCCGGTGTCAGAATCACCGTCTTCGCCTTCATCGGAATGTGGCTGCGGAAAGTCAATCCGCGCATCATCGTCGACTGCCTGATCATGGCCAACAAGGCCGGCCTGAACGATGTCCACAGCAACAAACTGGAAGCCCACTTCATGGCCCGGGGCAATGTCCAACGGGTGACACAGGCACTCGTGGCCGCCAGCAAGGCCCACATCAATCTCAACTTTGACCAGGCCGCAGCCATCGATCTTGCGGGCCGTGATGTCCTCGACGCTGTGCGCACCAGTGTGCAACCGAAGGTGATCGATGCTCCTTCCAAGGATCAGGCCCGCAGCACCGTCGATGCGGTTGCTGGAGACGGTATTCAATTGAGGGCCCGTGCCCGCGTGACCGTTCGAACCAATCTGGCTCGATTGGTCGGTGGTGCCACGGAAGAGACGATTATCGCCCGTGTCGGTGAAGGTATCGTGACCACCATCGGTTCCGCATCCAATCACAAGGAAGTTCTCGCCAACCCGGACCTGATGTCGAAGACCGTTCTCGACAAGGGTCTGGACTCGGGAACCGCTTTCGAAATTCTCTCCATCGACATCGCCGACGTGGACGTCGGTGAAAACATCGGTGCGAAGCTGCAGGCAGAACAGGCAGAAGCAGACAAGCGAGTGGCTCAGGCACTGGCTGAGAAACGCCGTGCACTGGCTGTTGCCAAGGAGCAGGAAGAAGTTGCTGCCATCGCGGCCAACAAGGCTGTCCTCGTCCTCGCTGAGGCAGAAGTCCCGAAAGCGATCGCCGATGCATTCCGATCCGGCAATCTGGGCGTGATGGATTACTACCGCCTGAAAAACCTTCAGGCAGACACTTCCATGCGTGAATCTCTGGGGCACGACGAAGACTCTGGCTCTGACGAACAAGCTTGAGGCTGAAGGACCGAATCGATGGAAACCTGGATCTACCTCATCATTTTCGTTGTCGTCCCGATCATCAATCGACTGATCGAGATGAACAAGGCTCGTGCCGAGAAGGCCGCGGCTGAAACGAAACGCATGATGCGCAAGGAGAGGCGAAAAGCGCGCAATGAGAATCCCTCCAGGCAGATCCAGGTCGACACCGATCCGGTCCCACCCGCTGTTGCGGAGGACCAGGGCTGGCAAACTGTGGAAGCTCCTCTTCCCGTCGCACCCGACCCGAGTCCCGTGGAGTCGATGCCTGAAGTTGAAGATGGCGGAATGTGGACGCCCGGGGGTTGGGTGGAGATTCAGGATGGGCAGATCGATCCCCGAACCGGACTCCCCCTTCCCGTTGGATCAGAGATCACCGGAAGAGAATCGGTACCCGGGCTGGAGATCTTTGCCCTGCCCGAGATAAAAGAGGTTTCAGCCCCTGAGCCAGTAGTGTCACCCAGTTCTTTCAATCTGGAATCCAGCAAGGCGACTACGGCCTACAAAAGGGATGACATTGTTGATGGGGTTGTCTTGTCTCCCAACTCGAGAAAACGTCGCCGCCTGTCCAAAGCACAGCTCCGGGACCGGTTGATCTGGCGCGAGATTCTCGGTCCCCCCCTCAGCATGCGGGAAGAAGAGATTTGAGGCTGACCAAGACTTCTTGAGTTCGGATGACGGCGAGTGGCAAAAGGTCTACGATACCACCGTCAGTGACCATAAGCCGGAGTGGCGGAACTGGCAGACGCGGCGGATTCAAAATCCGCTGACCTTCGGGTCTTGTGGGTTCGAGTCCCACCTCCGGTACCAACTATTCATTTCGATTCAGAATCCTCGTTGCGAGTACGTCGTAATGCGACCCCTCACCGACCTGATCCAACTGAAAGCCGAGATCGATCAGTAGCGATTTCACCTCTTGCGGATTCACCCAGCGCTCGTCCACCTCGTAGAAGATTTCCTCAATTCGATCTGCAAAATGACTCTTCAGCAGCTCGCGAATGACGACTTCTTCGTGACCTTCCACGTCAATCTTGATCCGCACTGGCCACTCTTCCCTGGGAACAATTTCCGCCAGATCTGCGGCACAAATGGTGGTGATTTTCAGAGTTTCGCTCGCCCCTGACCCATCCTGACGCAGGGAGGCTCCGCCAGAGTGGTTTTCGGGAAGGGAGATCAGGGTCTGACCCGATTCTTCAGAGACTGCTACTTCACAAATCTGGCACTTGTCGGAGACCTGATTCAAACTCAGATTTTGTGTCAACAGGCTGGCCACTGCCGGCACAGGTTCAAAAGCGAAACATTGCCTGGAGTGGGGGTTCTGTGCGGCACCAATGGTGTACAGCCCCTGATTGGCACCGATATCGAGAAAGACAAACTCGTGTTTGACCGCTTGAAGATGATCCCAGTAGAAACGTCCATAGGAAGCCTTGATATAGAGTCGGAAGGTCGCGTCGCCGAAGTTTGTTTGAAACCGGGGTCCATACAGGGAACGAATCGTCTTCGCCCCGAACCAGCGCCGAAATCTGAAGTCGAGGGATTTGAGCCGCTTTTGTAATCGACTCCTGAAGCGTTGTAATCGACTCGGACGGACGACAGCCTTCGTGACATTTCCGCTCCGTGACATCTCCGACACCCCCACTTTGAGTCGAGACAAAAAAAAGGGGTCCACCAAAGCGAACCCCTTTGAAAACTCTGATTTTGACAGTCCGAACTTTAGCGTTTGGAGAACTGGAAAGAACGGCGTGCTTTCTTGCGGCCCGGCTTCTTTCTCTCAACCATTCGCGAATCCCGGGTGAGGAAGGTTCCCTTGCGAAGGGACAGCTCATTCTCCTCATTGAGACGGGCGAGAGCCCTGGCAAGTCCCATCACGATGGCACCAACCTGGCCGGTGGTTCCACCGCCCTGAACGTTGGCCCAGACATCGAAGTTGCCCTCGGCCTGAACGGCACGCAACGGCTCGAAGATACGGTCCTGATCAGGAGACAGACGGAAGTAATCCGTGTGCTCCTTGCCATTGATGTTCATTTTCCCGCTACCTTCGCGGATGCGGACACGGGCGACAGCAGTCTTGCGTCGTCCAACTCCCCAGGTGTAGTCATTGGGCTTGGCCAATTGTTCTCCTTTTGATCACCCAGAGGCGATCTTCCTCAATCTCTACTTGTCTGTAATACGGATCTGCTCGAAGTGAGATGCCTGCGCACCCATGTCATGCTCGGCACCGGGGAAAACCTTCAGCTTGGTCAGCATTTTCTTTCCCAGGCGACTTTTTGGCAACATGCGACGCACGGCCAAACGCACCACTTCCTCAGGCTTGTTTTCGATCATCCACTCCATGGTGTTTGAACGAAGTCCACCCATGTATCCGGTATGGTAATGGTAAAGGGTCTTTTCACGCTTGGCGCCGGTGGTTTTCACCAGGCTGGCGTTGGTCACCACCACATAATCACCCCCATCAACATGGGGAGTGTAAGTGGGCTTGTTCTTGCCCATAAGAATGTTGGCGATTCCCGCTGCCATGCGACCAAGGATTTCCTCGGAGGCATCCACGTGATACCAGCCACGGACGACGTCCTCCTTGTTTTGGACGAAGCTCTTTTGAGGGCTGTAGTTCTGCATTCTGTTCACCTTGATCTGTCCCCCGTTTCGGGATCGTCGAGACCGACCGTTTCCACACGATCGGAATCCAATCGGGAAGGCCTCCCGGCCAGCCGCCGATTGGAGTCCTTTCTGCACTTCCGAGGGTCCGAAGTGCAAGCCCGGATCGTATTTGTATCACCGGATACTGTCAACGGACATCCGCTATTCTGCCCCGAATTTCACGGATGAAAGGGAAATTAACGCTCTTCCGGCCCCCCGGGTGCGGGCTTCTCAGGCTCCTGCTCCCGATCGCGGGATCGGTCCCTGCGCCGAACTTCGCCCAGAGAGGCAAGCAGATTTCGTGAGAGGTCCAACCCCGCCTCCTCCCTGAGGGGAAGGAGGAACTCCAAACGGGCCCTGAGACGCGTTAAATCGCCTCCTCCTGCGGTTTCAAGCCAGGCCTCCACATCGGTATCGTCGAGCCATGGCCGTGCAGGAAAATCGACTCCCAGTACCCGATCCCAAGCCATTAATACCGATTCCTGAGGTGAAGGAGGAAGTTTCACATCTCCCGCAACGAGAAGAATCTCACCGGTGCCCGGCGGATACCAGATCTGAACCTCTCCCAGAGCCTCACGGAAGGAGTGAAGAATTGCCGCGAACTCGGGAATATCGATGCGATAAAGTTGCAACCATTGAATCACAACGCCACCGGGTGCTCTGCGCTCAGCCAGCAAACGGTGAAAATCAGGGGTAAACAGGGGAGTCGACCAGGGTAACCACGGTTCAGAAGGCTGGACCACGATGGCATCCCACAGCCGATTGTTCTGAACCAGATAGGATCGGGCATCTTCCAGAACCAATTGGGGTGCACCTCGCCCCCTGAGCGCATCATTTTCGATGGGAAAACTGTCGGCCCCCTGATCTGAGAGTAACGCTGTCTTGACCGCCGGTTCGATCTCAAGGACGACCATTTCCCCGTCCCAGGTCTTGACTGCCGAAGCCACCGTCGTTCCTCCACCAAGTCCGACCACCAGAAGCCGTCCTTCACCCGGTCCTGCATGAGCCGGAAGGACTCCAAGAAGAACCTCCGTAGGAAGGTCCGCGAGACTTGGCTGGGCAGGATCGATGGCCACACTGCCTTCTATCCGCCCTCCCACTCTCAGATAAGCCGTATTTTGAGCCGGGTCTTTTTCGATCAACACGTTGCCGAACTGTCCCGGGAAAATCCCCGTAACCTCTCGCGCTTGCCACGCCGGTAATGCTTCCCCTCTGGCGATCTCACCCCGATCCCATTGAAAAACACCGGAAGCCATCAGTGCTTCATCCCAATACTTGCTCGCCGCAGCGAGAAGTAAGCCTCCGCAAAGAAAAGCACCGGCGGTGGTGCCGTGTGAGCTTCTCCGCAGCAACGGTACGCCCCCCGCAAAGGTCAGGAATCCACAGGCCGCAAAGAGACCCAGGGTTCCATACTCCGGAAGAATCCAACTGGCAGCCAACCATAACCCTGCGATGCCTCCGACCAGTTGGGCGCCCTGCAGAACTCCTGCCCCCCGATCCAGTCGGCCACTTTCACCATGATTCAACATCAGGGCTGGAACGATGATTCCCACACAGAATGAGGGCAAGCCGACAACAGCCAGAATCAGCAGGGCTTCTCCCCAGCGAACTCCGGAGACCCCTTCGACACTGAACCACTGGACCATGGCCAAAAAGACAAACGGAGAAACGGAAAGGAGAAGCAATGAAAAACCCTGTGCGATCAACCAGAGCCCCCAGGCAAATCGCTTCACCCGTTCGGCTCCCACTTTAAGGCGCATGGCAGGCATCGCCTGGGCACCGGCCGCACCACCAAGGAGGATCGCTGCAGTCGTCAATCCAAAGATGGTCAACGTCGAGCCAAAAACTTCGCCGAGTGCTCGAATCCAGCCCAACTGCAGAGCCATCGTGGTCAAACCGATCCACAGCGTCAGCAGGATATCCCCTCGCTGGACAGGAGAATCTTCCTCAGCCAGCTCAGAGGGAACACGTCCCTCGACATCTTCCTGACGGCAACACCAGAGCAGTAACAGGAGAGCGATCGTCAATGAGCCGACTTCCCCCAACTCGGGTAAAAGAAGAAGCGGAGTGATCACTGCCCCCACAGCACTGCCCAGATCGAGAGCACTGACACCATGGGAGGTTCTCTGCTGAACCTGTTCTCTGGAAGCATTGAAGGCGGCAGTGATCGCTGCACCCAATGGAATCGCTCCACAAAGAAGAGGCAACGAAAGCAGTAACCTTAAAGGCGCTGAACTGTAGAGCCGGCTGCCATCAATCAGGATCGGCAAGAGGTAAACGGTCCACAAACCTGCAGGGATCATCCCCAGCAAGGCGATCCGACACCAATGGGAAGACCCTGATCGGCGCTCCTGCTGAACCGTCACCAGAATCAATCCAGCAGCCAGGCCCAGCAAACCCAGATTCATGGCGAGGGTCACGCCATTCAGGGTGTTGCCAAAGACTGTCGCCAGCTCTCTCGCCACCAGCACCTGAAACATCATCAGGGCAGCGCCGATCATCGCCAATCGATGGATCTGGTTCATGGATTTCGACTCTCCGGTTGGGAGGGGTCCCCCCCGGATTGCAATATCAACACACGTTCCTCCAGTTGCTTTCGACGCTCCGGCGACAAGGGGTCGCCATCTTTCAAAGCCCTGTTGTACCAGATGATGGCTGCATCCACCCTGCCAGCCTGATCCGCCAATGCTCCCAGTTGAGACTTGAGGGCAGGATGAGTCACTCCTTCTTCCTGCTGACGCAGCAGGAATTCAAATGCGCCTTCCGGGCCTCCAGTGCGGCGCAGGACTTCGATGGCCTCGAGAATGAACGCACCGCGACCTTCAGCCTCAACCAGATCGATCAACCTGCCGTAGCTTTCCCCTGCTCTTGCCCACTCGCGAAGACGGGCATCCAGGCGGGCAATCCGCAGAATCAGATCCAATCGACGTTCTTTTTCAGCGGGGCCTTCCGCCTGTTTCTCCGCTTCGATCAACGCTTCACGGGCTTTGGAAAACTCTCCCTCTC
>JACETR010000090.1 GCA_013911165.1 Planctomycetota bacterium | reverse complement strand
GCTGAGTGAACAGCAGAGTTGAAGTAACAATCAGCATGAAAACAAAAAGTGATCGAAGTTGACACGGCATGTCGATTTCCCCCTATTAGGTGTCTTGCTTTAAAAACTTCTCCAAAAAACGTCCAGGAAATGGGCGTTTGTGAAGATGGATTGAGGGTTAGGTAAGCGATATAAGGGTTGCGGCTTGTTTTGAATAAGGATTTTGCAAAGAGGGCGGGTTGGGCCATTGAGGCCATTGAGGCCATTGAGGGCCATTTTGAGGTAATCTGGGAGCCTTGAAGGGAAAGAATCTTGTTCAAATCTGCAATCCATGAAGATTTCTGGCCGATCTGGATGGCTCCGCTGACCCGTTCGAGGGCTTCCCAGCCGGGCAATCTGCCCACTGAACTCCATGCGGAGTACTACGCCCAGAGGGCTCACCCCGAAAATGGTGCGGTGGTGATTCTCTCCGAGGCCACTCCGGTCACACCCGCTGGGCATGGTTATTTTGCCACCCCCGGCATTCACACTCCGGAACAGGTGACCGGTTGGAAAAAAGTGACCCAGGCCGTGCACGCTGTGGGTGGGAAGATTTTTTGCCAACTGTGGCATGTGGGCAGAGTCAGCCATGTCAGCCTGCAACCGGAAGGTCAACCCCCCGTCTCGGCAACCGCCGTGAATGGTGGGGGAAAAACCTACATCGATGCGGATGGAACACGAAAGGCGGTTTCAGATCCACGTGCTTTGCTGGAGTCAGAAATTCCTGCTGTCGTCGAGGAGTTCCGATTGGCAGCGGCGCGTTGCATGGAGGCGGGTTTTGATGGCGTCGAAATTCATGGGGCCAACGGATATCTGCTGGAGCAGTTTTTACGTTCAGGCATCAACGATCGAACCGATGGGTATGGCGGATCACTCGAAGGGAGAATGAGATTCTCCCTGGAAGTCGCCGAAGCGGTGGTCCGTGAAGTGGGTTCTGACAGAACCGGCTACCGGATCTCCCCGATTGGAGGAGAGGCGGACGGGCAGCGGCATGATCACAACATGCTGGAGACCTACGGAACTCTGGCGGATCGCCTGGCCGAAATGAAGATCGCTTTCATCGACGTGGTGGAGAGTTTTTCCGTCGGGGTTCGTGAAGAGGGCCTCGACCGGATCTGCGCCCGCATTCGAGAGGCATTTGATGGCAAGGAGCGGGGGCTCTATGTGGCCGGGGGAGGTTACACCCGGGAAACCGCAAGGGAAGCCCTCGATTCTGGAAAATGCGATGCGGTCATGTTTGGCCGCGATTTCATCTCCAACCCGGATCTGCGCAGGCGTCTTCGTGAAGACTTGCCGTTGACCCCCTGGGATCGAAAGTCGTTTTATCTTGGAGGGGCGGAAGGCCTGACAGACTGGCCCCTTGCGGAAGAGAAGGAAGAGAAGCGTTGACCCTCGAATTCTTTGCCTCCGCCAGTAAAAACACGGAGAGCGCACTCTGCGATGAACTGCGGGAGCTGGGCTTCCAAAGTGTTCGTCTGAATCGGGGCGGGATCCCCTTTCGGGGAGACTGGAGTGAGGGTTGGCGTGCCTGCCTCGAAAGTCGGATCGCCCAGAGAATCATGGTGCTGATGGGGCGAGGCATGGCGACCAATGCAGACGAGTTGTACCGCGAGGTCCAGGCGGTTGACTGGGATCTGTATTTGAACGCGGAGAAAACCCTGTCCGTCCAATGTGTGACGGTGGGCAGCCAATTGAATCACAGCGGATTTGTGGCACTTCGTGCCAAGGATGCCATCGTCGATCAGATCCGTGAGCGTTGGGGGGATCGTCCCTCCATCGATCGGGATGATGCCGATGTCCGCGTCTTCGTGTATCTCGCCAATGACAAACTTAAAATCTACCTCGACCTCTCCGGTCAACCGTTACATCTGCGCGGCTATCGGGCGGAATCGGGGGAAGCTCCCCTGAGGGAAAACCTCGCGGCCGCCATGTTGCGAATGTCGGGCTGGGATCGCCAGTCTCCCCTGATCGATCCCATGTGTGGCTCCGGAACCATCGCCATCGAAGCGGCTCAATGGGCTCAGGGGCTGGCTCCCGGACTGGCCCGCCCCACATTCGGATTTCAGCGGTGGGCCAGTTTCGATGAGGACTCTGAGAATCAGCTCCGGTTGATGAAGGGCGAACTCAGAGGGGCGGCAAGGGGGCAGAGGCCTTCGGTGATTGCGCGGGATGTGGACGGAGAGGTGCTCGACATTGCCAGGGGGAATGCCCGCAAGGCCGGGGTTCGGCTCTCTTTCAAGGAGCAGTCAGTCTTTGATCTGCAGGCGGATGGTCCGGTGATGACCCTCGTCAGCAATCCACCGTATGGCAAGCGTTTGGCAGCAACCCCTGATTTCCTCGATCGGATGGGAGCCGTGTTTCGGAAACTGCACGGTTGGCGAATTGCCCTGCTGGCAGGCAGTCGCGCGATTGAAGAAGCCATGAAGGTGAAGCCGGCCAACAGGATTCCGATCCCCAATGGGGATCTTCCCTGCGATCTCCTGATTTACGAAATCGACTGACCGGGTTCTTCAGTTCTTCTTTTTCCACTCTGCAAGGGCATCCCGCGCCACTTCGCGAAGAAAGTTTCGGCCCTTTTCATTGAGTTGCTGCAATCCTGGAATCTCCAGTTTTTTGGGGGCACGGGTGAGGGGGCTCTTTCCGGAGATCGTCGATTCAATGACGAGCAGGGACAGATACATCCCCGCCACGCTGGGGTGTTCCGCATCCCGGGTGTAGAGATTCAGTGCAGGCTGTCGCTCCTTGCAGAGGGCCCAGGCAAATCCGACCGGAGCGACTTCCACCTTCAGGGATTTACCCACGCGGAAGTGTGCCTCTGCGATTTCCTTCATCGAGATCCAGTTCAATCTCTGGTAATCCCACGCCATGAAGAGAATGGGACGGGCACCGGATTCCCGGACCAGATCGACAAACTTCTTTGAGTAGGTCTGAAAAGATTCAACGGTCGTCTCCGGGATGTCTTCCTGAAGAATGACCACATCGTACTTTCCCTTGCGGATCTCCTCGGCCGCAGAAGTCCGCTTCCACATCACTTCCAGCGATGCTCCACCCCGGGTGACGGCTTTGGTTTCGTATCCCAGTTCAGGGGACATCGATTGGGAGAGGATTTTCAGATGTTGATCGAGACCTCCTCGCCAGAAGGTGAAACTGTTACCGATGAACAGAACTTTTTGGGTCTGTACCTTTTCTGGGGCGGGGGGCGCTTCTGGTTCTTGGGGTGGACTCTTTTCCACTTGGGCACCAGCAGTGGTGGTTGAGCCGATGATCATCGTCAGGAAGAGGAGGATTGCGAGGTACCCCGGGGCTTCGACACCCTGATTCTGTGAACTACTGAGTAAACTCATGAATGACTCCCTGGTCGTCTTTGAAACGGAAAAGTAGACCTGAAGGACGTAATTTAAGGGCGAAATCACCGATTCACGACCCCGAAGATCAGGCAATTTGTCGACAGCGACAGATAATGGACACAGGTATCCTGAAGAAGACAGACACTGCCACATTTCGGAGGACGACATGCCAAAGATCCATAATCTTGAGAGATCGCTGACTTTGCCGACTGATCTCGATACAGCCTGGGAGTTCATCAGTACTCCAAGAAACCTCGATGTCATCACACCGGATGACATGTCGTTTTCGATTCTGACGGATGTCCCGGAGGTGATGTACGACGGTCTGTTGATTGAGTATCGGGTCGGAATTCCGCTGATCGGATCTCAAAGATGGTTGACGGAGATCAAGCACATCAAGGATCGGCATTCCTTTGTGGATGAGCAGCGTATAGGCCCTTACAGCCTTTGGTATCACTACCATGAAATCAAAGAGGTTGAGGGGGGAGTCCATTTCTTCGACAGGGTGACATATACCCTGCCATTCGGCCCTCTCGGATCGATGGCCCATGCCATCTACGTCAAATCAGAGTTGGCAAGGATCTTCGATTACAGGAAAGAAGCGATGACCAGGATCTTCTCCGGAGATTCGAGGGAAAACGGAGTCTCTGCGGAAGCGGTTCAGGAGTCCGGTTCTTCCGGCTCATGATCGCTACCCAAAAGAAAGGCCCCGTCGGTGAACACCGACGGGGCCTTTTTTTGTGTGGGGTGCCTCTAGATTTCGAGATCAAAGTTCAGGTGGAATCCCGCTTCGTCCATGCGGAAGTTCTGGTTGTAGTATTGGAAGAACTCTTCCACGCTGAAGATGTTCGGCTGGTCATGCTCTGGGTCCGGACCGACCTGGGTGAAGGGGGCTGCCGGAGCTGCGCCTCCACTGAAGAGGTAACTCAGGGTGTAGATCACGTCTCCAATGTCATGATTACCGTCTGCGTTGGCGTCCGCAGCATTTGCGGGGACCGACTCGGGTCCATTGCTGAAGAGTTTGGACAGGCTGCCGATGGCATCAGCCACATTGATCTCCTGATCACGGGTGAAATCACCTCTGCGGAACCAGTCCCAGGGGAAGGGAACTGGAACGAGCCCGGGACAAATCTGCTTCTTGACCGTATCGGGGGTGACGTCCACGATTTCGTGGGCGTTGACCAGAGTGACATTCACACTCTCCCAGTCGGTATCTCTCATCGGTTCCTGAGGAGTTGACCGGTCGATGTTCAGTGAAAGAACAGGGCAACCGGGAAGGGTTCCGTCATCTTTGGTTCTGACCAGATATTCGTCCGCCGGACCCTGGCACCACGTCGTCGTAACTCCGCTGGCGTAAAGGGTACCGTCGTACAACTCGTGAACATCCGTGAGGATCTCAACGTGGTTCGAACCGTATCCGTAGAAGAAGACAATGTTGCCATTGGGTTCGACACGCAGAACCGCACCATCGCGATCAAATGCGCCGCGACCGGCAAGAATGAACTCGCCATTATTGGTTTCCCGGATATCCCCATGGGAAATGAATCCGTGGTAGCGATCCTGCTGAAGGAGAATCAGTGAAGCGGGAGTCAGAGTGAAGATCTGGGTTGAGAGTGGGGCACCGGTCGCTTCTTTGACGTGGCTGACCACTTTCACCAGGCCATTCGAGGCCAGCTCGATTCCGCGACCCTTGGAGTCTGCGAAGGTGGGGCCGTAGATTCCACTTTTGAGGACATGGCCACCGGGGTCTGTGCGGACGACGAGAGTTTCTGCGGAACCGGGGACGCCAACCTGACGGGTTCCACCTGTGATCAGGTAGCCGTCGGGGACAAACTCCCCGGTTTGGGGGTCCTCCATGGCAGGAATGGCAACGATATCGTCAAAGCCGGCCATGGAGCCGATACCGAAGCCGTTTGTGAGATAACGGAGGTCGTGATAGAGACGCATGTAGTTGAGATTCAGGTTGGGCTGGGTATTCAGGATGAAGGGTACGACTCCAATGTTTCCAGCAAACCGGAGTGATCCCACGACAACCAGATTCCCCTGGTGGTCCTGAATGATCTTGTTTCCGACTCCGGTAACGGGGGTGAGGTTCGCCCCTGCAATCGGCAGGTTTCCACCATAGGTTCTGGTTGCGAGAACATGACCGTTGGTATCGGTGGTGATCACAAAAATGGGATCAGGAGTGGCTGCCTGAATGTTGATTCCTGTAATGGCATAGCCGATCGAGCTTCCGGAGTCATCAACTACCTCGGTAACAGAAATCGGAAACTGATTGATGGATGGAAACTGACCGATTTTTCGAGACCAGATGACGTTGCTGTTCTCGTCGACTTTGGACAGATAGATTTTGATCCCGAGTCCTGCATTGGTGACATTGAAGTTCATGATGGGAGAAACCGTGACGTAGTTGCCGTCGGTGGTGGGGATCATTTCCATCGACAACTCAAAGTTGCTCGTTCCAAAATTGGCCATATGTTCCTGGGCGTTGACAGAACTGAAGGTGAACAGACCGAGAAGCATGAGGCTGATCAGGTGTGCGGCGAGCACTTTGGGTTTGGGGGTGCTGGAGGACATGGGACCTCTTTCCGAAAATGACTTCGGGTAACTCGGCCCGACTACCGCCTGAAAAATCCTCAGGAAGGTTCAATCCGGGGATCAGGGTGGGAAGGACAGAAATTCCTGAACCCCTCATAAATGCGGCTTATTGGCCAATTGACGCTTCCATTTGACAAGAAATTCATGATTTGATTACCGTATGGGCGTTCGGGCACGGTCGCCGCGGTGTCCCGGGCAGGGATCGAGGGAATCATGGGGAACTGGACGAACTCCGTAATCTGCGGACTCATCGGTGCAGTGGTGGGATGTGTGGCCTACTTCCTGGTCAACAAAGTGGTGGCAGACATGGATCTGTTCACTGCAGTCGGAATCGCCTCCTTCTTTGGAGCGTTCTTCTCGAACGTCTTCACTGCCAACAAGGAGCAGATTCCTGCCTGATCAGGTTGGATCTGTTGAAGTTGGAAGCCCCTCCGGTAATCCGGGGGGGCTTTTTTTGTTGGTCAGTCAAGGATTCGCAGATGAATCAGCCCCGTGAGTGTTCCTCAATCGGTGCTAGGGATAAACTGCTCCTTTAACAATATGACCTCGGATAACTGCTGACTCGGGCGGGATGAAAGATGGTCCTGATCATGATGACGACACTTTATGCAATGGGACTCGATGGCGAATCGGGTGGCGATCCCCAAACTGGTGGTTGGAGATTGAGGGACAGTCCGAGTGCCTATTTGAGAGAACATGCCGAAAATCCAGTGGAGTGGTGGACTTGGGGTAATGAGGCGTTTGAGGCCGCCCAAACTCTTGATCGCCCGGTGTTTTTGTCGATTGGCTATTCCAGTTGCCACTGGTGTCATGTGATGCGCCGGGAGTCTTTTTCAGATCCTGCGATTGCCGATTTTCTGAATGCACATTTCATTTCCATCAAGGTGGATCGTGAAGATCAACCTCATGTGGACGAGGTTTACATGGATGCGGTGAGAGCGATGACAGGAGGAGGGGGTTGGCCACTCTCTGCATTCTTGTTGCCGGATGGGAAGCCATTTTATGGAGGAACCTACTTCCCACCGCGTCAGCGTTTCAACCGGCCCGGTTTTCTGGAGCTGATCTCTTCGATTGAGAAAGCCTGGCGCGAAGACCGAGCCCGCATGCAGGAGAGTGCAGAGGGACTGATCGAACACCTGGAGGGCCGGGAAAACAGGGTTCATGATGGTCAGACCCTGGACCTTTTCCTCTCAGGAGGGGTCCAGACCGCCTCTGCCTCCTACACCGCCAACCCCGCGGGTTTCGGACAGGCTCCGAGATTTCCTGCACCGAGATTTCTGGAGTTTCTTGCAGGTGAAGGTTTGTCCACGCAGGACATACCCACCGTCAATCGCTCTCTGGCAGTGCTTCGAGAAATGGCGCGCGGAGGAATTCTCGATCAGGTAGGAGGCGGATTCCATCGATACAGTGTGGATGCCGCATGGCAGGTCCCTCATTTCGAAAAGATGCTCTACAACCAGGGCTCGTTGGCAGAAAGTTATCTTGAAGTGGGTCGCATGACCGGTGAAAGCGATTTGCTGGAGACCGGAAAAAATGTACTCGATGCAATGCTGAAACAGTTCCAACTGGAGGATGGCAGCTTCGCCAGTTCCTGGGACGCCGACTCCGGTGGGGTGGAAGGATCTTATTACGTCTGGACTCCTGATCAGGTGAATGAGTTGTTGCCTGCGGAGGTTGCAAAGTACGTCTGTGAATATCTGGGGATTTCCGAAGATGGGAATTTTGAAGAACTCGAGGCCAGTGTTCCCCGTCAGGCGGTGACCTTTGAAGCCCTTTCAGAATCCTCCGGGGTTTCGGTGAACGAGTTACGCAAACAAGTCGAGGGGGGAATTGCGCAACTCCTTGAAGCAAGAGATTCACGGGTTGCTCCCAAACGGGATGACAAGGTCATTCTTGGCTGGAACGCCCTTTCGATTTCAGGACTTGCCCGAGGCGCCGCGATTCTGGGTGAGACCCGGTTTGCGGATGAGGCCAAGAGAGCCCACTCTGCGGTGGCCGCAGCGATGGTCACAAAAGACGGCTTTCTCAGGCGAGTCGATCACTTTGTCGACTCAGATGGAAGCCGTAGCAGAATCGCAGGAAACGCTGCCACCCTTCAGGATGCTGCGCTCTGGGTGAAATGCTGTCTTGATTTGTATGAAGCGACCTACGATTCCGGATTCCTTCAATCAGCAGAGGTTGCCGTGAATCTTGTTCAGCAGGAGTTTGGCCCCCTCGATGATGGGCATGGTTTCCACGAAGCTCCCAAAGGTATCCAACTCGTGGTCGATCGACGTCGAGACTACTTTGATGGAGCATTGCCCTCCGGAAATGCGACGATGGCTCGCAATCTGTTGCGTATGTATGAGCTTACCGGATATGCGAACCATGAAGAAATGGCTCTACATTTGGTGACGGCGTCGTTGGCGCGAGTGGGGCCCTATCCAATGGGGGCGGCAGAGTTGCTGCTGGCGGTTCAGTCTGTTTCAAGGGGAACCCCGGTCGTCGCTATCGTTGGTGATCCCGACTTGGCCGAAACCCGGG
>JACETR010000009.1 GCA_013911165.1 Planctomycetota bacterium | reverse complement strand
GTACCCGCTGTGTGGTGGGTGTGCGAGAGACTGTCGTAGCGGGCGGGTTCATGGCAGCCGATGCAGAGTGCGTTTCCCTGCAAATACAGCTCTCCGGAGTGGGGGTCATGGCAATCGGTACAGGTGACCCCCTTCTGGTGCATGCGGCTCTGAAGGAAGGACCCGTGGACATACACTTCGTCGAGAATCTGACCGTCGGCGTGGTAGAGACCCTCCTCCAGAAGAGACAGTTGGTGAGTCTGGGAAAGTGCTTTTCCCGGAATCGATCCATCCACGAGAGCGGTTCTCCGCGAGTGACAGCGGGCACAGGTTTCCTGCTCCAGTGAGTGGGGAAGTTCAGGATTACGAGTGGCGACCTTTTCTCCTTCTGCACGCACCCATTGTCGCTTGCCACTGGAAAGAGAAAACGAGAAGCCGAAGTTTGGAGGGGGAGGTGGTTGATCGTCTTCTTTCGACAATCCTCTCACCGATTGAGCCCAATCAAGATGGTGGCTGCCAGGCCCATGACATGCTTCACACGCCACATCGATCTCCTCATAGCGTGTCTTGAATTGCTGTGTGCTGGCATCATAGTTTTTGCTGACACCCGTAGAGTGGCACTCAGCACACATATGATTCCAGTTGTTCAGAGAGCCGGTCCAGTGAAGAGGATCTCCGGGTGGAGTCTTCTCACCCGGAAAGAGGGGATACCATCCCTCCGGTTTTGCACCACTTCCAGTGGACCAGGCGATGGGGTAGCTCTGAAGCTTGCCCGGTTCCTCTTCAATCAGAACTTGCTGGCAAGGTTCGATTCCAAAAAAGTACTTCACCGGTTTTTGGATTTTTCCTGACGAATCCTCCACTTCGACATGGGGGACTCCGGCAATTTCGATGAAGCGGGAGATCAGCCCTGCGGCCTTGACCTCCTGTCCCTTGAAGGATGCCACTGCACCCTTTTCATCAGGGGTGAGCATGGCCTTTGCGTGGTGGGAGGTCAGCCAGGAGGAGTGCTCCTGCTGGTGGCATCCCATGCAGGTCTGGCTTCCAACGTACGTCGGTTCACCGCTCGGGTTCAAGCCGATCCATGGAGCGATCAAAAGCAGGACAGAAATGTGAATCGTCATGACTTCAGGATACTCCCGAGTGAAGGGAGTGGGCAGGATTTCAGGGAGCGGGCAGGGGTTCAATTCCCGCTGAATTGTCGATAATCCCCACCAAGACCCCCTGTGAAGAGGCCGGTCTTGGGTTACAACATATCCCGATACGGGAAAGCCCTTCAGAAGGATGGAATCGCCGTGAACCGCCTCGATAAACACCTCAAGCCTCTGGTGGATGAAGAGAGATTTTCTCTCTTTGATCAGATTTCCCGATTTGCAGCCAATGAGGTCGCTCCTCACCTGCTCCAGTGGGAACGGGACAAACAGCTGGTTCCCGATCATTTGATCGAGCAGCTGGGAGAGATGGGCATCTTTGGGCTGCCGATCCCGGAAGAGTATGGGGGGCAAGACGGTGAGATGATCGATCTCGTTCTTGCGGGCCTTGCGCTCTCCTATTGGAGTCCTTCCGTCGCCATTACTCCCGGTGCGGCAGTTTCACTCGGTATCAATCCGTTGTTGCGATTCGGATCTGCGGATCAAAAAGCGGAGCACCTGGAAGATTTGGCTGCAGGCCGGCGCATGTTTGCTTTTGGACTTTCAGAGCCGGGGCGTGGTTCCGACGCGGCCAATCCCCAAGTTGTGGCTGAAAAGACCGACAACGGATATGTGCTTCGCGGTGAAAAGTGCTGGAGCACCAATGCTGCCTGGGCCAGCCATGTCGTGGTTCACGCCTTGACCGATCCAGAGGGGCGCAATGGTCATCGCAGTACCTGCTTTATTGTCCCCCGTGACCGTGCAGGTGTGGCTTATCAGGAAATGGAAGGCAAAACCGTCTGGCCCCTTTCCTCCACCGGCTCGATTGCATTCGATTCCGTCGAGGTCAGCGAAGATGAGATTCTGGGTGAGGTCAATGGTGGCTTCCGAGTCATGGTGACCACCCTCAATGGCGGCCGTCTGTTTGTCGCTGCCATTGCTCTGGGGTCGCTCGCATTCGCCCTCGATAAAACCCGCCAGTATGTGCAGGAGCGGGAGCAGTTTGGTGGGGCCATCGGCCGTTTCCAGCGAGTCCAGGATGTGGTTCTGGAAATGGATCTTGCCCTCGAGCGTAATCTCAGCTGGTTGATCCAATTGGTCCACCGTTACGATCAGGGATCACTGGATCGGGAGCAGGCTGCAAAAGTCAAAATTGATTGCAGTCGTGTTGCGTCCGAGTTGGTTCAGGACGCCATGGAAGTGTGTGGAGGAGTGGCCTGTCTCGATGAGTTCGGCCTCGCCCGTCACGCTGCGGATCTGTTTGTCACCCGGGTTGGCGAAGGATCCAACAAGGCGCTGATGAGCCAGATCTCCCGTTCACTGCTTCCGGAGATCGCCGACCAGCTTCAGTAATTCCCTGATCAGCAGGCTCGATATATCTGGGATTACGGCATCGGATAGAAGTATTGGGTGTAAGGCGTATCTGCCTTGCTCTGAAGTTCCAGGTTTCGGATCAGCAAGGACGGGCTGATGGTTGAAACCGGGACCATGCCGCTTTCGGCTCCACACCAGGCATTGTCGATCACAGGATCATCGCCGGCAGCGATGATTCCCTGCACGGCGTTCAGGGGGGTTCCGACAAAGTTGACTCCCCGAATCAGTTCTTCCCTGCCATCCGGAAAGACCCTCGCGGCAAGATTGATTTCGCCGAGGAAAGCCTGGAAATCGTAGGCGTCAGTTGTGGTTTCACCTGAAGAGGCATTCAGGATGCGAATGCCGTAAGGGAGATTTTGTCGTTTTACTTCTTCGAGGAGCTTCGCCTTCAACTCCCGGGAAGTCGCCGTGTGTTCCGACTCGAGGTGGGTGACGCCCATACGACTGATCGCTCGTTCATGGTGACTGGAACGGGCATGTCCGTTTGAAGAGTGTCGGCGTTCGATGGGAACCCGACTGGTCAGGAATCCTTTCAACTTGCCTCCTGAGATCAAGTCAGCAGTCGCAGAAGGTGTGCCCTCATCGTCGAATCGGTAATGACCCACCAATGAGCGGGTTTCGCCACTCGGCAATTCAAGATGGGAATCCTGTGGGTGGTCAGAGAGTGACAGGAACTGGGGAAGAACGGTCTTGCCGAGGGAGTCGGCAAAGGTACGGGCTTCTCCACCTGACCGAAGGCGGTTCCCTTCAAGGCGGTGCCCCATCGCTTCATGGATTAGCAGGCCTGCGGGGATGGGGTCGAGAAGTACGGGGCCCGAGTAAGAGTGGAAGCGCGGAGCAGCAGCGACTTTTTCCAGCAGTTGAGCTGCAGACCGAATCTCTCTGCGGATCTGTTTGAGATCAGGAAGTTCAGCGGGATCGTTGACGAAGTGGCTGATGGTCCACGGGATTCCATCTCCCTTTTCGCTGAGATGCCACAGGTAAGCCTCCAGCTGCCAGAAAGCCTGGCTTTCAGCGATTTGTGAACCATCGGAATTGACGAAGAGCCGTGTCTGGTGTTTGACCTGAAGGGAAACATGACTGTTTTTGATCCCGGGATGGTTTCTGGCAGTGGCACTGGCCTTTTCGACATAACGGGACCAATGCTCCCGGTCGATGGCCGGCAGTGAACCAGGAGCCAAATCGACCACTGGTTTACGCTTCTCCCAGTCATGAAGTTCCGGGTGCAAGTTGAGGTAGGTCAGTTCATGGGCCTTGCGTCGGAAGTAGGCTTCCTCTGCTTCACGATATTTGGCATCTGTCAGGCGCCAGAGACCGATACGAAGTGCTTCCTTGCGATCATGAATCGGTAAACCCAGATAACTGTAAGACTCTTCTTCCTTCGAGTTTTCCTCGAGTCCACCTTCACTGATCTGGTCTTTACGGAAAGATCCTACGTGGGCATCCGTGAGACAGTTTCTTCGCGAGTAGTGATCCTCCTTGTAAAGGGCACCGAAGCGAGCCTCTACGTTGAAGAACTCATGATCACGAATGAGGTATGAGAGGTAAAAGAGCTTGGGAAGACCGGGTTTGCGCAACTTTTGCGCAGCCCTTTGACACTCTTCGGAAGCAACCAAGACCAGTTTTTTTGCGGTGGAAGGATTAATCCTGAATCTCCAATAGACTGAAGACTTCGCAGTCGGGGATGAGATTTCTGCCATTTAGGAATGAGAGTTCCATCAGGAATCCCGCTCCGATCACGACGCCGCCCTGTTTTTCCGTGAGTTTCTCGCAGGCTGCAATCGTTCCTCCAGTTGCCAGAACATCATCGATCAGTAAAACCTTTTGTCCTGGTTGGATGGCACCGGCTCTCATTTCGACGGTGTCAGTTCCATATTCCAGTTCATACTCCACCGAAATTGTTTCACCCGGCAGTTTTCCGGGTTTTCGAATGGGAATGAAACCGATGCCGAGGGCTTGGGCGACAGGCAATCCAAAGAGAAATCCCCGTGACTCCGGTGCGGCAATCAGGTCTGCGCCCAGGGGGCGACTCTTCTCTGCGAGAAGTTCTACCGTTTCAGCAAAGACTTCTGAAGAGGCGAGTAGGGGGGTGATGTCCTTGAATTGAATCCCCGGTTTGGGGAAATCAGGAACTGTTGCAATCAGGGAATCGATTCTGTCCAGAACAGGATCTTGAGAATCGGTCATAAAAAACTCCCGTCCAAAATCTCCTCGGGGGGAGAGAGGAGCGTGTTGGACGGGAGTTTATAACAACAGGGTTCTTTGGGGAAGCGACAGTCTTCAGCTAACAGTTTCTTCGTACTGTTCGTCAAACTGTTCGTCGTAGATTTCCGGCTTCTGGATCAAGCCTTCGGCAACCAGTTCCTGCAATCGTGCAAGGGCGTCGTTTTCAATCTGACGAACTCGCTCGCGGGAAAGTTTGATCCGCTGACCGATCTCTTTGAGGGTCATCGGTTCACCGTTGTCGAGACCGTAGCGCATGCGGACAATCTTGCGCTCACGCTCATCCAGATGACTCAGCAGATCCTTGATCATGTCGATCTGAATCTTCTTCTCCAGCGAGGTGTGTGGCTGGGTCTGGGACGGGTCCTCGATAATGTCGGAAATCGTCCATGAGTTTTCGATGGAGATGGTCTGATTGGCAGAATCTGCAACATGAAGAGCATTCTGGATGATTTCGGTCTTCTCCAGAGGGATCTCCATGCGCTCAGCAATCTCGTGGAACATCGGCGGACGTCCCAACTCGATGGCAAGGTCTGCAGCAGCTCTCTTCCACTTGGTAATCGTTTCGACCATGTAGGAAGGGATTCGCACAGACTTCACCGTATCGATGAGGGCACGCTTGATGGATTGCTTGATCCACCAGGTACCATAAGTACTGAAGCGGCACTCTGCTGCTGGGTCGAACCTCTCGACTGCCTTGAGCAAGCCGAGGTTTCCTTCCTCGATCAGATCGAGGAGAGGGAGTCCCCGCTCGACGTAGTGCTTTGCAATGCTGACCACCAGTCGAAGGTTGGAGCGGACCATATGGTCACGGGCTTCCAGATTTCCCTTCTGCACCTCGATGGCCAACTCACGTTCTTCTTCCGCAGTCAGCAGTGAGTGACGATTGATGTCTTCAAAGTATGCTTCGAGTCCTACTTCGCGCGCGTTCATCTTGTGATCCCTTCAGGATTCTTCGTGACTTTCGAGAAGGGCTTGGCCATGAACATGCGCTGGTTTCCGCATTGATCAAGGAGCTCAAGGAGAACCCGCTTTTCGGCGGTGGTCTCCGGTCCAGGTGCGATTCCGGTGGAATCGGCAGTCTGTTCCCCTGCCACGTTTTGGTTGGTGTGGATTTCATCGCTGTTTGCGAGTCTTTCGGCTTCATTGAGAAGCTCTTCACAAATCAGCAGGATGGTTTCTTGCATCGATTTCTCTTCCGCTAGTTCTCCAGTGGTGCGCGGCACCCTCAGGAGAAAAACTTGCCTACGGAAGACTCATCGGTCGCGGGGGGGGTCAGACTTTAGGCTGGCTTCAAATTCTGGGGATTTTTTATCCCACCAGGCTCTCCAGAGGGCTCCAACCTCTTCCTGGACCTGGTATCTCTCTTCCATATCGGTCATCGAATAGGTATCCCACCACCCCATATCCAGGCCGGTTTGCCTGCGAAGGATAGGAATAACGGTGTTTCGGCCATTTCGATTATCGGTCCTCCCGATCAGGGCGCCGATCAATCGGCCCTCAGGGATAATTTGCTGATCAGGGTTATTCAGCAGCCAGCCATCGAGGTAGCGGATCAGCATCAGCAGCTGGCTCTCATTCCTCGAAAATGTCGAGGATTCCGGGTCTTCGATCCAACTGATCACTGATTCGAGGGTTTCCGGATCGCCGACCTCAATCAGGTCTTCGAGTGCTTTTTGGGTATCCCTCTGTAATCGATTGCGAGACTTCATGATCGTATCCCGAAGAAGTTCTCTACCACGGTCATCGCCGAGTGAAAGCAATGCTCTTCCGAGAGAAACGGTGGGTTTCTCTTCCCACAATTCAATCAACCGTGGGAGGGTCGCCTTCAATCGCAAGGTCGTAATGACTTCTGTCGTCATGTAGAAATCGGTGGAAGACTCCGGATTGAGAGACTCGACCAGGTATCGGTCAAGATCTTCCCACGTCACCGGGATCTCCTTCACGAGTCCGTCTTCAGGTGCTTCTACCTCTGAGGCGATCAAAAGTGTCTGGAAGAGAACATTGGATCGAACCATGGCACTCTCTGCGCCAAGTCTGGCAGTGCTGAAACGGTAAACCCAATTTCGCCATGTGGTTCGCCAGCGGGTGAGGGTGGGCCGATCGATCATTAGTAGCATCGAGCCAGAAAATCGTACGGAACCACCGGCAGAAGTCTCCAGGTAGATGGAGGCATCACGGCCGTCGTCTCCCATCATGTGCAATCGATAATCGGTAGGAAGAATCCAGCGACGCAATCCCAGAGGACGGATATCGGTTCCATCGATCCGCACATCCGCGAGGGTTAACTGTAACCACCGAACTTCTTGGGGATCTTGCTCGACAGGCGAAACGAGGCGTTCTTTCCATTTGGCTGAACGACGATCCCACCATGTTTCATCCCTGCGTACATTTTTTTCTCGGGGAAGCTCGCCCAGATTTCTGACCAGTATCTGGTCGATGATAGATTGCTGGTTGGACTGGAACTCAGGTAAACCCTCAACAAGATTCCTCAGAAATGTGTCCCGGTGCTCTTTGGGGAGATCCTGATATTCGTTCAGTTTTTTGACAGAGTTGCGAACACGAATCGAAATGGTGGTGTCGGCAAGCCTCAATGCACCGTCGAGTTTTTCCAGCAGTGATTTCCAGTCATCGCTTTCGAGTGGCTTGACGCGATCCTGTCCGAGCAAGATGGCCAATGCAAATTCTGCATATTGGGTGGAGATCAGATCGAGTATCGGCTCTTTCCAACCGGGGTTCAATTCGAGCTCCTGATTGGTCATATAACCCAGAGCTGAAAAGAAGAGTGGAATTCTTCCGGTCGATTGCGAGAGGTCTTCCCCCATAATTTCAGCCCAGTTTGTGGCCAGTAACTCATTCAGAACTTGTTTGTCGATTGAGCGGATCAGTGAAGACCACATGGAAGACATGTGGGAATCTGACCAGCGCAGTACTGCCAGGCTCCCTGGTTGAATCAATGATTCGAGCAGGCGCTTCTGGTGATCCTGAGACAAACTTCCTTCCCGAAGTTTCCTGTCGAGAGAACTCCACAAGAGGTGTTGTGACCAGGGGGAGAGATCCGCACAGTGTTGCTGAAATAGGGCTGAGGCTCCTTCTGTATCGGTATCGATGGCGAAGGGAAGAAGGCCATCGATGACGAGGGTGGTGAGCGGGTCTTCCCCGGTCATGTGCAACTCGATAATCTCTGCTGCGCGTTGGATCGAATCCGTATTTCCACGAATCATTTGAGCGATCAGCCAGGGGTCTGCAGATTCTTCACTGTCACGAAAATACTCTTCCGGAATGTCACTCCACTGTGCTGCTGCAATGATCTGCTGTGGGGTGGGGGCAGAGGCCAGGCTTTTGACGAGAGCATTTATGAGTCGCTTCTCTGCTGATTCCTCAGGATCAGACAGCTCGTACGATTCACTCAATAGAAGAACCCAGGTCGAAATCTCGCTGGCTGTTTGAGCGGTACCTTGAACCGTTTCAGATTGCACCCGGTCCTCTGTGAGAATCACCCAGGGAACGCCGAGTTCCAGTTTTTTACCGGGGGGGCCTGTCATGCTGGACGTGCTGGTTCCATGAAATAGAACCTCGACAGAGTAGGGGGCTTCATTGCCTCGCAAGGAGATTTGAAAGCGTCTCTCTTCATGATCAGTGCGGATCGTATTCATCCGCGTCTCACCAGGTTTGAAATCAAGACTACAGGACTTGATCGATTGATAAGGGGTCACAAGGGAGGCGTTCCGGTCTTTACCCAGTCGCACCAGATCAACTCGGATTTTCAGCGGAGAGATGACTGACAACAGTTCGCGAACTCTTTCACGAACTTCCAGATCGGGATGGGTAAGGGCGGTACGCAAGGCCTCAACGGAAGCTTCTCCAGCCTCGAGCAGTTTTTCCGCGGACTCTTCCCGTTCTATCCAGTCTGAAGAGCCCAACTTTTCTACCCAAAGGAACGGGTCTTCCAGCGAATTCTGATTGGAATGTTGGATTGAGGAATCGGCGATAACCAGCGAGGTGTGCGCTGAAAAAAGAAGAAACAGGAAAGATAAAAAGGGCGGAAAAAGACCGGATTTAAATCTCATGGCTCTTTCCCATTTTCAGACCTTCCTTTGTCCAATCACAAATTATCCGAAATACACTCAAGCCGGAGGTTTTGACTATCGATATAGACGTCAGGGACCCTCTGCACCCTTGAGATCAGGATCTGCAGAAGAATACCCCATTCGCGGCCAGTACGCAGGCCGTGAGATCTTACAAAGGAGTTGCGGGAGGCTGAAAATGGCTGCTGATTACCGAACTACAATTCTCTCCCCCAATTTGGAGGAGTACAGATCGGTCGAGGACGTCAGGCGTTTTGCTGTATTCAGCAAAATGCTGTCAGGCAGTCTTCAGGAGCACTATTCGGCAGATTTTACCGTGTTGATTCATACGGAATCTCCGAACGGTTTCAGTTCTTTCAAGTCGAGTGTGTTAACCAGTGTTGGTTCTGTTCCCGACAGTTTTGAAGATCGGGTGGAGAACCTGTTCAAGTCGGACAGCAATACTTCCGGGGACTTCAAGCGGGAAACTTGGCCAGAAGCAGAGTGTTTGGTTCATCGACTTGCTGTTACCGACCGCGACACCATCGTGTTTGTTCTCGGTTTTCAATCGATCAACCTTCCCAATGCAGAAACCCGACAGCGGTTTGCAGAGTCTCTCGAGAAGATTCAGCCGGAGATTTCAGACATCTATCTGATCAGCAAACAGGCACAGAAAATCGAGGAGTTGCGTCGTCGGTTGGAAAGCGCCGAAGATCAACTCGATTCACCAGGTATGGATCTCTCCAAAGGGATTGAGCATCTTGAGATTGCAGGGGATTCCGAATCGGTGATCGGAGTGAATACCTGTTCTCAACGAATGAAAACGGTATTGAGTCAGATTTCCAAGATCGGACTCAGTGATTTGAGCCTGTTGATTCGTGGTGAAGTGGGAACAGGGAAAGCTTTCATTGCGCGAAAAATTCATGACCATTCCAGCCAACAGGACAGACCTTTCGAGATGATCAGTTGTGGAGCATTGACTCCCAGCCTCGTCGAAGGTGAGTTGTTTGGTTGGAAAAAAGGCGCCTTCAGTGGTGCCGATGAAGATCGTGCAGGTCTCTTTGAAAGAGCCAATGGGGGCACTGTTTTCCTCGATGAAGTCAGTGAGTTGCCCCAGGAAGTCCAGCAGAAGCTTCTTCGTGTCATTCAAGAGAATGAAATTCGTCCTATCGGTTCTTCAGATCCGGTGGCGGTCAAATGCCGAATCATTTCCTCCAGTTGCAAGGACTTGATGGAGCTGGTCAACCAGGGCGATTTCCGGGAGGACTTGTATTACCGCCTGTCAGGGTTCCAGTGTGAGGTGCCACCCCTGCGTGAGCGCAGTGAAGATATGCAGGCATTGATTAATGGTTTCCTGTTTGACCTGCGGAAAGAACACGGAATCTCGAAGAGATTTTCCGAGAGTGCTTCGCAGGAGCTTTGTGGATTCGCATGGCCCGGAAATATTCAGCAGCTTAAAAACGTGATTCAACAGGCATACCTGATGAGTGAGAAGCGTGTTATTGCCAGAAAGGTCATTCTTTCGGTAATACAGGGGTCAACTGCGGATGCTCTCATGAGTGAGAAGTTTGCTGTGACACCAGAGGAGATTTGTATTCGCATTCCACGAATTGAAGGATTCAATGAGATCGTCTCTGAGGTGGAGCGGGCAGTAATATTGTCAGCTATGCAACAGAACCGTGGTAACAAGTCTCGAGTCACCAAACAGCTGAAGATTCCCCGCCAGACTCTTTACAACAAGCTGGAGCGCTTCGGTATTACTGAAGATGAATGGGATCTGTAGAGCTAGCCCATTTTCAGTATCAACTCAGCGATCATCATGAAAGTGATGGCGGCTGTCACGTCGTTGAAACTGGTGATAAAAGGGCCTGCGACCAGGGCAGGATCGAGACCGAATTTTCCACAAATGATGGGGATGGCGGTGCCACAGGCACTCGCCAGAAGTATGCCCAGTCCAATCCCTGCTGTCACAGCCAGAGGGAAGAGCAGATGTACTTCTCCACTTTGAAGCCCCTCAAAGCCGATCAAAACCAATCCGATGATCAATCCGATGCTGAGGGCGATCAACACCCCGATGAGAACTTCCTGACGAAACAGGCGCAACGTTGATCGACCGAGGCCGATGTCGCCGACGGCCATTCCCCGAACCACCATCGTTGCTGATTGTGTACCCACACCACCAGCAAGGCCCATCACGAGGGGGATGAACGCAGCGAGGAGTAACCGTCGATCACCGGGGGACTGCAGGATCTCCTGCAATGTTCCACCCCCTTCGACGGGGTGAAGCCATGCGAGAATGAACCCGCTGATCACGGGCAGCAGCAACCAGGGAATTCTGACCAGAGCCCTTTTCAACACCTTCTGTTGGCTGGGGTGACTTTCAGGAGCTCCGGCAAGGCGATACAGGTCTTCGTCCGCCTCTTCTGATATCACCTGGACCAGATCATCGATGGTCGCTACACCGAGAAGGTGATTCTCGCCATCGACAACAGGGATGGCCTTCAGCCCGTAGCGTCGAACCAGATTCGCGACTTCTTCCTGGTCATCAGAGACGGAAACCGAAATGACTTCAGTGCTCATCAGGTCTTGGATGGCGATATCTGGATCACTCCCCAGAAGGTCACGAATGGAGACGATGCCCTTGAGGGTCCTCTGGTCATCGAGGACGTACACATAGTTGACCACTTCTGCATCGATTTGCGATTGAAGATGCTTCAGCGATTGTCCCGCTGTCGCTTCCTGCGCGATGGAGATGTAGTCGAGTGTCATGATTCCCCCGGCAGACTCGGGGGCATGCTGCATCAGCCTCAGCAGTTCAACGGTTGTTTCGGGATCCATTCCCGCAAGGACTTCACGTCGTCGACTCTGGGAGAGTTGATTGAGAAGGTCGGTTGCTTCATCCGGGGGCATTTCCTCGAGAATCTTTTGCAGGAGGTGTCCGTCCAAATGAGCGATGATCTGTTCTTGTGATTCGGCATCGGCGTCGTCGATGACTTCCGCCTGGGCTTCGGTACCGATGACTGAGAAAACTCGCCATGTCTGCTGGGGGGTGAGGTCGTCGAGGACCAAAGCGATGTCTTCGGGGCGGATGGACCGAAGTCTCTCCCTCAACTTGGTGTCGGAGTCGGCCACTTCGAGCAGGGCGCGGATCTCTTCAGCAAGGTGAACAGGGTCCTGCGGTGAGTGGGACATTGCGACTCCTCTGAGGGAAAAGTGGGCCTCCTGAAGGATGTTGCCGCTACTCCTGAAAACGTCAACAGCAGTGCGGGGCCCAGAACTGAACGCACGGGAGGCGATCCGGGTGCAGGAAGGGGGGTCTGCCACAGTGGCAGGCGGCCGTGTCGCCTCTGACAGCGGACTGCCAATATGACACGGTCCTTTTCACCAAGGCTCTGTAGTGCTCAAATCCGGGGTTTATAAGTGTCTTTGAACATGTCACTTATGGATATTGCCCGGCGGGGGCTTCCAGCGGCACAGCCCTTGCAAATACCTTTGGGCCCCAAGGTCCGATGACCCTTTTGGGGACCGCTCGGCGGGGTGATATGCCCGCAGATCAGGGATCACGCTTCACAGTTCAGGGAGATCGACATGTTTGGGTCAGCTTCCGGAGGTGAAAGGCGTTCCATGGGTCAACCGTGGCGAGTTCTTCTGGCGGATGACGATGCCGGAGTTCGCAACAGCCTGGCAGCACTGCTTCACCTCGATGGCTTTACCACAGAAGAGGTGGGTGGCGGTGAAGAGGCGTTGCGAAGATTGAGGAGCTGTTCGTCGTCCCTCGTTGAGAAGGGCTTGAACGGAGCCTTTGACCTGATGGTTCTCGATGTTCACATGCCCGATTTGACGGGTGTGGAAGTCCTGAGAAGAGCCCGTCGGGAATTGGATTGGGCTTTGCCAACGTTGTTCGTCAGCGGCGAAGCCAGTATAGAGTTACATGAGGAAGTGAAATCAGCAGGAGGATTCAGATTGCTCTCGAAGCCGGTGATGCCGGAGGACTTCAGAGGATCTGTCAGGGACTTGGTCTCAACATTCCTCCTGAAAGACGGAAACTAGACATCAAGTTCATTGAATGCCCTCAGGGCATGCGAAAGGGAGGGACTCCAATGTCCAAAAAGAATCTTCGCCCGCTCAACGACAAGATCGTTGTCAAGCGGCTCGAAGCCGAAGAAAAAACCAAGGGCGGCATCTTCCTGCCGGACAACGCCAAAGAGAAGCCCCGCGAGGGCAAGGTTGTTGCTCTGGGTGACGGCAAGCTGCTCAAGGATGGCAACCGCGCCGATTTCCAGGTGAAAAAGAACGACGTGGTCATCTTCAGTTCCTACGCCGGAACCGAGATCAAGGTCGAGGGTCAGGAGCTCCTGATCATGAGCGAGGACGACGTTCTCGCCATCGTGGACTGATTCAATTTGATTAACCCGGTCGCTGGATCAAAGAGATCCATGTTGGCGACCCGAAACGAGAGGAACCGACACGATGGGCGCAAAGCGCATCGCGTTTGACCAGGAAGCTCGCGATTCCGTTCGCCGCGGCGTTCAGAAACTTGCCAAAGCTGTCATGGTCACGCTCGGCCCCCGGGGCCGTAACGTCGTTCTTGAGAAATCCTTCGGTGCTCCCACCGTCACCAAAGACGGTGTGTCTGTGGCACGTGAAATCGAACTCGAGGACTCTTTTGAAAACATGGGCGCACAGATGGTCAAAGAGGTCTCTGCAAAGACCTCCGACAATGCCGGTGACGGCACCACGACCGCAACCGTCCTTGCCAACGCCATCTTCAACGAAGGTCTCCGCAACGTCACTGCCGGTGCCAACCCGGTCAGCATCCAGCGTGGAATCCACAAGGCTGTCGAAGGCATCGTCAAGCGTCTCGGTGAAATGTCCACCGAGGTGAAGAACAAGGAAGAGATCGCCCAGGTCGGCAGCATCGCTGCCAACAACGACCCAGAGATCGGTGGCATCATCGCTGACGCCATGGAGAAGGTCGGCAAAGACGGTGTGATCACCGTCGAAGAGGGCAAGTCCCTCGAGACTTCCGTGGACTGGGTTGAGGGCATGCAGGTGGACAAGGGTTACCTTTCCCCGCACTTCGTGACCGACACCGAGGACATGGCCTGTGTTCTGGAAGACCCCTACATTCTCATCCACGAGAAGAAGGTGGGATCCATCAAGGACCTGGTGCCGTTGCTTGAGAAGATCGCCCAGTCCGGCAAGCCGATCCTCGTGCTTGCCGAGGACGTCGAGGGTGAAGCTCTGGCAACCCTCGTGGTCAACAAGCTTCGTGGAACCTTCTCCTGCTGCGCCGTCAAGGCCCCGGGATTCGGTGACCGTCGCAAGGCCATGCTCGAAGACATTGCCATCCTGACCGGTGGCCGTGCCATCTTCGAAGATCTTGGAATCGATCTGAAGAACGTCGACATCTCTTTCCTGGGTCGCGCCAAGAAGGTGATCATCGAGAAGGAAACCACCACCGTCATCGAGGGTGCCGGTTCCTCCGAGGACATCAAGAGCCGCATCGACCAGATTCGCTCCGAGATGGAGAAGGCTTCCTCCGACTACGATCGCGAGAAGCTTCAGGAGCGTCTGGCCAAGCTCAGCGGTGGAGTCGCCCAGATCAACGTCGGCGCTGCCACTGAAGTCGAAATGAAAGAGAAGAAGGCCCGCGTCGAGGACGCCCTTCACGCCACCCGCGCTGCCGTCGAAGAGGGCATCGTTCCGGGCGGTGGAGTGGCTCTGCTGCGCGCCAGCCTGGCTCTTGACGAGGTCAAGCTTGTCGGTGACGAGATGATCGGTGTTGACATCGTTCGTCGCGCTGTCGAGGCTCCGATCCGTCAGATCGCCGAGAACGCCGGTGTCGATGGCGCCGTCGTCAGCGAGCGCGTCAAGAACGGTGAAGAGGGTTTCGATGCCCTGCACCTTGAGTACGTCGACATGATCAAGGCCGGAATCATCGATCCGACCAAAGTCACTCGTACTGCCCTTGAGAACGCTGCCTCCATCGGTGGCCTTCTGTTGACCACCGAGGCTGTGGTCAGCGATCTTCCCTCCTCCGACGATGCTGCCGGAGCTGCTGCTGCAGCTGCCGCGGGCATGGGCGGAATGGGCGGAATGGGTGGCATGGGCGGCATGTACTAGCCGACCGTTTCACTCGAAACGTTTGCCAATGAAAGAGGCCCCGTGGAGTTCACTCCGCGGGGCCTTTTTTTGTCCGATCGAGATCGTCTGGAGATCAATCCAGAGCGGGATTGGGGGAAAGGTACTCGTGGTAGATTCGTTTGGACATGAAGACTCCCAAGACAAGGCCGAAGAGTAATCCCCCACCCAGTAGTGCGAGGATTTCATAGATATTGTCGGGGGGAGCGAAGCCTTCAGGTGCACCGCCCTCCCGGGGATAAGCGAAACGGAGAATCAGGGCGACGACAGAGCCGGTCATGAGGGAGATGACCAACGGTTGGATGAAAATCCAGATCCACAAAAACAGCTTTACCACCGTGAAATCCCCTTATGTTCAGAGAGAATTTAGCGTTCAGGCCTGCTTCGACGACCTTTGTTTCCGCCGCCACCACCCGATCCTTTGCGGGGGCCGCCGCCTTTGGAACGACTTCCGCCACCGCCTGATCGGGAGCCACCGCTTCGGGGGCCTGAACTTCTCGACCCTCCGCCTCGTGGTCCTCCACTTCGTGAACCACCGCTTCTTGGGCCACCGTGGCGTCCTCGGGAGGGAGGGCCACTTCTTCGTCTCTGTCGGGGATCCGGGCGAATCCCTTTTGGCGGAGTCCACTCTTCTTCCGTGATGTCAAAACCGGTTTCAGAGACGATGCGATTCCAGGAAAGTTTGTCTGCAGGATCGACGAGACTGTACGACTCGCCCAATGCTCCGGCTCTTCCGGTTCTGCCGATGCGGTGGACATAAGTCTCGACCTCATCGGGCACGTCGTAGTTGACGACGCGGGCGACCGCTTCTACGTCGAGTCCCCGGGCAGCCACGTCAGTCGCGACCAGTGTCGTAATCTTTCGATCTCTGAAGCCTTCCAGAACCTTGAATCGGCGTTCCTGATCATGGTCGCCATGCAGGGATCCTGCCGGGTAACCGCGACCCCAGAGGTCTCGGTCGAGCTCGATGACAGATCTTCGGGTGTTACAGAAGATGATGCAGGTCTCACCGGGATGGGCTTCGAGAAGTTGGTGAACCCAGTACTTCTTGGCGTGGTCCTGACAGCGAATGAACTTCTGATCGATTTCAGGATTGGTGGCCATCTCCGAGATCGTCGAAATCGTTTCCGGGTCCCTCATGAAGCGGCGTGTCAGCGATTTGATCTTGGGTGGAAGTGTGGCACTGAAAAGGCAGGTCTGTCTCTCAGGTGGAGTGTGCTCAAGGATATTCGAGACGTCATCGATGAAGCCCATGTCGAGCATTCGATCCGCCTCATCGAGAACTACGTGCTCGACCCACCCAAGGCGGATCTTCCCACTTTTGAGAAAGTCGAGAACCCTGCCAGGGGTGCCAACCACCATTTGGGCTCCTCGGCGCAGTTGGATCAACTGCTGGGCAGCATGGATTCCACCCACGACGAGCGCGACGCGAATCCCCACCGCTTCTCCGAGAAGAGAGGCCACTTCCTCGACCTGTTGGGCCAACTCACGGGTGGGGCAGAGAACCAGGGCCTGAATCCCCACGCGTTCCGGGTCGAGCTTTCCCATGATGGGTGCTGTGAAGGCGAGTGTTTTTCCGGTTCCGGTTTCCGCTTTGCCGATCAGGTCCTTCCCCTCCAGGGCAACGGGAATCGACAGTTCCTGAATAGGAGTCGGATAGAGAAACCCCTTCTCCAGCAGGCGATCACGGATTTCAGCAGGGAGCGGGAGGTCGCTGAAGCGGACCTTTTCACTCTCTGGCTCATGGGGGGGTTCAGCAGGATTGTCCTGCGAATCGGGATCAGGCTCATCCAAGCCGGATAGGAAATCATCTTCATTCATGCCCTTATTGTAAGGGCGAGAAAGAATAAAACCCATCAGACCTTGGCAATTCATTTATTTGTCTGGGGGAAAGTGTAGTCCCGATATGCTAAAAATGACCCTGATTTCCCCTGATTGAATCCTTTTGAACCCACCAATCGCCAGCCTGTTGATTGAGGGCTCAAACTGAACAAGGACGGACCGTCGATGAAAATCACAATAGTGGGAACCGGATATGTCGGATTAGTAACAGGAACCTGTCTTGCCGAAAGTGGTAATCAGGTGATCTGTGTTGACAACGATGCCCACAAAATCGAGCAACTGGAATCGGGAAAAATCCCGATTTACGAGCCAGGGCTTGAAGAGTTGGTGGACCGTAACGTCAAGGGTCAGAGGCTCTCCTTTACAACAGATCTGAAAAGTGCAGTTGCGGCTTCAACGATTACCTTCATCGCGGTGGGGACCCCTCAAGCCGATGATGGATCCTGTGATCTGACCGCTGTCAGAGTGGTGGCAGGAGAAATCGCCGAAGCGATGACGGGGCCACAGATCGTGGTCAATAAATCCACTGTGCCTGTTGGAACAGCAGAGCTCGTCACAGGGATTATTCAGGAAAAGACTGGCCACCCAGTCGAGGTGGTTTCAAATCCGGAATTCCTAAAAGAGGGAGCGGCCATCGACGATTTCATGAAGCCGGACCGGGTGGTCATTGGAACTAATTCCGATGAAGTCGCCCGGACGATGAAGGAACTCTATTCACCGTTCGTACGCACGGGAAAACCTCTTATGGTGATGGATCCACCTTCAGCAGAACTGACCAAGTATGCATCGAATGCAATGCTGGCGACCAAGATTTCATTCATGAATGAACTGTCTCGATTAAGTGAGAAGGTCGGTGCAGATATTTCCAAGGTTCGCCAGGGAATGGGCGCTGATCAAAGAATTGGTCCACACTTCCTGTTTCCCGGTGTGGGTTATGGAGGTTCTTGCTTCCCGAAAGACATCCGAGCCTTGTCACATTTGGGGCAAGAAAACGGGGTTCAGCTGGAGATCCTGGCAGCGGTGGACTCCGTCAATGATTCGCAGAAGCGTGTTCTTTCCGAAAAAGTAGTCGCACGATTCGGAGAGGATTTGAGTGGTCACAAGTTTGCTTTTTGGGGGCTTGCCTTCAAACCCAAAACTGACGATATGCGTGAAGCTCCTTCGATCGTTATTGCTGAAGAGTTGGTCAAGCGGGGTGCCAGGGTCTGCGCCCATGACCCTGAGGCATTGCATACGGGGCGAGAAGCCATCGGCGACAGCATCGAATACTGCGATGACCCTTACATGGCTGCAGAAGACGCTTCTGCACTGCTTTTGATTACCGAGTGGAATGAATATCGGGGGCCGGATTTCGAACGTCTGAGATCATTGCTCAAGGAGCCGGTGATCTTTGATGGGCGCAACATCTGGGATATGAAGTTGGCTTCGAAACATGATTTTGAATACTTTGGTATCGGAACGAGGGGAAGCAACGATGCCAAAAAGTAGGGTTTTGATCACCGGCGGCGCCGGCTTCATTGGATCATACCTTGCTGAGTTGTTCATGGATCGCGACTGGGAAGTCGTTGTCATGGACAATCTCATCACCGGAAATTTGGAAAATATCGAGCACCTCTTCGGTAAGCAGGGTTTCCAATTTATTGAACAGGATGTCACGGAATACATTCATCACTCCGGAAGCCTTGATGCGATTCTTCACTTTGCTTCCCCTGCGAGTCCCATCGATTACCAACTTTATCCCATCCAGACTCTCAAGGTCGGTTCGCTGGGAACCCATAAAGCACTGGGATTGGCGAGAAGCAGTGGAGCAAAATTTCTTCTGGCCAGCACCTCTGAAGTTTACGGCGACCCCCTGATCCATCCCCAACCGGAAAGTTACTGGGGTAATGTGAATCCGATCGGTGTTCGCGGCGTCTATGATGAGGCCAAGAGATTTGCCGAAGCGATGACGCTCGCCTACCACCGTGCGCACGGGGTCGATACGCGAATTGTTCGTATCTTCAATACCTACGGCTCAAGAATGCGCCTCAATGACGGTCGGGCACTGCCCAATTTTGTCTGCCAGGCGATTCGCGGGGAACCCCTCACCATCTATGGAGATGGATCGCAGACCCGCTCTTTTTGTCACGTTTCCGATCTCGTCGAGGGGGTCTGGAAACTGCTTCACTCGAACACCCACCAACCGGTCAACCTTGGGAATCCCACAGAAATCCCGATTGTCGATTTCGCTCGTAAAGTGCTCGCAGCCACGGAGTCGGACAGCGATTTGGTGCACGAAACCCTTCCTGAAGATGACCCGCGAGTACGCCAGCCCGACATTTCTAGAGCACGGGAGATATTGGAGTGGGAGCCAAAGGTGACTTTGGAGGAAGGTCTCAGATTGACCGTGCCCTACTTCGAGCAGAAAATCAGGGAAACCGGAAACGACTCAACAGCGGTTCGCGAATCTGATTGAAAGGCCAGCTTTGGATAGCTGCCAAAATGTTCTTATTCTTGGCGATGCAGGAAACAGCCCAGGGCTGGACTACCTGAAAACACTGATTCCCGTTTTTTCAGAGAGGGGAGTCCGGTCTGAACTCCATCCGATTCAGCTTCGAGTGGACAAACCGGTTCTTCCTGAACTTGACGGAATCGACCTCATCATCCTCGCGGGTGGTGATGGTGCATTGATGTCTTTGTTGAGAGCTCTCGGAACCAATCCGATACCTGTTTATGGCATCAACTTCGGAAGGGTGGGGTTCCTCATGAATCCGGCCAGAGATCCTTCCGAGTTGGTGGAGCAGATTCTTCAGGGGAAATGTGTCGAGCAGCGGTTGCCGGTTCTCGAAGCCCAGTGGGTGACCACGACTGGAGATTCTGGCAGTGCTTCCGGGGTCAATGACATCGTTCTGGAGAGAGCTTCCGGTCAGACGGTGCACCTGGATGTCTTTATCGACAAGGTACGTCTCAATGATTATTCCGGGGATGGAATGGTCGTTGCGACCCCTGCAGGTTCTACGGCGTATTCACTCGCCGCAGGGGGACCGGTGATTCATCCGGAAGTTTTCGGAATACTGATGACCCCTCTGAATGCTCACCGACCTGTCCAATTCCATTCCCTCCAATTTCCAGTGGTTTTGCCATTACAAACGGAGATACGTCTGGTGGGTAAAGGGCTTGAAAAGCGTCCGATTCGCGTAGTCGTGGACGGTGAGACACATATGGATATTCAGGAGTTGGGGATCAGAGCCCGGGGCGATTTCGTCAGGTTACTGAGGCTTGAGGGTTATCAATACGTCAAAGGCCTTGTATCCCGAATCATCGGCGAAACGGATCGTGACGATTGAGGGAACTTTTGAAGTCCAGATTCGCAATCGCTGTTGGTCGGGTGGGAAATCATGAATGAGGATCTCCTCGAAATCCTGAACCTTTTATCCCGACTGGGTGACCACAAAAGATACAGAACGCAAGTGTTGGGGAAGTTGCTGACACTCTTTAAATCGGGGCTGTCAGCAGAGCGTGCCTTTCTTCTGACTCTGACCGAATCACAGGAGTACCAAGTGTGGTGTTCTCAAAGTTCGGGCGGAGCGCTGGTCACCAATGCTGCGGGAAATATCTCTCATCACGCCCTGCTAATGGCGTCCAAGTCAGGCTCTGCCAAAACCTTTGAGAACACCCATCAGGACCGAAGATTCCGAACTCTGGCTGAAGAGGAGAGTGGAAACAAGGTTCGCTGGATTCGTGTTTTTCCATTGAGGGCTCCGATGTCGACGACCTTTGTTTACCTCGATTCGAGATTCGCCCTGGAAGACCACAAGGAAGAACTGACACCGCTCGAAGAGGGGATCCTGGAACTCTTGCGATTGATATTGCAGGAGGAGGATCTGTCTCTGTCGATTCCTTTTTCAGCCCGGCAACACGAAGTCGTTGAAGACACTGAATCCACAACAGCAGAAACTTGCAACTTGACGGTAGAGGACCCGGTTCAATTCGGCTCCTTTGTGACCCGTTCTCCGAGGCTCATATCAGAAGTGGGTGAACTGGGAAAAATCACTGTCACAGATATCCCGATACTGATTTCAGGGGAGAGTGGGACCGGAAAAGAGCTCCTCGCCCAGATGGTTCATCAGCAAAGTGGGCGTGAAGGAGATTTCATCACACTGCACTGCGGAACCATCAATGAATCATTGGCGGAAGTGGAATTGTTCGGGCATGAAAAAGGAGCCTTTACCGATGCCGTTGAGGAGAGATCGGGACTCCTCGAATTGGCTTCTGGCGGAACCCTTTTTCTCGACGCCATCGAAGAGGCTCCCGCATTTTTGCAGGCGATGCTTTTGAGGGTACTGCAGGCGGGGCGCTACAGAAGAGTTGCGGGTGAAGTGGATCGGGAAGTCGATGTTCGCATCATAGCGACGATGGGCACCAAAACCCCGGGGGATCAAATCAGGGATGATCTGATCTACCGACTTTCAGGATTCAGGATTCATCTGCCTCCCCTGAGAGAGCGGCCGGAGGATGTCCTGTTGATTCTGGACCACTTGCTGGAAGCCGAAAAAAGCAGCGCTGTCATTTCACCTGAGATTCAGGCATTACTTTTAACCCAGACTTGGCCCGGGAACGGCTGGCAGATCCGGCATCTTGTTCAGCATATGGTCGCCAAGGGTGACATGGAAATTTCAGAAGAAACTCTCGCTACGGTGCTCGATGTCGAAAAGGCACCCCGTACTTCCAAGGCACCCGTGGGTGACCTTTTGGGGATGGCGGAGAGGGAGTTGATTCTTCGTGCCCTCGAGGAGACGGGGGGCAATAAGACTGAAGCATGCCAAAAACTGGGGATTTCCAGGCGTACTCTTTATCGTCGCCTGGAAAAACATGGCCTTCTTCAGGAAGAGAATGGTGAATCCTGAATCAACAGTGAAAGACTGTGATCAGGCCTGTTCTCAGGATTGCAAAGCTTGACGCCAGCCTTCACAGATCAGGTCTACAGAAGGAATCCGATCCGCTTCAAGTTTCTTGTTGAAGGGGGAGGGACTGTCGGGATAGGTGATCCGTGTGACCGGCCCATCCAGATTCCAGATTGCTTCATCACTGATCCTTGCGGCCAGTTCCGCACCAAATCCACAAGTACGAGTGGCTTCATGGGTGATGGCCACATGCTCTGTTTTTTCGATGGATTGAAGAATCGGATCAAGATCGAGAGGGGAGAGAACAGGAAGGTCGATGACTTCAATCTCGACTCCTTCGGAAGCCATGATCTCTGCCGCTTCCAGAACCCGATGGGTCATCCAACCCCATGAAATCGAGGTCAAGTGCTGGCCGGAGCGACGGACGTTGGCCTCGCCAACCACACGGTCTCCGATTTCAGTTCCTTTGAGATCTGTTCGCTCACGTCGATAGAGAAACTTGTGCTCAAAGTAGATGACAGGATTGGGGTCTTTGATGGCGGACCGGAGCAATCGGTAGGCATCATCGGAGAATGCCGGAGCCACAACCTTGAGCCCGGGTGAGTGCAGGAACCAGGATTCTACATTCTGCGAGTGGAATGCACCCGCACCCATTCCACCACCACCCGGCATGCGTATGACGAGTGGAACGGCACACTCTGTGCGCCAGTACATCTTGGCGGCGACATTGACTAACTGGTTGAAGCCACAGGAGATGAAATCTGCAAACTGCATTTCGATCACCGGACGTTGGCCGAGGATCGCTGCACCGGTGGCGATGCCAATCGTCCCGCTCTCCGCAATGGGAGTATTGCGAACGCGCTGGGGACCAAACTCATCCAGGAACCCCTTGGTAATCTTGAAGGCTCCGCCATGTCCGGCGATATCCTGGCCCATCAACATGACAGAAGGATCATGGCGCATCTCATCGCGCAGAGCATGGGAGAGGGCCTCGATGTAGAGAACATTCTCCTCGATCGTCATCTCATTCGGCATGGATGCTCCGATCGCTGTTCGGTTCCGGTTCCGGCATCGACATGGCTTCGTCGACTACTTCCATGATGAGAGCGGCACATTTTTCGCGGATTTCCTCAAGCCATGCTCTCGAGACGATCCCGCCATTCACCATTCGGGTTTCGATCAGATCCATGGGGTCGTTCTCAAGGTATCCCCTGAGTTCATCCCCTGGCACCTGATCGAGGGAGTCGTCTCCCTCGGAGTGACCTCGGTGACGCCCGACATGTGCCTCCACAAGAGTGGGGCCTTCTCCGGATCGAGCGCGTTGGACTGCTTCCTGCATCACCTGATGCATGGCAATGGGGTCATTGCCGTCGACTTCGACCCCTGCCATTCCATAGCCGATGGCTCGGCTGGCGAGGTTGTCACAGGCGTATTGTTGGGAAGTGGGGGTTGAGAACGCCCAGTGGTTATTTTCGATGATCAGAATGAAGGGCAGCTTCCAGACAGACGCAATATTGAGTCCTTCATGGAAGTCACCGGTGGAAGTGGCACCTTCACCAATGAAGTTGATCGCCACCCGGTCACTTTTCTGTTGTTGAAAAGACAAGGCCGCACCGGCAGCTACCGGAATCATCGATCCCAGATGACTGATCATGCCGATATGGATGAGGCCATGCTCCGGCTCTATGTGGTTGTAATGGTAGGAGCGTTCATGTCCTGCAGAGTACCCGTGTTGGCGACCGAGCATTTGACAGGCGAGCCGAAACAGTCGCTCCCGGGAATCTCCACCCAGAGGCTGACGAATCAGATTCATGTTCGAGGGGAAGATCTCGGGAATGAGAGTTTCGATGTTGACGTAATGTCGAAGGATCGCTCCCGCATCCCGGTGGAGACTGACGAGGGCATCTCCTTTTTCGATGGCACTGGCTGCGGCAACCGTGGCGGCTTCATTGCCGACCGAGGAATACCACTTGGAGAGTGCACCGGTCTTGAACATCTTTTCGTATCGCAGGTCCCATTCGCGAGTGAGTCGCATGTAGGCATGCATCTCGCGTAGAGCGTGGTCAGACCCGGTATCAAGCCATGCGGCTGCCGGCGAAACCTCTGGAGGGGCACCTGTGTTGCTGGGTGAGGAGTTGGCTGGTTGATCCATCATGAGGGGATGGTATCAGCGACCTTCCTCCGTGGCCACTCCGTCTGTGGAGGCGGAGGCAGGAAACACGATTTTTCCGTGGCGGTAAGGCTCGAGAAGGCTGGCATCGGAAGCTTCCTGGTCCTCCCAGAGGGTCCGGAAACGTGCAGGCTCTCCTCGCCAGCGGCGTTGGGTCTTTTCGTCGAACTCGACTCGAAATTCCCTTTTCGCCCGCTCCGGTCCGATGTTGAGGAGAACCGGTTCCGAGTCGGGAGAGACGGGCCTGAGTTTGAGGGTGTTTTCCTGAACCAGACTGCCCACCAAATCCGTTGGATTGGTGGAGGGGGGTAGCTGGTGCAATACCAGGCGAATCAGCGGGCTTCGATGAAGTGCCACGGTCTCTTGCAGAAGGATTGCTTTTTGCAGACGTAATTCCTCAACACGACCTGCAAGCAGAGTGGGCTGGGCAGAGGCTCCAGGATTCCATTCGGCCGCACCACAAACGAACAATCCCGCTTTGCCTTCGATGTCCTGAACCGGCAGACCTGCAAGGATCAGACCGGGTTGTGCGGCCAGAGGTTGTGCAACTTCGACTTCAAGGATGAGTCCTGCCCACGGGGAGGTGTTTCCAAAATCGAGTTTTCCCGTGGGCCAATTGAAGATGACCACTGTGGCAAGGATCAGAAGCGGCAACCACGTGCGGACAAAAGAACTCAAGGACATGAATACTCGTAGCACCTGAGGAAGTCCGGAGTTGGATCATTCCCGCAATCGGGCCAGGGTGCCGATGGGGAAGGTCCGATTCCGAAGAGAGCATTCAGTGCATAGATCACATCCGAGATGTTCAAGCTGCTGTCATCGTTGACGTCGCCGGCAATGGGACAGGTACCGAAGTCCGCGCCCATGAAGAGCCAACCCAACAGAGTGATGGAATCGGACAGATCGATGGAGTTGTCGAGATTCGTATCTCCCCTGACAAAGGGTTCCAACCCCAACTCGACATTGTACTCATCCATCAGAACGGGAGGGCCCTTGTCCTGTTGGAGCCATTGCTCGTAAAGAATATCTCCCGCGTCATTGGTCACATTCTCGTTTTTCAGAAACTCAATGTATTCCTTCGATGCGGTTTGGTACCAGACCCGGACATCCAGGAGGACCGACTCATTGGGAATGTCATAGTAGGTGTCATGCCAATGTTGACCGTCCGGATAGAAGATTCCCACCGGCTCTGCCTGTACGGATTCAAAACCGGCATTGGTGAATCCCAGCGGAGGGATTCGGTTGTCCTTGTAGATCTTGTTGTTGAGAGCGAAGTGGAAGGAGGGTCCTTCATCCAGTCCACTGACTTCAGCGGAGTGGGTATCCAGTCCATGTTTTGCCTCGAAGACTGTCGTCGTAGAGGATTCCAGGACTGCGGTACTGAAGTTGTATTCGCCATGGTGGGCGAGAGTCATTCCAAACGCATTACGGAAGTGGACTTCAATCCACATTCTGCGGCCTTCGGGGTATCCGGTGGGCAACTTGTGGCCAGACATGTTGATCACCCGAACCTTGATCTGTCCACTTTCGACGGTGACTTCCAGATCACTGGCGTCTTCCAGCATGGCGATGTTCCGCGCTTTTGCGGACTCAATCTGCGTCGGGTCCATGTAGGCAGGGGTGTCCCACAAAAGGTAACTGGTGTCGAGTGCATGGATGGCGTCGAGAACCCAAGTCTGTGTTCCCATGAAGTAGTGACGGGCAAGGTCCGGTCTTGCCGGGTAACCCATGTTACAGCCAATCGCATTGATTCTTGGCATGTGGCAATCCTGGCAGGAGCTGACATTGGGGTTGTTGCCGCCAAAACGCCCGCCCATGTCTACAGGACCCTGTGCAAAGAGGCTCTGGCTCCACTCCCCGTATGTTCTCTCGACGGGGAATTCCTCTGCCGGGTCATGGGTGTCGTGGGGAGCGTCGAGATCATTCATGACGAAGGAGTCGCCGACTCGCTGGTATGCAGGGTTGGAAACGTCATGGCAGGTTCTGCACAAGCGTGAGGAGCTGTGGAAGGGGGACTGGATCGCCGGATGGAAAGGAAATCCGGACCCCAAGTTGTAAGGGCCTCGACGCCTATCGACAGGATCGACGACGAACTGCCCGGTATGTGCCTGCGCTGGAATTTCATCGAGTGCGTTGAGAATACCGAGGTCGATCGAAGGACTTTGACCACTGACAAATTCAGGGTCAACCATTCGATGGCAAAGGTTGCAGGTGACACCGTCAAAATCATTAACCCCGGAAAGATTGGATCCATCTGTCGGAGTGCTGTTGCCGGCAAGCCACGCTCCGGGAGTGTGGCAACGCAGGCAAAGGTCGCCGGACTCGGCGGCATCCTGATTGGCGATGGCAAGGCATGCATGAAAGAGCGGGTCTCTTCCCGCCTGCGCCATAATGCTGGTCTTCCATGTGTCTACCGGCGAATGAGCGAAGTTGGAGTGACACAGGTTGCACGCACTGCCGGCGATGATCGGTTCATTGAGAGCCCCCGGTTGTGTACCGGGTTGAGCCCAATCCTTGATCGTGGTTGGTATCGGCAGATTTTGAGCCTGCGACACGGAGGTGAAGCCCCAAAGCATGACCCAAAAGAATCCCAGAATCAGTTTCATGTTCAGTTTCAAACTGTCACTCCACCATCGATTGCTTGCGAGGCTCCCTATTACCTGAGGCTGATGAAAACAGCCACAACTCCTCATTTAAGAATACACCATTTTGAAACTCCCACCCAATGAGACTGCAGAGGAGAAGCCAATCATGACACTCATGGCCGGAATGTTAGTTGGTCAGCCAGCCCTCTGATTGCAGGAGGGAGCGCATTTCCGAAATGTTCAATTGCGGGGCCAGATCACTGCGCAACTGGAAATCATCGGCAACCGGTTCGCCACCCGGGGAGGTGGAGGAGGGGGGGTGAACGACGAGATGGCTGCCAAAGTCTGTCAGTCGGGGGCTTTCCGAAATCGCAGTCAAAACTTCGTGTTGTTTCTCTCCAGGCCTCATCCCTATCACGTCCTGATTTGCTTCTTCGGAGATGGCATATGCAAGAACATCGATTCTGCATGCAGGTGAACGAGGGATATGGATCTCACCTCCTTCACTCTGGGAAAGGCAGCGGTGGAAGGCATCCACAAGATCTTTTTGGCCGATCCAGAAACGGGTCATCGCAGGATAGGTGATGGTCAGGCAACCTTTTTTCGCCTGTTCGATAAAGAGGGGAACAACACTGCCTTTGCTGCCGAGCATGTTGCCGTGACGAATAACGTCGAAGCGGGTATTGCCCGCCCTTTCCTGGTCGGTATTCAGCAACTCCAACTCCATCATGAACTTGGTGTTTCCGTATACGTTGGCAGGGTCTACGGCTTTGTCTGTGGAGCTGGCGATGACCCGATCCACTTTCTGAGTGAGAGCCGCTTCCACAACATTCCTTGTTCCCAGGACGTTGGTTTTGTGTGCTTCGACGGGGTGTTGCTCTGCGAGATGAACATGCTTCATCGCAGCCGTATGGAAGACGACGGAGATATCTTTCAGGGAGTGGGTGAGTTGGTCGAGGTCACGAATATCGCCTATGACGGAGCGAACTCTGGCAGGGTCAAATTCGGGATCCAGCTGCAACTCATGATGTTTCTGCTCATCCCTGGAATAAATGAGGATCTCTTCCGCGTCCGTTTCCGAGAGTAACCAACGTGTCAGGGTTTTGCCGGTGGTCCCGGTGCCCCCGGTGATCAACACCCGTTTTCCCTGAAGATCAGGGGGTAATTCTCTGGCAGTGGCGGACCCTGGGATGAGGTCGCGGGATTCGGACAAGGATCATTCCTCTTCAGGCTTTCCGCCGAGGGGGGCTTTGGCAAAAGGCAGTGTGCCCGCCGGAATTCACCGAGACAACAGATCTGGAGTTCTCCGTGGCCTCCAGAGGCCTGTTCAGGGCGGTATCGCCCGGATTCTGGTCTTCTGATCGACGTTTCCCTTGACGATCTGCAGGCAGGATGGTCCCATCTTGGACTGCCTGCGATCAGGGGCGACATGGACTGATCATTGACGGATTCAGGAAGCGAGAGCGTCGTGGCCAAGAACAAGAACACCGAATATGTCTGGCTTCAGTGCACGGAGACAGGTGACCTCAACTACAGGACTTCTATCAACGCCAAGGGTGGAATTCCGGAGAGGTTGAAGGAGGGCTTGAAGAAGTACTCTCCTCGTCTTCGCAAGCACACCGTCCACAAGATCAAGCGCAAGTAGCGCTGCGCACGTCGCTTCCGTACCAGGTGCGGCCTGCCAATCCAAAACAGCCAACAGATTTCTTTCGGCATCTGCTTTCGGGCAGGTGCCGATCGTTTTTGTTGGGACTGGACCTGATTCTCTTGCCGATTATTCGGGATCTGTACGCCTGAATTCCTTGCCCGTTTCTTGGCGGTTCCCGCCCACTCTGCGGATTTGATTTGTTCCAAGGGATAAATTTGAACTGATAGGGATGGGAAGGAAATGTTCATGGAAAAACCAGTGGTTTGGATACTGGGAGCCGGTGGCGGCGTTGGCGGGTGCGTGGCCCAGCAGCTTACCGCAGCCGGTTGGAAAATTGTCGGAAGCGGGAGAGATCCCGAAAAATTTGGTGCAGCCTCACAAGGCTCCGCCGATTGGGTTTCTCTTCCGCTCGACGCCTGTGACTCCCAGCAGATGGAAGCTGGAGCCAAGAAAATTCTTGAGGAGTGCGGTCGTCTCGACGCTGTCGTCGTGGCTGTCGGTTCTATCTTCCTCAAACCTTTGCATGCGACGACACCCGAGCAGTTTTCTGAGACGGTGAATGCCAACCTTTTGCCGGCATTTCACGCACTCAGATATTCGATTCCAGGAATGATGCGCCAGAAGGGTGGGCGCGTGGTGCTCTTCTCATCCGCTGCAGCGCAGGTGGGAATGGCCAACCATGGCGCGATATCCGCTGCCAAGTCTGCCGTCGAAGGGCTCGCACTGGCGGCTTCCTCGACCTATGCAAAACGGGGAATTCGCATCAATACCATCGCTCCCGGTTTGACCGACACACCGATGGCCGAGTCCTTGCTGGCTGATGAAAATCGCAGAGCCATCAGTGACGGAATGCACCCGGTGGGCAGGGTAGGAAGAGCGGAAGAGGTGGCCAAAGTCGCTTCATGGCTCGTCAGTGAAGCCCCCGACTGGATGACCGGCCAGGTGATTGGAGTCGATGGGGGACTGGCCAAGCTTCGATCTCAGGAAACCCGCAAAGTCTGATTCAGAAAGCCAACTCAGGGCGACGCAGAAGGCCTCCCAGATGGGAGGTCCAGATCAGGCTGAGAACCCCGGCAGTCAGAAGCCAGGCCACACCGTGGAAAATCCACGGGTGTGGCTTCTCTTCCTGCAATTCTGCCAAAACAGAAATCACTGAGCCGACTCCGGCGAGGGCGAGAATCGTGAATGAGATTCTGCCCCAGAGACCATGGTCTTCGACGGCCCCGGAATCCCATTCCACCAGACTTTGCCACCATTCCACGGTGGTGGGTCCTGTGAAGTAGGCGACAGCAGAGGTCAATGCCACAAAAACCGAGAGGGTATGTCCCAATCGGAGGAATTCCCGGGAGTCGTTTCGCTTGCCTCTGATCAGCAGATACAGCGAAACCGGAGCAAGGATCACTGGAACGTGAACCACTGCCACATGAAGCCAGGCCTGAATCTGACCTGCGTCCATCAATCACCGGTTCCAATTGCTTCTGCCGGATCGATGCCTTTGTCCACCGCTTCGTAGTTCAGTTCTGAACCACGCATGCTGTGCGGAATCGCGTAGACCGCGGACATGACCAATGCCGCAGAAAGAACCACAGCTCTGCAGATGCCTTCTTTTTTCTTGGGGCCGGTTCCGATCACTGCCACTGCCATCAGCCAACTGACCCACATGATCAGCATCTTGTTGTCGGTAAGGTCTCCGCCGAAAGGAAAGCCGGTCCAGTATTCACCAAAAGCATATTTCTGCACGATGGGCCCCAGAATCATTCCCCCGAGAGTCATTCCACTGATTGTGACGAAGGCTAGCCGTCGCATGTCGTCGACATTGAAGAGTGCAGAGAGTCCTGTCCGCATACCGATCAGAACCGAAAAGAACATCAAGAAGATGTGTGGCCAGAGGATCCATGAAGGTACGGGGTCCTTGTAGCGAAGAACGATGTTGTCTGCTCCCTCCTCGGGAATCCGAATCATGGAGTTTGCAGAATTGACTTCAACGAAGTATTCCATTTTTCCTGCGGCAGGCTGAACCGGCAAAGCAGCGACCCACTCTGAACCTCCCTCTTCAAGAGACTTTTTCTCGAAGGGAGTGGTGGTGATTTCATCTGCAGTTTTGTAGCGCTTGAAGTGCAGAGTTGCGGAGAAATCTCCATCCCCCGTATCGGGAAGTGTGATCGGAGCTCCATGGGTGGTCTCATGAGATCTGAGCAGTTTGTATTTGTGAACTTTATCACCTGCCTGGATCTCGCCCCTGAATGGATAGGTGGGGCCTGTCGTACGCTGGTAGATGATGGCGGAAATCATGATCATCAATGCGAGAATCCAAAGGAAAAACTTCTTCATGTCGATTCAGCCTTTCTTCAGGGGTGAGTCCCCCTGAACAATCTTTGCCATCCTACCTGAAGCGTTCTCCAACTTGGATCTTTTCCCCTCGCAACGGGCAATATCCGCATCTATTCTTTTCTGTTTAGGTGTGTCCTGAACGACAGAATTCTGCTCTTTCAGACCTTTCGGACACTTCGAATACCGCCTTCGTCATGGGAATCAGAAATGAGTCGGACCTTGTCCAACAATCGGAATAGAGAGGCAAGGGATAGAAACCCGTTTCAACGGTGGTTTTTGTTCTTTCTCTTTTTGATCGTACTGATTCCGGGTTGCGAGTCCGGTTCGGACAGAGAACGCCTGACGGTTTTTGCCGCCAGTTCCCTGACGGATGTTCTGCCGGAGTTGAAAGCAGAGTTTGAACGATCCCGGCCTGAGGCGGAGTTGAGTCTGGTTTTTGGAGGCAGCCAAATACTTCGCCTTCAGATTGAACAGGGAGCGAGAGCTGATCTGTTCATTTCTGCCCACCCGGAGCATGTTCAGTCTTTGATCGATCAGCAGATTTTATCTGATCCTCTGCCGGTGATTGAAAATCCCCTCGTCGTCATCGTCTCCCCCGAGCAGGCGACCAAAGTCACTCGATTCGAACAACTGAGCGATCTGAAGAAGCTGGTAGTGGGTGATGTTGCGGTGCCTCTCGGCTCATATACCGAAGATGTCATTCGCAAGTCAGACGAGGTCATGGGATCCGGTTTCGCAGACCAGTTGAGGTCTTCTGTCGTTTCAAAAGAGTCCAACTCCAGGTTGGTTCGCAGCAAGGTCCTGCTTGGGGAAGCGGACGCTGCCTTTGTCTATAAGAGTGATGCCCGCAATACTCCAGTCGGAGTTGTCGAGTTACCTGAACCCCTCTCTGCCAGAGCCCGATATGTGCTGGCAGGACGGGAGGCTGAAGGCGGACGATTGGCCCGTCAATTCAGAATCTTTCTGGGCAGTGACAGAGCCATGGAAATTTTCAGGAAGCATGAATTTTCTCTTCCAGAAGATCCGGAGGCTGACCTTGAAAAGTGAGAAAGGTCAGAAGAGCCTCGCGTCCTCCGGTCTCGGATGGATCCTTGGGGTTCCCCTTTTCCTGATTCTGGTTCTCCCCGGGTTTGCTCTGGTTCTTTCAGCGGGTCTTTCCGAAGTGTGGGCCGCATTTCTTGATCCGGCATTTCTGGAAGCAGCGTTTCTGAGCTTGACCTCCTCGATGATGGCATTGGTTCTGATTCTGTTATCAGGAACCCCTTTGGCCTGGTGGTTAGCACGATCTCCTTCAAGCCTCTCTCGCGGGGTTGAAATGATTCTGGATCTTCCCATCATTCTTCCTCCTGCTGTGGTGGGAATTGGTCTTCTCCAGGCATTCGGTCGTTCGGGAATCATGGGTGAGCTGCTTGCTGCTGTGGGATTGAACCTTCCATTTTCATTCATGGCGGTGGTACTGGCACAGGTTGTGATCGCCGCTCCCTTTTATCTTCGGTCAGCGACAGTGGCATTCAGGAACGCCGATCGGAATTTGGAGGATGTTGCAAAAACACTGGGACATTCGCCGATCCAGATCTTTTTCAGGGTGGTACTTCCTCTTTGCCGTCGTGGTTTGTTGGCGGGTGCCTTGTTGGCATGGGCTCGTGCTCTGGGTGAGTTCGGTGCAACCCTTCTTTTTGCGGGAAACATGCCGGGGGTGACGCAGACACTGCCGTTGGCAATATTCTCGACTTTGGAAAGAGATGTTCATTTGGCCATCGCCATGTCGCTGCTTTTGTTGGCATTGGCGCTGTTGTTGTTGGCATTGTTGCGCCGTTTTGAAAAGGATCCGGCAGGGGGCAACCGATGAACTGCTGGGAAGTTCAAATTGAATGCATCAAAGGTGACTTCCATCTGCAGGTAGAACTGTCAGGTGGTTTGCGTCCTATGGCACTGATCGGTGCAAACGGATCGGGGAAATCCACTATTCTTCGGGGAATGCTGGGACTCGAGACTCTCAAAGGTGCATTTGTGCGAGTCGGTGATCACATCCTGCATGATTCAAAGAAATCCTGCTATGTCCCTGTCGAGGACAGAAACCTTGCTTACTTGCCTCAGGGGCTGGGATTGTTTCCGCATATGAATGTCGCCGAAAACATACTCTTCGCTGACAGAAGCAACACCCTCACATTGGCCGAATTGATCGAGGGAGAACACTCGACAACCGTTGAAAACCTGAAGATCAAACCTTTGCTTCATCGTCGGCCGGATGACCTGTCAGCAGGGGAGTGTCAGAAAGTGGCCTTGGCGCGAGTCATGATCCAGAAGCCACAACTGGTTCTTCTCGATGAGCCGGCCAGTGCTCTGGATATTCTTGCCCGCAGGGAAGTGCGCAAGGTTTTGTCGGAGCAGCTTTTTGATCTGGGGATTCCGTCAATTCTGGTGACCCATGATTTCCGTGATGTCCGGGATCTGGCCGCAGATATCGCCTATCTCAAAGATGGAAAAGTGGAGAAGAGCGGATCGGTAGATGACTTCCCGGGGGCCAAGGGCGATGAGTTTCTCAACGAGTTTTTTGCTCAGCCCTGAAGTCCTGTTGTTCCTGTAGCAAAAGCCGGGGGGAAATAGATGGCCAGCAATACCAGCCGAGTACTCCAGGCAAGAGTGCGAACCCAGTTGGTTTTGACGAGAGCCTGAATGGCGATTCGCTCAGAGACTTTCGATTCTTCAGTGACGGGTGTGATCTGGCCAATTTTCCCATGATTGGGGATCTGTAAAACCAGCGTCGAAAGCCAAATGATGGCAAGCAAAATGAATCCCCAGAGAGCGGGTTGTTGGGCTGACCCCTGCCATTCCGATACGAGTAACAGGGAGCCTCCCAGTAACTCGAGAACCATTGCGGGAAACACAACCAACGTCGTTCGGCGAACGTGGAACTCCTGATACTCCCGCATCTTTTCAGATCCAACATGAACATAGATGGGGTAGTGGACGATCTGGACAAACCAGATCAATCCTGTCATGAAGCCAGTTGTCAGCCACTGGCTCAGAATCAAGAGGTCCATGGGCTCGTCATTGATTCAATTTTGGGCCGAAGGTGATTCGGAATCAGGCTTGTCGTCGGAGGAGCCCTTTGCCGAGTCGGCGTTTTTGCGGATTCGAACCGGAAGCTGCGCTTCACCCCAGCGGAGAGGACTTCTGACTTCAGGGCCGTTGTAGAACAGGGCTCTGGGTTTTCCTGCCAACTCAAGATGAGGATGCTTGGCGAGCTCTTCCTTCAGTTGATCGATTCTTTGGGTCAACTGACTCACCCCGTAGCCTCCCTGAAATCCGACGGAGATAAAACTCATCTGGGCTTCGTCTTCGACCACGACAGCACCGGCGATTCCGGTAGGACCCAGTTCAGGAGTTCTGTAGAGGAATGACATCGCCCAACCGGCAACTTTTGGTGAGGGAGCGCCAACATCGATGTCGTACTCCATCTCCACAGGTGAGGTCATGGCGATATCGCGGGACTTGATGTGGGTGAACAGTTTCCAAAAGCCGAAGTTGCTGGCGAGGTCGGGGGCAATTTTCCCTTCAACCTTTGCTCTTCGAACCACGGGGTAGGTTTTGAGTTCGATACAACCGGGTGCTGTGGGCGCAGGGTAGCCCTCAGGCAACGGAGTGCCGATCCGGGCGGTGTCGCATCTCCATGTTCCCGCCTTGTCCTGATGGGGCTTTTCTTTGCCTGCACCGGATAGATGAACACTGGCTCCGGCAGCGGGCAGGGCTTTTTCTGCCCCCTGGGGCAGAGTTGCCGTATCCACCGCCTGATCAGGGTTTTGGTTCGCGGAATCGGTCGATTCGGGCACGGATACGAGAAAGAAGGCTAAACAGAGGGATAGGTGGGTCATGGGGCTCCAAGGGAGTTGAGTCAGTTCATTCCGAAAAATGACTAACCCGGTAAAAATCGTGCAAGACGTCCAAATTAAATCAGGATGTGATATGATCATCAAGGTCCAGATTTGAGTCGGGATTCAAATGCTGGTCAATTTTCGATAAATGGGCATGCATTTGGGCTTTTGTCCCTTTCTGTGCTCGACAGCCCCGAAAAGGTCAATACGATCATATTATGGATAAAGAATTCTTCACTCCCCGAACTCTCGGCGATGCGATAGGCGTCAGTCAGTCCAGCTTGAAGCGTTGGGCAGACAAGGGCCTTCTGAATGTCGAAAAAACTGCGGGCGGACACCGCAGAATCGGCATGGAGGAAGCCATGCGCTTTATCCGTGAATCCGGTGTGACCGTGGTCAAGCCGGATTTGCTGGGGTTGGGGTCGGAAGACCTTGATGTGCAGGAAGATGAACTGAGTTCAGCGGATCGTCTGTACTACGCACTCCACTCCGGCGATGAGACCCGTGTTCGATCTCTGGTACTTAACCAGTACCTCGATGGGCGTCCTCTCTACGAAATTTTCGACCAAGACATTCAGCCGGCGATGGCAAGAATCGGATTGCTTTGGCATGACGACGTTTCCGGCATCACCATCGAGCACCGCGCTCATGATATTTGCCTGCAAGTATTGGCGGACCTTCGATTCCGGTTGCCGAGAGTCTTTACCAAAGGTATTGCCATCGGGGCTGCTGTTCCTGGAGATTCTTACACCTTACCCACAGCGATGGTTTCCACTGCGTTGAGGGGTGAGGGATTTTCGGCAGTCAATCTGGGACCAAACCTGCCGATCGAGGCGCTTTTGGATGAGGCCAAAAAGGTCAAGCCGGTGATCGCATGGTTGAGTGTCAGCCATCTGAAAAAAGCCCATATCCTGCGAACAGAAATCAAGGAACTCGCCAGAGAGCTGAGAGAGCAGAACACCTTCCTCGTGATGGGTGGCTCCCAGTTGCAAAAGTTGCGCCTCGATCGTGACCCTTATGTTTTGATCGGAAAAAACATTCACGAACTGGTTTCGATTTCCAGGGGATTGGTCGCCAACAATCCACAGTCCATTGACTCAAAGGGCGAAATCTCTTGAGCCTTCCGGCGGATCCCGTAGACGAGACGGGTAGAGTTCAACCAGTCAACGACCGCCCCGTGAACTATGACGGCAAATACGTCCTTTATTGGATGACGACCGCACGCAGGACCCGATTCAATCACGCCCTTGACCGAGCCGTTTCATGGGCCCGATCACTCGACATTCCATTGGTCGTTGTGGAGGCCTTGGGGCTGAATCACCACTGGGCCAGCGCAAGATTTCACCAGTTCATCATCGAGGGTATGGAGAACAACGCCGCAGCATTTGCAGAAGCGGGAATCCAATACATACCTTTCGTGGAAAAATCGCCTGCCGATTCCAAAGGGTTTGTGGAGGCCGCTTCTCAGGAAGCGGCTCTAGTTGTCACCGATGAGTGGCCCTGTTTTATCACTCCCAAAATCGTTGAAGGACTGGGAAGAAAATCTGTCGTTCATGTAGAAGCAGTCGATGGAGCGGGTTTGCTTCCGGTCAGGGCCGTCCCCAAAGTTTTCTCGCGGGCGTTTCATTTCCGGAACTGGCACAAGAAAAACATTGATCCCCACCTGATGGCCTTGTCGAGTTCCAAGCCACTGGAAGGTTTACAGGGCAAGAATGTTTTCGATGAACAGATTCTTACAGAGTGGGCGCCTCTTTCTGCAGAGGAACTTGCCAACCCTTCAAGTCTGATCACTTCTTTGCCGATCGATCAGGAAGTTACCCCGGTGTCGGTTCATCCTGGTGGCAGTAAAGAAGCGAGCCGCCGATTGACCCATTTCCTCCATCATGTCATCGATCGATATGGAGAAGATCGTAATCAACCGGATAAAGTCGCAACCAGTGTGTTGAGCCCTTACATACACTTTGGCCATATCTCGACCCAAGAAATCTGGGAGCAGGCCTGCAGGGCGGATGCCGGCGAAAATGGTGATGCCTTTATCGACCAACTGCTGACGTGGCGAGAAATGGGGCTCAATTTTTGCCACTATCATGAAGACGTGGACACTTGGGAATCATTGCCAGAGTGGTCAAGAAAAACGCTGGAAGAACATGCCGAGGACACTCGACCGGTGTCCTATACCCTCGAGGAGATGGAAGCTGCGGAAACCCACGATGAAATCTGGAATGCAGCCCAAAGACAGCTCAAGGGTGAGGGGTTGATCCACAACTATCTGCGCATGCTTTGGGGGAAAAAGATCCTCGAGTGGAGCTCCCATCCCCGTGAAGCAGTAGAAACGATGGTCCACCTCAACAATCGCTGGGCTCTGGATGGACGCGATCCGAATTCCTACAGCGGAATCATGTGGTGTGTTGGCCGATACGATCGGGCCTGGGGACCAGAGAGACCCATCTTTGGCAAAATCCGCTACATGTCATCGGACAACACGGCCAGAAAACTTCGCCTCAAGCCTTATCTGGAGCAATGGGGCGTTGATCCCTCGCTGAGTATGTAACCCTTTACGCGTGTTGACTGTTTGAACTCCTCCGCATTTCCAATCGTCATAATTTTACACCACGGCGTGACTTATTCAGGTCACCGAATTCCTGACTTGGCGGGAGATTTGGGGCGAAGGGTGGGCAACAGGTCCATGATTGGGATTGTTCAGATGATGATCATCGAACTTGCAAACACGACCCCATCTTTCGAGCCTTTGCCGTGAAGCCCTGCGGCGAGGGCTCATTTTTTATGGCAACAGTTTGGCTGCTTCGGGAGCGAAGTAGGTGAAGATCATGTCCGCACCTGCTCGTTTGATCGCTACGAGGGACTCGAGCATAGCTGCTTCTTCGTCGATGGCACCGGCCTGACTGGCATAGCGGATCATCGCAAACTCTCCACTGACCTGATAAGCGGCGATGGGGAGGGGGGAGATCCCTGCGATTTCCGAGATGACATCCAGGTAAGCCCCTGCGGGCTTGACCATGACGATGTCTGCGCCCTCAGCAATATCCAGCTCGACCTCACGCAGTGCTTCGTTCAGATTTGCAGGGTCCATCTGGTAGGTCTTCTTGTCTCCACTTCGGGGTGCAGAGTCGAGGGCGTCCCTGAAGGGGCCGTAGAAGGCCGAAGCGTACTTTGCAGAATAAGAACAGATGGAAACATCCGTGAATCCCTCATCATCGAGGGCGTCGCGAATGACAGCGACTCTGCCATCCATCATGTCCGATGGTGCGACGATATCAGCCCCTGCTCTGGCTTGACTGACTGCCATGTCTGCGAGAATCGGCAAGGTCTCATCATTCAGTATTCGGCCGTCATCACTGACGAGTCCATCGTGGCCATCGCTGGAGTAGGGATCCATGGCGACGTCAGTAATCAGCAAGAGGTCCGGGAAGCGACTTTTCAGTTCGCGAATGCTGGTTTGCATCAAACCTTCTTCACGAACAGATTCGCTGGCAGTGCGATCCTTGCGGTCATCCCCGAGAACAGGAAACAGGGCCACAGCCCGAACTCCCAATTCCACAACCTCATCCAGATGCCGAACCAGATGATCGAGGGAATGCCGGTGGATACCTGGCATGGTCCCGATTTCTTCAGAGATTCCAGTTCCTTCCCTGACGAAAACCGGATAGATCAAATCGGTTTTGTTGACCTGAATCTCGCGCATTAGGTCACGCATGGCAGCGGAAGAACGATTTCTTCTGGGACGGCTGGGCATCGGATCGATCATGAAAATCCTCAGTGTCTTTCAGCGGCTGAATGGACAGGAATCAAACACTGTCCCTCTCATCAGATTGAATCATTTTCGAGGGGAATAGGCCACCCTTGGCAAAGTGTCGAAACAAGGTATGCAGCACCGTTGCGACAGGAATGACTGATTACTGATTGGAACGCGGATCCTTGCGCCAGTAACCCCTGCGGAAATCCCAGATCATCGACATCTCGGTTCCCTCCGGTGCCCCCTCAGCCTTGACGGGGAATCGGCGGATCAGCAATTCACTTTGACGCTCGACGGTATCCCCGCCGGCATATCCGGCCGCCAGATGCCCGGGGATTCTGGAAACGTCAAAGGACCTCACTTCCCAGTTCTGTTCGCCAACGGGAATTTGTACCGGTTCGAAGCCGATCACAGTGTGTTTTTCAGAGGGTGTGGATTTGTCGCCCCAAACGATCAGGGTGTGACAGCCGTCTCCGTTTGAATCGAGAAAGATGATATCCCGGAGACGATCTGCATCGAAGTCGACAGCCATGGTGTAAGAGGAGGTTGGCAGATCCAACTCTTCCGTATTGACGCTTTCAAGCTTGGAAAAAGTTACGTTGAGAACACCCGGTTGAGGACCGCCTTCTTCTCCCTCAGGAACTGGGAGGGTCAGATTTACACCGTACTTCCAGATTCCCGAACGCCACGACCGGTTATTCTGGTCCGAGCCGGGCTCCATCAGTTCGGTCACCGGCGGAGTGACCAAACTCTGCGCCATGCGGTAACTGACCAGGGGAATCAGGAGTGCAAGAGTCACAAAAAGAATCAGGATGGTGTAACCGGGGACGACAAGTCTGGAGTCATCCTGGGACGTGGACATTCCTGTTCCTTTCTGTGGCATGGAATCGCAAGGATCACACGGTGCTCGAATCTGGATTCCGGATCAAGCTCAGGATAGCATCCTGATATGCTGAAACACTCGATATTAGCCCTGCTGACCATCTTCCTGATCGGCTTCGCCGAAATCACGGCGGCTTCCGAGAAGATCGACTTTGAACGGGACGTTCGGCCGATCTTGACACGCAATTGCCTCACGTGTCATGGACCGGATGGGGAGAGTCGAAAAGCCGGTTTGCGCCTGGATCAGCGTGAAGGTCTCTTTGGGACTTCCCGTGGGGGAGAACCCATCATCACACCGGGAGTCCCAGGGAAGAGCCTGTTGTTGGAGCGTGTCACAGATCCCATCGATCCCATGCCTCCGGTGGATCATCCGCCTCTCATTTCAGCAGAAATCTCCATCCTCGAACGTTGGATTGATCAGGGAGCATCCTGGAGGGGCCATTGGTCCTGGACACCGCTGGTTTCTCCCAGTGTTCCTGAACCCGCCGATCCGAAGTGGTGCAGTAGTGATATCGATCGGTTCATTCTTTCCGGATTGGAAGAGCAGGGGTTGACCCCTCCGGCGCCAGCGGCGGGAGCCCTTGCGTGGCTGAGACGAGTGGTCTTTGACCTTACCGGCTTGCCACCCACCCCAGAACAAATCGATGCCTTCCTGATCGACTCCAGTGAGTCTGCGCGAAAACGTCTGGTTGACGAACTTCTGGAAAGTCCCGCGCATGCGGAACACTTTGCAAGACACTGGCTCGACCTGATGAGATATGCGGAAACCCACGGTCATGAGTTTGATTATCATGCCGGACCGGCATTCGAATACCGGGATTGGGTCATCGAGGCGATCTCGAAGGACCTGCCGATCGACGACTTTGTGATTCGGCAGATCGCCGGAGACTTGCTTGAAGGAGATCAGGCCTCCCATCGGGCGACAGGGTGGTGGTGGATGTCCCAGGCCACCCATGGGCCGGTGGACGTTCTGGCAGATACGCTCGAAAGGGTGGACAACCAGATCGATGTGGTTTCCCGGGCATTCCTGGGGGCGACCGTCTCTTGTGCCCGCTGCCATGACCACAAGTTTGATGCCATTGGACAGTCGGACTGGACTGCACTGTCCGGCATCATTCGATCGACTCGACGAGTGCTCCACCCCGCAGACGAAAATGGAGAAGTGGGTCCATTCCTGAATTCCCTGCAGCCGGTTCAAAAACGATTTCAGTCCGGTATCGAACAAAGCCTCGAGTTCCAACGAAGCATGCCATTGGTGGATCTGTTTCGCTCTGCCAGAGAGCTCCATCAGGGAGACTTGCAGGAATCCGCCGACCAGCGCGAAGATCGGCTCCTGTGGGATTTCTCGCAGGGGTGGTCCGGTTGGAGTGTCACCGGAGACGCGTTTGGTCCAGGACCCCATACCCAGGAGGAGCTTCCTGAGGTTTTCCAGGAGGGCCTTCGGAAGGACAGGGATGGGGTCTTTCTGGCGACCAGTCATGATCGCCGATCAGGAACCGACTCCTCTGAAAGTGATCGTCGGAAGGGTCTCCTCACGAGTGACTCTTTTCTTGTCGATCGCGATTATCTCACCTTTGAAGTTGCGGGGGGGCGACATCCGAATGAAGCCTGTGTGCAACTGCTCATTGACGGAGAAGTGATTCATCAGGTCACCGGAGAGAACACCACACAACTGAGAACCGTTCGTTGGGATATTGCGGAACATTCTGGAAAAAGAGCCGTCCTGAAAGTGATCGATGAGCGCGAAGGCGCATGGGGTCACATCAGTTGTACGAGTTTCTTTTTGACGGATGTTCCGCCGGCAGGTTTCCCGTCCCGGGGAATGATCGAAGCGATGGCTCGCAAGCAGGGGCTCGACAAGGATGTTCTTCGCAAATGGGTGGGGGCTTATCCCGACTTGACCTTGCCGGTTCCTGCGTCTGGCCCCCTGAAGGCGTCGGATCAACTGATCGCCGATTTTTCCGGGGGGTTATCGGAGTGGACTCTGGATGGGCCTGCCTTTGACGGGGTTCCGCAAGGAACCTGGCTACTGACTGGCGAGCCGATATTGACCGCGACCGATACCCTGAACTCCGCCAGTCGGTCGAGAGCACTCGTCGGTACCGCTTTTTCGCGAAGTTTCAACGCAGACCAACGATATCTCCACGTCACCGCCAGTGGAGAGAGTTGCCAGGTGCGCGTCAGTATTGAGGGTTTCTGGATGGATGAACACAACGCCCTTCTCTTTGAAGGATTCATCCAGACCGTTGATCGCATCGATGGAATCCAGCATCTGATTTTTGATCTGGATCGTTATCAGGGCAGGCACATCCATGTAGAGATTCGTGATCATGGAAAAGGCTGGATTGCCGTTGATCGCATCTGGCTTTCGGATGATCGCGCGGCAGTGGATCAGGTTCTCGATTGGGGAGCGGACGATTCGGCCGAGGAGACGCTGAACCGCTTTTTGACCGATCCGAAGCTGCTCTCAAAACTGGTCGAACAGGGATTGGTGGATCCCTCTCGTTGGGGAGGTGCATGGAACGCTGCAGTCATCAAGCCGGTCATGGAGTGGAAAGAGATCGAAGCCCAGGCTCCACAGCCACGCTGGGTGCTCTCATGCAGCGATGCTCCTGTTGGCAGGGATGTCCCCCTTCAAATACGGGGTGAGTCCGGGACTCCGGGGGGAATGGTTTCCCGATCCTCACTCCAACTGGTTTCGCATCAGGAAGAGCTGGGGGGAGAGCTGGAAGGGTCAGGTCGTTTGAAGTTGGCCCGATGGATCTGTGAGCCTGAGAATCCGCTCTTTTGGAGAGTTCAGGCCAACAGAATCTGGGGCTGGGTCATGGGTGAAGGATTGTCAGAAACCCCCGATGATTTCGGTCGAATGGGAGTCATTCCTGAACAGCAGGGATTACTCGATTACCTGGCCGTCCGATTGGCGAACAATCCCTCACGACGCGACCTGATTCGTGACCTGGTTCTCAGTCAAACCTATGCGATGGATTCCCGGCAACCCGGGAAGGAACTGGATGAGAGGGATCCTCTCAACCGTCATTGGCATCGGGCACACACCCGAATTCTGAAAGCAGAATCGATTCGGGACGGGATGTTACAGGTTTCCGGCAGGCTGGATTCGACCCAGGGTGGCCCTTCCGTGCCGATTTATCTGACCGACTTCCTGACAGGCCGGGGCCGCCCGGGTACGAGTGGGCCCGTCGATGGTCGGGGGCGCAGAACCATCTACCTCGCGGTAAACCGCAACTTCCTCGATCCATTTCTGACCGTCTTCGACTTTCCGATTCCCTCGACCACCGTGGGCAAGCGGGATCGATCGAACCTGCCGGCTCAGGCACTGGCCCTGATGAATTCTCCTTTCGCCCACGAAATGGCCGAACTGTGGGGAGACACCTTGCATGATCAGGCGATCGAGCAAGGAACAGAGGAAACACTGATTCAAGCCTGGAAAAGTGCATTGGGGCGCGCACCCGGAGAGCAGGAATTGCAGGAGATTTCACTCTTTGTTTCAGAAGGATCGATCGAACGCTGGATCGACTTGGCCCATGTTCTCTTTCAGTCGAAGGAGTTCCGATTTGTCCGCTGATTCCCGAACCCATTCCCATTCTGGTGAAGCCCTTTGCAGGGGTCAACGACGACTGCTGGGTCGCAGGGAGATGCTCGCCCAGTGTGCTTCCGGTTTTGGGGCAGTGGCATTCAGTGCGTTGATGGGTGACCAGCTGGGGGCACTGCTGGAAGCCGCGCCGGTCGATGGGCAGACACCGCCTGCGGCCAAGGCACGCTCAGTGATCTTCCTCTACATGGATGGTGGACCGAGTCAGGTCGATACCTTCGATCCCAACAAGCCTGCACTGGCTCGTTACCATGGCCAACCATTCCCGGAAACGATGGAGCGGACCCAGTTCAACAGTATCGGCAACACGTTGAAATCGCCGTGGGACTTCCAGCGATACGGGGAGTGTGGCCACGAGATCAGTGACCTGTTTCCCCACGTTGCGAAGCATGCGGATGACCTGTTGCTGGTGCGGTCGATGACGAGCAAGTTCAATGAGCACACCAACGCCAACTATTTTCTTCACACCGGACTCGGGCTATCGGGAAGACCGAGTATGGGTGCCTGGGTCAGTTACGGCCTGGGAAGTCTGAACCAGAATCTTCCCGGTTTTGTCGTTCTCAATGGGGGCCTGATTCCGCCGGGAGGTCTCGACTGTTTCTCCAACTCCTTTTTGCCCGCGAGTCATCAGGGTTCCATCGTTCTTCCGCGAGAAGAGGCGCTGGCCAACATTCGCATCCGCGAAGGGGAGGAGCGCCAGAAACGAAAACTGGAACTTCTCGCCCGCCTCGATCACCTCGGGCTTGAAGCCGCAGGGGAGACGGAAGCGATGGAAGGGGCGATTGCCCAGGGAGAGTTGGCCTATCGGATGCAAACCTCGGTTCCGGAATTCTCGGATCTCTCTGGAGAGCCGGAAGAGGTCCACGAGCTTTACGGTCTCGATCATGAATATGAGCCGACGCGCACCTTTGCTCGCGAATGCCTGCTCGCTCGCCGACTGGTCGAGCGTGGAGTCCGTTTCGTCGAGTTGACCTGTCCCTACGTCGGTACCGATCGCTGGGATCAGCACAGCAATCTCAAGGATGGTCATGAAAAGAATGCGCGTGCCGTGGATCAGCCGATCGGTGCGCTACTGACCGATCTCAAGCGTCGCGGATTGCTGGAGGACACACTGGTGGTCTGGGCCGGTGAGTTCGGGCGAACTCCCTTTGCCCAGGGCGACAACGGTCGCGATCACAATCCCTACGGTTATTCGGTCTGGCTGGCAGGAGCAGGAATCCGTGGGGGACATGTGCATGGAGCGACCGACGACTTTGGCTACCGAGCGGTAGAGAAACCGGTCGAGATCTATGACCTGCATGCGACGATGCTGCACCTGCTGGGGGTCGATCACACCCGACTGACCAAACTCTTCGGGGGCCGAGAGCAGCGACTGACCGATGTTCACGGCCACGTCCAGCAGGAGTGGCTCGCCTAAACCTTCAGGGCCGGTCTGCCGGTTCTTCTTCTTCGGCGAGAGTTTCCTTGGCGGCTCCGGCGATCCCCATCCCCATCCGTTCGGTTCCTTCGGTCGCCATCATGATTTCGCCGAGGTCCATCATCTCATTGCCATTGAGGAAGGTGCCCAGTTCGTCGATGGTTTCACCGGCGACGGATTTGATGTCTCCCATCAAGGCCATCTCCTCTTCGGGAGCGAGGTCATCGTTGTAAAGTTGTGCCGTGAGTTCATCCATGCGGGCCCAGCCCGATTCGAGAGTCTCTTCCAACTGCTGCTGGCGATTTCGATCGAGATTCATCTTTTCAGAGATGCCCTGATACACCTGCGGCAAACCCTCGCCGAAACGGGTGACAAACTTGTCAAAGTTGGTGCGGTTGCCTTCCCGCTTTGCCTGACGTTGGGCTTTTTTGACCAGATCGACCCCTTGCTTGTCGAGGGCTTTCTGGACCGCTTCATCGACCTTTGCGGCAATGGCGGTTTCACCGACAAGAGCTTCCTTCGAGCCCCCTTTACCACCTTTGCCTTTGGGTGAACCACTTTGGGCAACAGGGTTCTCCAGTGCATCGAGACGGGCACTGATGGTGATCAGATCCGAGCTCACCTGTTGGAGGGTTTCCTCCAGTTGGGAAAGATCGACATCTGTCTGCTTTTGTGGCACAGGGCCAGGATTCTGCTCGGCAGGCTTGCTGGAGAGAAACAGGGAAACACTGCTCAGAACCAGAGCGACGATCAACAGGGCCTTGGAAGCGGGGGTCATTTCGAATCCTCTCTTTTGGTCTCAAATGTACTCGTTGAACCGATCATTGGCTAACCCCGGTTTCAGGGGGCAGGTTGTCCTGAAATGAGGTCAATTCGCGTCTTTTCCCCCAGAATTTGGACTGAGGGTGCTGACGAAGAAGGTGACCAACAGGCTGACCAGGAATCCCGGAACCAGACTGTAGAGACGAAGTCCGGGGATCCACCCGGAGAGAATCCCATTGGCATTCAGGTTGTCCCAACAAAGAACAGTCACCAGTCCGGAAATCATGCCGGCGATCACGCCATTGCGGCTGGTCCGTGACCAGTGGAGACAGAGCAACAGGGGCGGACCAAAAGCGGATCCGAGTCCGGACCAGGCGAAGAGGACCTTCTTGAAGATACTCGATCCTGATTGGGTCGACAGGGCGAAGGCGAGAAGACCGACACTGAGGGTGACCCAGCGGCCCATTCTGACCAGCTTCTCGTCGCTGGCCTCGCGGTTGATCTCCTGATGATAGACATCCTCGGTGAAGGCGGAGGAGGTGACCAGCAACTGTGAATCGGCGGTCGACATCATCGCCGCCAAGGCACCGCAGATGACCAGTCCCGCCAGCCAACCTGGAAACACTTCCTGTGCCAGAGTGGGCATCATTTTTTCCGTGTCGGCGAAGGCACCGGCACCGAACCAGGCGATGGCGACGATGCCCATCAATAATGCACCCCCGTACGTCAAAAAGCCGAAGACGATGGCAATTCTGCGGGCTTGGGGGGTGTCACTGGCGGAGCTCATGCTCATGTAGCGAACCGCAAGGTGGGGTTGGCCCATATATCCGAGACCGATGGCAAAACCGCTGATGATGCCGGAGAAGAGAAGAATCGGCGATCGTCCTCCCGTAATCGACAGGAGATTCGGGTCGATGGCCGAAACCTTGTCTGAGACGGCTCCCCATCCCCCCAGTTGACTCATGGCAACGATGGGCAGGACCACGAGAGCGATGAGCATCAGCCAGCCCTGGAGGAAATCGGTCCATGCGACCGCAAGGAATCCCCCCATCAGGGTGTAGAAGACGATGACGGCGGCACCGATCAGGACGCCGATCTGCGGATTCCAGCCAAAGGTGCTCTCAAGAGCTTTGCCGACCGCCACAAATTGGGCGGCGATGTAGAAAGTGAAACAAAAGGCAATGATGCCCGTGGCCAGGAGCCTGAGTGTGGGATCACTCTGGCGTCCCGATTTTTCTCCCAGGCGAGCTTCGAAGAAGCGGGGCATCGTCAGCGCACCATACTTTTCCGATTGGGATCTCAGGGGGCGCGCGATGACATACCAGCTCAGTGACAGGCCACTGATTCCACCCACCATTGTCCAGAATGCAGGTTCAAGTTTCAGACCCGAAGGATCCCCAAGGCCACTGGCGTAGGCGAGGCCGGTGAGGCCGAGGAGCAACCAGCCACTTTCGCCAGAGGCCCGTTCAGAAAAGGCCACGACCCAGGGGCCGAGACGCCTTCCCGCGAGCAAAAAGTCGGGCAGGTTCTGGTGCGATCGGGAGCACAACAGGGCGATCACGATGAGACCGACCAGATAGATGATGAAGCCGAAAGCCAGCGGGGTCATGGCGTACTCCTTGCTGAGGGAAATCCGCAAGGGTCCACATTCCCTGCAAAATCACCCTCGGGCAAGGCCCACGGGGAGCCGATAATCATTCACTCCGTCATCAGATGGCACCCACCCGAATCAGGCGCAATCCCTTTGAGGAAGCGGTTTGTGACCTGCTACGGCGAAATCGCGAATTCTGTGGAAGGGGCGAGGAATCTGGAGTCTTGAATCTCGAGTTTGCAACCGCCCAAACTATAGACACGGCAGTGGTGGGGAAGCTCTGAGGGTCCAGTCGCCGCGGGATCCCAAAGTGACCGCTGTTGGGGATCGGATTTACCGGTCTGCCACCCTCAGGGTGGAAACAAGAATTGGGGGATCGAGATGCAGGACAAGATTATAGGCATCGTCATTTTTCTGATCGTCGGAATTTTGATGGCGGGAATCGGACAAATGGGCGGAGAAACGGGACCTGACTGGGGAGCCATCGCCACGGGAGCATTGGCAGATAACGGTCTTTGGGCCCAGGCCATCATCGCTCTGACCGTTGCCGGAATGGCCATGGGTGTTTACACCAACGGAGGACTCAGTGGAGTCGATGCTCGTGGAGTGATCACGATGCTGATAATGGCAGCCTTTGTCGGAGGATTTTTTCCATATGACCAATGGGCGGCCTGGCTGGCCACTGCGTGGATTTTGACCGGTGGTGGACTGCTCAACAAGAATTGACGAAGTGACTTTAGATCTGAATCGGGGCGTCGGGGGGCTTTCCCACCCTGACGCCCCTTTTCATGGAATGAGCGCAAAGTAAAGAGTCACAGGTCCCCAATTGACGCCCCTTCAGTTGATCACACTCTGTCCGGATTTTGCTGATTCAATGTTACCGTGCATAATGATGACGTCGTTGATCCGCACACACCCCATTATCGAATGAGAGCTCGAAGATGACTTTGAGTCACTGGACAAGAGTCTGTTTTTTATACGGCTCGCTACTGTTGGTCTTTGGTTGTCAGAGCATCACGATTCACGATCCTGTGGTTTCGAATGAAAACACACCCGTCCAGAAGCTGGAAGTGACGGTAGGAAGTCATCTCGAGTTACGGCTTCCATCTCCTGCGATCGGGCGCTGGTGGACGGTCGCGAAGGGGGCACGCCCGTGGCTTATTCCGAAAACGGAACCGGATACCGGGCGCATTCTCCTGCATGCCGTTCAGGTGGGATCGACGCGGGTCACCTGCATCCAGCGGGATCGCAACAACTTCGAATACCGCAAGGTGGTCGTCGACGTAGAAGTCAAACCGGTCTCGTGAGGTCTTCTGTCTGAGCTGTCTGCTCAGGAACCGGGGGGCAGAATCCAATCTGCGCCATAGACATCGACGAAGGCCGGAGGCAGACGGTCCGCAGGTTGATCTCCGGAGAGTTCCATCCACCAGGCCACTTTCGCCGGCTTTGATTCGGTGACCCCGCGGCGGCCATTGAGACCGCTGCCACCCCACACCGTTCCGGTGAGAATGGCATCGAAGCGATCAAACCCTTGCTTCGCCGGGTTCCAGATCGCGGTACCGTGCATCGTTGCATTCACCCCGCGGGTTCTGCTGGGGAAGTGTTTCCAATCGGTTTCACCCAGCTTGTAGACCCCATCGCTTTTGGTGACGAAATCACCGGTGATCAGCAGGTGAACCTGATCCTTCTCAACGCGATCGACTTTCACTCTGATCTCTGCTTTTTTGATATCCTGGTCAGAGAAAGGACCTTCCTGGCCGGAGATGTTGTCGACGACGTGGAAGCGTGCGAGACGCAATGCCAATGATTTCGGCAGTTCCGTGGACTCGCCGACTTCCAATTTTGGGGGTAACCATTCGGCGAGTTCTGAATCGTGGAACCAGATGTGGTCTCGGTTCCAGCGACCTCTCTTCTGGGGGTCATCCATTCCTGCAGGAAAATCGCGGGAGGTACTCGTCAGGACCAGACCCTTGCCGGGATAAAAGAGTTCCCAGCGGTGGTCCGGGAGATAGAGTTCCGGCTCCGCTGGATTTCTTTCTTCTTCAGGAAGGGTTCTCCATGCTTCGAGACCCTTGTCCATCAACTGGAGAGCCTTGTCCGCCTGCAGGGTATTTTGTCGGGCGAGGAGTTTGCCGGAGGGACTGAAGATGTAGAGGCCCTGCCAGGAGCCACCGATAGGAGTGCGACGACCGGCAACCTGTTGGCGGAAGAATTGGCATTCCCGATCGGGGTGTCGCTGCAAGCGCCAGACCTCATCGGTAGCGGGTACGAAGTTGCGGGCTTTTTCGACCACCCGGGGGTCATTCCAGACGGACCGCCGGCCCGCCACACCGTTGCCTCACGTACAGCCGAGGGGATGTCCATTCATCAGCCACAGCAGCATCGGTTTGCCCTCGAGCCCTGAGTTTTTCAATCCTTCGTGGAGGCTGGTGTGCCAGGGAATCGTCAACCAGCGATCCTCGACACCGGGGAGGATCAGTTTTTTCCACTCTTCATGGGTACGCCCCTCAAAGGTGGGCTCATCCACGACAGCAGGGGTGAGGCAAAGTTGCAGGATCAGCAGTGTCAGCAGGCTCATCGTTCCTCCAGGCCTCCATCGTGCCAGCAGATCCGGTCTTTTGCCAGCGGGCTTCGGTTATGATTTGCGGCTGACAGACGCATGGGGAGGAGCCAGAAATGCCTGAGTTTGTGGAGTCACCGACGGTGGTTGAATCTGTCGGGAACATGCCGAAGCGCATCGAGGAATATATGGGTCGCGTCAATACCGGTGACGAAGCGGCCAGCGTTGCTCGCATGGTATCACCGGCAGGGTGGCAGGAGCCGGGGCAACGCCCCCGGTTTGATGAGATGACACTGGTTCTTCAAGGGGCTCTTCGTGTCGAATTTGAGGGTGGAGAGCAAATGGTGCGTTCGGGCCAGGCAGTCATCGCCCGTGCCGGAGAGTGGGTTCGTTACAGCAGCCCTGAGGATGGGGGTGCAGAGTATGTGGCCGTCTGTCTGCCAGCTTTCTCCCCGGAGACGGTCCAGCGTGATGAATAAGTGCTGCAGGCAAGATTGAGTTCAGAGACAAAAAAAGAGGCGAGGGGATTTCCCCTCGCCTCTTTTCTACAGACTTCCCCAACAGGTCAGGGACAGTTGTAGTTTGCACAATCAAGGCCGTCCGGCTCTGTGGGATCGAGTCCACAGTCGACAGATCCCGGAGCCGGCAAGGGCGCTCCACCACTGAAGAGCGTGGCCAACTTAAAGATGGCGTCAGCGATGTTGACTCCACCATCATCGTTGGCATCACTGGCATCAGAACAGGCACTGGCGGGGCCTCCACTGAAGAGTGCAGCCAACAGATAAACCGCATCCGCGATGTTGAAACCACCGTCGCCGTTGGAGTCACCCCTGCGGAACTGAGGACCTGCAGGACCTCCGCCGCCACTCCCCATCGCCGCTACGTAGCTGTCGATCAGGTCCTCCTGTGAACCGCCGAAGCCACCCAATTCCCAACTCTGGCAAATGACCTTTCCGCCGGCATTGGTGTTGTAGTAAACACCCGTTCCATAAAGGCCCGTTCCTTCTTCCCAGATGGGACCGGCTTCCGGTCCCAACAGGTCAAGGTCTGTGGAAACCAGTTGATCAGTCCAGTCATTGTCTGCGGCATTGTCCTGATTGTAGGCGACCGCTGCGAAACTGGTCAGATCGAGACCGAAGCCACTGTCGAGTCCATTCATCGTCAGGAAGGAGTCATCGCCATCAAGGATGCCATCGGCGATGCCATCGATGGCAGCAAAGGCCGGGTCGACAGGATCGAATCCCCACGCGTCTCCAGCTTCGACATAAATCCCGATTCCCAAAGCCTGGGCTTCAGAAATGGCCACAGCGGAGGCAGGAGTCATCGCCTGCCCATTGGGGTAAGTTCCGCCGCAATACCAGAGTCTTTCCGTCGCTGAAGTGGCGGGGTCGAGAAGACCACAACTTGCAACTTCAGGTTGGCCTTCAACGATGACCGGAGTCCGTCCTGTTGCACTCAAGGCGTCAGCCAGAGCCTGGGCACTGTCGATGGATCCACCAGGAAGTTCGACCCTGAAGATGACATCCGTTGCCGAAAGGTCAGGGGCGGTCAGTGTCAATTCTGTTCCGGCAGTGGACAAACCACAGGCATTGCTGATGCCGATGATTTGATAGGTCTGGGAACCGACGACGGGAGAGGTATCAGTGAAGGTCGTCGTGCCTGCGGGTAGCCCTGAAGCGATGGAGACACCATCACGAAGTACTTCGTACTCATCGTAGGTCGGGCCAAAACCGGTTCCATCCCAGGCGAGTTCGGAGAAGCTGGTGGTGCAATCGTAGAATCCAGTGAGTCCGGTGATCTCGGCCATCCCAATGTTGAGAGTACCGGGGCCACGGTCGCCACCGAATCCGGAGATTCGCAGGTAGTAGGTGTTTCCAACAAATGCTGTCAGATTGAGAGCACTCTGAAAACCACAGAAATCATCGTTGCATTCGATCAGGGTCATCGTGGAGCAATCTCCGGGTGTGACTCCACCATCGAAGATTTCGATGGCGGTGTCGTAACTGGATCCACAGAGAGAGACGTTGAAAACTCCATCACAAGTGGGGGTGAAGGTATACCACTGGTCGACGGAACCACCGTTGGCGCAACTGAATGGAGGGGCCGCTGGATCAGTCAATGCAAAGGTTGTGTCGAAAGCGGTGGCGACACCCAGATCGACGGTTAAAGCAGTGCCACAGGTATCGTTGTCGATCGCACTGCAGTGAATGATGCTGCAAGAGGTCGACCATGTGGTTGTAGCACTGCAAACACCCACTACTTCATATTCATGAACACCGTCGTCCACGTTCACATCCTGGTAGGTGGTGGCATCTCCGGGAAGTGAAGCGATATCGACACCATCACGACGGATGGTGATTCCCTGAGGGTAGGGGCCGGTCTGGAAGCTGCTCCAGTCAAGATTGACACTGTCGGTGGGGCAATCGGAGACACAGTTCAGTGTATCAAAGGGGCAGCAACTGCTGCAGCCACCGACGAGATCTACCAGAACGTCATCATAGTAAAAGGTACCGGTGCCACCATTGTAGAGGTCGACGCAACGCATCTGGCTTGCACCACCATTTTGCCAAACATTTTCGCGCATGATTTGAACGCCATTGTAGTTGGCACTGTAGACGTTGTTGGTAATGTCGACGATCACTTCGATCTCAACCCATTGGTCGTAAACGATGGTTGTTGGAGTCGACAAACCGGTGACAGCAGATGATCCGCCAAAGTCTTCCACGAGTCCGGTTGCGTCGTTCAGCTCTACTTGCACCGACCAGTTTTTGGGACCGTTGTGCTCATAGGTGTTGAGAAGAATGAAATAGTAATTTCCAGCTTGGCCCGAAGGGATGTATACGTTCGAGGTGAAACTGAACAAACCCTGATTCAGGCCATTAAAGAGGCGAACGATATCGTCACCGGGTCCCAACTCCAGGGATCGATCTCCGCCGACCGTAGAGTTGTAGGCTGTGGTGACGATGGAATCGACTCCGGGGGCCTGATCCCAGGTATCCCAACTACCCTGCCCACTGATGGTGGAGCCGATGGCATAACTTTCAAAGTCGTCCTGATCCAACTGGGCGTGAAGGGGGTTGCTGCCCAATCCCAGAAGCAGGATTGCCAGCACGATGATGGCGTGAATTCCATGAGTATTCATGGTCGCCTCCTTTCTGATTTTTGATTCAGAGCCACTGAATATCCACGCGAGCAGTCAGAGCACTGCGGGTGTCCTGCGGACACAATTGTGGATATTTATATCCTTATTTTACACGCTCTTCAGTGGATCCCAAAGGGGGAGGCCCCGTGGTCATCGCTGTTTCAGGCATGATTGGAGCACTGGAAGCACATTTTTTCTGGAACCCAACCGTAAAAAACCTTCATCTGTACATGTGACGAATGGGAACCCCAACGGGTGATCCGCCGTCTATTTGATTCAGGAGGAAAGACCCGTGACCCAATTTGCATTCTTCTATTTTGATCCGATGTACTTCGTCTTTGTGGGGCCTGCGTTCCTGTTTGCGATGTGGGCCCAGATGCGGGTCAAGAGTGCCTTCGCACGGTGGTCCGAGGTTCCGACGAACAGTCGGATGACCGGAGCGGAAGTCGCGAGAAGAATTTGTGAGATGGGTGGGGCGGAAGATATCCCCATTGAGATTTCCGATGGGTATCTTTCTGATCACTACGATCCGATCAATCGGGTCGTGCGACTTTCCCAAAGCAACTACCACGGATCCAGTGTCGCTGCTGCCGCGATCGCAGCCCACGAAGCAGGCCATGCGATTCAGCATGCGACCCGATACCCGTTTTTTGGACTGCGCAGTGCCTATGTCCCTATTGCCAGTCTCGGGTCCTGGCTGGCCTTCCCGTTACTCTTTGCCGGGGCGTTCTTTTCCATCGGGCCACTGATCACTGCGGGGATTGCCCTCTTTGGTGCGGTGGTCCTGTTTCAGTTGATCACCTTGCCAGTGGAATTTGATGCCAGTGCCAGAGCAAAGCGATTGCTTGCTGACAGTGGTTTGATCCAGGATCACGAAGAGATGCGAGGAGTTCAAAGCGTTCTGGGCGCCGCCGCACTGACCTATGTGGCGGCAACGATCCAGGCGGTTCTGACCCTGCTCTACTATCTCTGGAGACTGGGCCTTCTCGGTGGAAGCCGCGACTAGTCGAGCAGATCTTTGGGGCGTACGTTTTTCGTGTGTGAGTTGAAGCCGAAAGAGGTCGGCTTGAACTTGCCGACAATGGAGACGTTCCCCTTGCCGTCAATCTTCTCTTCCATGCCCAGGCACCAGTAACAAGCCTGAACCAACAATCGGCGACTGCCTTCCCGGGTGAAAGCCTGGGAGGCGCCCATGGTGGTAGAGAAGACCCTCTGCGTTTTTCCGGAAGAGCCCTTCAGTTCGCGAACCCAGGCCAGGGGCATTATGGGATTGTTTTTATCGAAGGTTTTTCCATCCCGTTCTTCCGGCTCACAGGGACCGTCCTCGGGATTCATGCCGGAGAGAACCCGTCCCATGACGACAGGAATGCAACCGTCGGGGAGTGGCAGGCGAACGGTATAGACATCGGAGGGATCCCAGATTTCCCCATCATTGATGCCGCGGACGATCGGGTGTTGCTTCATGTCCGCTGGAATGATGCCGCTGGTACTTTGCCAACCGTGACCTCCGTGGTGGGCGATCCAGGTTTCTCCCATGATCTGACGGCCGAAACCGTCCTTCCACTGGTCGTTGCGGAAAGACCAGCGGTGATACTTGCGGTCATTGGGAATATCAAAGGCGTGGGTGGAAGTTCTGAGGCCGATGACCGGCTTCCCGGATTCGACGAAGTCAGCGATATGTTTCATCTGTTCGTCGGGCAGGTTTCTGAAACGGGTGAAGAGTACCAGCAGGTCGGCATCGTCCAGAGCCTTCAATCCCGGAATGTTGTCGAGTACTCCGGGATCGATGCAGCCATTTTCAGCATCGATGGAAAAGAGAACCGTGCAGTGAAATCCGTGGTGTTTGCTGAGGATTTTTGCCAGCTGGGGCATGCCCTCCTCGGACCGGTATTCTTCATCTCCTGTGACAAAGACGATGTGCTTGCCGTTGTGATTTTCCGGTTTCAGGGAAATCCAGGGCGTTTCAGCAGGATCTCCAGCAGTGACAAGAGTGGGTATCCAGATCAACAGAGTCGCCAACCATGGCTGAAACATGCATCCTCCTTGCTTCATAATGCAACGATGACCAAAGGTAATCGGCATTGGAGAGCCTGACCAGTAACGATTCAGTTTGAAGAAGGAAAATAGGTTCATCGGTTTAATCCGCAAATCAGAACCGGCCGGACCGGGATTTGTGAATTATTTTTTTCATCGTTTCCGACTTCACAAATGGCCACTTGTCACGACCAAATCGAAGATCCAAACTGAATGCGGATCTGAAATCCGTCCGCCTGATTTGGGTGTGCCATCCGTCATCAGGATTTCAGTTCCACTCGTATCCGCCTGCGAGATTTTGGCTCTGTTACACAAAATCCAGTGAGTTCATCTTCCTACTCTGGCACGGAGTGCAGGCGGATGGCTCGTTCTTTTCGGAGGAACGATGTCCAGATTCATCTTTCTTTGTGTTGTGTTGTTGTGGGCGCCTTCTCTGGTTTGGGCACAATCGACCACCAAACCCTGGTCCTATCCCTACGGTGAAGTTCAGGTTGCACTCGAACAGAGTCAGCCGGGGACATTGGCCATCCTTCTCGCAGAGGGGACAGAAGAGGCGGATGAGATTCTTCAGGGAATCCTGAAAAGTACCGGCCCGTTGATCGGCGGGACCTCATACAAGGAACAGGAGTACCCTCGTCTTTACTATGTGGAGACGTCGCGAAGGATCGACTCTGCTACGTGGATGAAACTGACGGAAGTTCTCACGCAAAGCCCTGACATCACTTTGGCTGCTCCGTTACTTCAGTTCGACCGGGCAGAAATGGTGATCCGGCCTGAGTTGATCCTGACCTTTGACGGTGCCGTTGATGAAGACGACATCAAAGCTCTCCTCAAGGAGTTCGACCTGCAACGGATCAGATCCTTTTCCGCACTCGATCCGACCTATCTGGTTTCTTTCAGTGGATCTCCCCTCAAAGGCTTTGAGCTTTCCAGGGAGTTGCTTCTCAAAGATGAAATCGAGGCTGCAGAGCCGAACTTCATTCATGATCTTCCTGAAATGGCGGCTCCCAATGACCCGCTGTATTCCAGTCAGTGGGACATGAACAACACTGGACAGACGGGTGGAACCCCGGGTGCCGACATGCACATGGAAGCGGCCTGGGATATCTCTACGGGTTCTTCCGACATCATCGTTGCCATCATTGATGAGGGTGTCGATGTGGATCACCCGGATCTGATTGCCAACATGGTTGCCGGATTTGATGCCGTGACTGCAGATCCGACACCGGGAGGTGTACCCGGAAATGCCAACTCGGGAGATGGTCACGGTACCTGCTGTGCAGGCATCGTTGCCGCGTCGGGGAACAATGGTATCGGCGTGACCGGTGTCACCTGGAACAGCAAGATCATGCCGATTCGTATCGGTTTCGGAAACTATTGGACACAGACGGACTGGATCATCGATGGCCTGACATGGCCGGTCGACAATGGTGCGGATGTTCTCTCGAACAGTTGGGGTGGGGGATCGGCCAGTACCGCAATCCAGAATGCGGTCAGTTATGGAACGACCGTGGGTCGTGGGGGATTGGGTTGTCCGAACTTTTTCGCTTCCGGCAATGACAATGGCGGGGTTTCCTATCCGGCCGCATATCCTGAAGCGATCGCTGTCGGAGCCTCGAGCCCCTGTGATGAACGCAAGAGTCCATCTTCCTGCGATGGTGAAACCTGGTGGGGAAG
>JACETR010000089.1 GCA_013911165.1 Planctomycetota bacterium | reverse complement strand
CTTCCCATTGGATCGGCCCGAAGAAGCCAACGATCCCTCCCTCACACCGGAGGAGGACCGTGCCCGATTGTTGCCCCATTGGTCCGCCCTGAAACAGTGGACACAAGGCAATCAGACCCCGGTGATCTTTTCAGAAGTGGGCTATCCTGCCGCTACCAGGGATTTGAGCCAGCCATGGAACTCGAATCAGCCGCAAACGCCCTTGAATGGGGCACTCCAGAAGAGAGGCTTTGAGGCTTTCCTCTCTGTTTTTGGCCTGTCTGATCTTCAACAGGGGATTCTCTTCTATGCCCTGCATGGGCATGACCCGGGGACCCCTTCCGGATACACTCCCATCCTCGAGGAGACCCAAATGCTGTGGCAAAAACAGTTTCAGGAAAGTCTGCACCGATGACCCGTCTGTATCTGATTTCCTCCATCGTGACAGGAGCCATCCTGTTGCAGTTTCTGACCAGCCGTCCGCCAGCAGTGGAGTGGGTCCAGCCGGAGGTTTCTGCAGAGACCAGCCTTAACCAGTCCGCTTCAAACGGCAAATCTCCGTCAGTCAATGGCCGACCATCTGAACCCCAAAAGGATGATCCGCTGCTTCTTGCGCGGAATGCCCTGAATGACTTCGCCGTCTTGATCGGTGAAGCAAAAGCAGAGCCAGAATCCCTGACTCGTCTCCATCTCAAGGATGGGTCCACCTTCGATGTCATGGACACTGATCTGCAAAAGGGTGAAATCAAAGTTTCCCTGGCTGGCGGGCAGCATCTGCAAATATCGCCTGGGCAAGTCAGCCATTTTGAGAGGGTTGATAACAGCGAGAAGGAATCTGATGACGTGACGTTTCAGATTCTCACAAGAATAAAATCTGGCAAACGGGTATCCGATGAGGAACTGACGCAATGGTTGGAATCGGGAGAGGCAGAATCTTTTGTCGAACAATACCCCCATTCCAGCAACCGCAGATTGGCGCGTCACCTGAACCCGATTGCGTCCTCTTCAACAGATCTGGCCTCCAGCCAGCAGGAACCCGTCGATACTGATGAGTTGGATGAATGGATGGCCGACGTCCGCAGTCTGATGACCCGAAAAGTATCCGGTTCCAAAAGAACTGAGTTGCTTCTCGAGATGGACCAACGACTTTCACAACTGAACAGAGAACTCTCCCTGTCCCCTCAAAACAGGGAAAAGATCACCCAGTTCGCCAATCGCCTGCGCATTCTCAAGCTCGACCTGATCAAAAGCACAGGATTCTAGGAGCCCTTATGAGCCAAATCAGCATCGGAATCTTCGGCCTCGGTCGCTTTGGAATTGCTCTCGTCAAAACGCTGAATGAACTGCGCAAAGAAAGATCGATCCATCTTCGGGTTCTCGATCGGGATGCAAAAAAGGTGGACTCCATCGAATCCATCTGTGAAGACCCGAAGATTCTCGACCTCGAGGGAGACACCAACCTGAAGGATCACTTCGACAATCTGGATGTGGCAATTATCGCCATCGGCGAGAACACTCTTCCAGTCATCCAGCTGGCCAATGCCGCGATGGAATGGAACAGCGAAGAAAAACGCTGCCGGATTCTGTGTCGGGCCCATGATGAAAAAACGGAAGAGATTCTGGAGAAACTTGGAATTCCACAGGAGGACATCTTCTCACCTGAGCGGACCGCCGCAGAACACATCGGGCTCAAGGCTATCCGCCCCCGACACGCCCAGTTTCCGCCCCTCGGTCCAGGCCAGGGGCTGATCTCGATCCAGACCCCTGAATCGTGGTTAAACAAAAAGCTTGCTGACCTGAATCTGCGCGAGAAATATGAAGCCAACCTGCTTTGCCTGATTCGCGCAGAAGAGCCGGACGAGGTGATTACTCCGAAAGCCGAAACCCCACTCAGGGAAGGCGACACCCTTTATCTTTTGGGGGCCCTGAAAAAACTCAGTCAATTTCAGGATCTGTAAGACTCAGCCGAGCATCACCCGGGCATCGGGCCTTTCCGCCACCGAAGAACTCCGCTTCAATGAAGCCAGGATCACGATAATCGCCAGCGGACCGATTCGTCCCAGCACCATTCCTGCCATAATCACCCAAAGCCCTGCCGGACTGATCTGGGAAGTGGCATCGAGACTCAGTCCTACCGTTCCCAAAGCACTGGCTGTTTCGAAGACCAGATCCTGCTGTGTTAAAACTCCAGACTCCAGAGACTCCCGTTCTGTCAGATGCAGGCAAGCCATTAACAGAATCCACGCAGAGAGATAAAGAACGGTCAGCACCATCGCACTGCGCAACAGGGTTGCGGAAAGTGTCCGGTTCATGAAATGAACCTGCTTGCGACCCAAAACCTGCTGGTACAGGGAAACAAACAGCACCCCCAGAGTCGATGTCTTCAACCCCCCTGCCGTTGATCCGGGTGAAGCCCCGATCAGCATGAGAATGATGAGTACCAGCAGTGAGAAATCTCCCAGGGTGGTTACGGAAGCGATGGAAAAACCGGCGGTCCTGGCTGTGACACTCCAGAACAGACTCTGGATCCCCTCACTTCCGATCCAGAGCAGGGCAGCCCCCCCGATCCAGAGCATCAGTGAAGTACCGAATGAAAGATAAACATGGGTTTCCAGGCGACGGGTCTGCCCGGTGAGCCTGCTCCATAGATTCAGGAATACTGGAAAACCGAGCCCACCCGCCATGATCAGAAGGCAAAGAACAGCGACATCCATCCTGTCCATGGAGGCCAGTGAATCCGAATAAAGCGAGAAACCTGAATTGCAAAAGGCGCTGACGGAATGAAAAAGATGCTCGAAAGCAGGGCTCCAGCGAAGCCCCTGATCTGCCCTGCTGAAAGCCAGTAACAGAATTCCCAGAGTCTCAAAAACCAGCGTCCAGAAAAAGATGGTTCCAACCAGAGATTTCATCTCCTTCAGGTTGAAATTATCCATGGCTTCCCGGACCGCCTTGCCCTGGCGCAGTCCCAGGCCTTCCCCAATGAAGGACATAAACAGCAGGAAAAGAGACACCGCACCGAGTCCACCAAGCTGAATTAACAGAAGCAGGATCCATTGGCCCTCCGAAGAGAGACGCGACCCCACATCGACGACACTCAAACCGGTCACCGTCACAGCACTGACCGCAGTAAACAGGGCGTCAAGCCCAGTCAGAGGTTCAGCTGCGTCCTTTAAAGCTCGAGGAGAATGCAGGGCCAGTGCACCAAGGCAAATCGGCACCAGCAGTAACAGCAGCAGCAAGGCTGCTCCTCCGCGTTTAATTCTGCCCAGAACAAATCCCAAAAGTTCCAGAGATCCATGGAGGGTTGCAAGCCCTGCACCCATGAGCGTCAGGCCGGACAGGCCGGAAGCGAACCCCAATAAAAGCAGAAGTAGCAGAACACCAATGACCCAAAGGGATTTCCAGCGGAACGGAACCGACTCGTCCGAATCGGTTCGATGAGCCGAGCGAATCAACCACCCCCCCAAAAGCAGCGACATTCCCTGCAGAGCAACAAGCCCAGGGAAGTGGGCGGGTAAACCCCGACCACTGGGCATATCGAGCCAGGCATGGAACAGGAGGCCTCCTGCCAGAACCAGAACCCCATAGATCGTCACCACTCTGAGCCAGCTTGTCATGAACGGATTGTGCCCCAAGGCCCTGGAAGTCTCCAGTGCGTCTGGACCTGCTCCAGTGAATCTGCTAAAACCGCATGCTTGACCGGAAGAATCCGCCTGCCAGATCCCGGTCAGAATTTGACTCACTTTGATTTTGGGCCCTGTAGCTCAGTGGATAGAGCACCGGCCTCCGGAGCCGGGTGTCGCACGTTCGAATCGTGCCAGGGTCATTGATTTACGCCGGGGGCGCTGCTCCCGGCGATTTTTTTGGGGCCTGATGACGCAAGATCCAACGAACCCGCCAGAACAGATCCCTCTCGCCCCCGCAGACACCTGGGTGATCGGTGACGTCCATGGGTGCCATGATACGCTCATGGAGCTGTTGAGGCAGATCGACGATCGGCAACCCAATGCCCATCTGACGTTTATCGGCGATCTCGTGGGCAAGGGCCCAGGCAGCCTCGGAGTCATCCGCTTCATGCTGGAGAATACTCAACGAGTGTCTGTGACCCTGGGCAACCACGACCTTCACCTGTTGGCCTGTCGAAAAGGGAAATCCACTCCACGCCCCAGTGATCGTACAGAAGCCCTTCTCGACTTGGCGCAAGGTCACCCCTGGGAAACATGGCTCAGCCAGCAGCCCTTTGCTCTCGATCTCCAACCGGAACAACCGGAGTCAGACCCGTGGAGATTGATCCATGCCGGAGTCCACCCCGCATGGTCAGAATCGGAGACGAGAGAAAGACTGGAGCAACTCCACACCCACAGCCGGTCCAACACATGGGACTGGTACAAGGATGACCAATCCAGAGCCTGGCAGACCGCCAGTATCCTGACGCGAATCCGCTGTTTGAACATCAGGACTTCAACACCTCATGGGGAATACACAGGCCCACCTGAGGACGCCCCAGAAGATCTCGCCCCCTGGTACACGCTGCTCAAGAAAGAAAACCACCCGCGGACCTATCTTTTCGGTCACTGGGCTCGCCTCGGGTGGCGCCGCCACGCAAACGCACTGTGCCTCGACACCGGTTGTGTCTACGGCGGAGAACTGACCGCATTCCAACCGATCAGTGGAGAAACCATCCGTCAGGAAAGCTGCGAAACTCCGACCGAATAGACAGCGTGATCAAACATCGTCCTCGATCAGTTCATCGATGATGTAGGTTCCACTGCGCTGGTCCCTGTGGACCTTGATCAGATTGTTTTTCTCCGCGTCCAGCAGCAGATTCGAGAAGTGGGAATACCCGTGATACTCCTCGCTGAAGGTTGGCTGCTTGCGCTTCATCGTCTGCTTGACCATTGAACCCCAGATGATTTCGTAGTTTTCTCTCTGAAGTGCGGCAATGGAACCCAGAAGCAGTCGGAAGGCTGCAATCTGATCTTTGGTGAGCTTTCTGGCGGGTGCCTTGGTGGTGGATCGTGCGCGCTTCTTTTTGGTTCGGACAAGATCCTCGTAGAAAATGAACTCGTCACAATTGTCGATCAACAAATTGCTGGACGACTTTTTGACACCGATGCCAATGATCTTCTTGTTGTTCTCCCGAAGCTGGGAAACCAGCGGTGAGAAATCGCTGTCCCCGGAAACGAGAACAAAAGTATCGACATGATCCTTGGTGTAGGACAACTCCAGTGCGTCGACGACCATTTTGATATCCGCGCTGTTCTTGCCCGACATTTTCCTCATGGGGATGTCGATCAATTCCACCGCACACTCGTGAAAGGGAACCTTGTACTGACTCCAGGAGGTGAAGTCTGCGTAGGCTTTCTTGACGGTGATTTTTCCTTTTTCGACCAGGCGGTCGAGGATCTTGTTGATATCCAACTTCTTGATATTGGCTTCTTTGACACCGATCGCAATATTGTCGAGATCGATGAAAACGGCGATCTGGTGCTCCTGATCGACCTTATTTTGCATCTCTGTACCTTTCTCGCCGAAGTTCTCCGGCAGTGATTCAGGATCCCGAAATCAGATAGAGTGCCCCGGAACGTCTGAGCGCAAAGTGCGAAACTGATTCACAAGGGTGAATAGACCGGGACTTTGGGAGGGATCCCGCACCTTGTATCGCTCACCATAAGACAAGCGGAGGTGCCTGAATCTTCATCAGACACCTCCGCCATTAAAATTTCAACCCTGATCGTCGATTCGACCCCCGATAATGCTATTGGGGGCAGGGAAATCCGGGAATCGGTGCCGGATCGAGACCCTGTTGCGGGAATGGCCCACTGGGTGGGGTATCTCCCATGAACAGGTAACTGAGGATCTTGATCGGATCTCCGAGATCCAGATTGTCGTCCGCATTGGAATCCAGAGACTCCAGACAAATGAAGTCCGCACCCGCGAACAGATGATCCAGACACAGAATGGCGTCGGTCAGTTGAACCACGCCGTTACGATCAATATCACCACGAATGAAAAGTTGTTGTGGTACCAGATAGGGGTTCGTCCCCGAGATCACTTCTTCACTGTTGGTGACACCATCTCCATCGAAGTCCTGATCAGGAGCCACGACCAGAGCAGCCTGAAGCCCCGTCAGGTCCCCCATGCCACCTGGAGAAGAAACCGAGGTGGACGCGAGAACATCACCGGTCGGGGAAAACCTGACCACGGACTCGCCCAGGCGGCAAAGAACTGAAACGCTACCGTCAGAGTGCGCCGAAATTCCCAACGGCCTCTCTGCGACATTGAGGACGTAATCGATTCCTGAATCGGAGACGACCACCACTTCATTGCTCGTTTGGCAGGTAAACCAACCGCGTCCGTCGATGTCCGTCGTCACTCCGATCGGAAAGACTCCTGCAACATCGGTCCAGATCGTTTGACCGGTACTGTCGAGGCGGCGAAGCCCCTGTTTTTCTGCCAGCCAGACGCCTCCGTCGTGAGTGGCAGAAATCCCCGTCGGAAAAAAGCCGACAGGTGTTGTTTGCAGGAGAGTACCGTCCGCAGAAAGTTTGGCGACTTCATTTGAAAAGGAGCAGCTGACCCATACGAACCCATCGCCATCGATGGTGATTCCATATGGAACCCCACTCACCGGGAAAGCTTCAAGGGGCGAACCCATGCCAGCCCAGCGGATGACATCATCGCTTCCAGGTCGAGTGGCCCAGACTACTCCACTGGCATCGACCGCCAATGCGGCGAGTCCGCCTACCTGGAGACTGGCACCCAGCTCACCGTTGGCTCTGTAGTAGTAAAGCATGTCGTCATTGGCGACATGGACCCAGGCTCCACCACTGGGAGCTCGGCAAATCAACTCAGCACGGTCAGACAGACCCATGATCAACTGGCTCTGATTCTCATTCAGAGCCTGCAGTGTATTCCCACTGCCCAACCAAACAGATTGGCCGTGGACGGTCACGGTCGTCAAAAGTACAAAAAGAAGTGAGATGGCAGTTTTCATGAAACTCGCTTCCCGCTTTCATTCCAGAGTTCGAAACTATTCAAAACCGCGATAATCGGATTGTAAACAATCCTCTTTCCAATCATCAAGAAGAGTGGGCGCAGTCCAGGCTGTCGGGCTCCAGATCGGCTCCCCCTACAGGAAAGGGGAAACCGGGGGCGACACCGTCAGAAAACAGGTACTCGAGAACATTCACCGCATCGGCGATGTCCAACAAGCCGTCATCGTTGACGTCTCCCGCATCCTGACAAGAAAGATCTCCACCCACAAAGAGATACTCAAGCAGCGTCACCGGGTCGCTCACGTCGATGGTGCGGTCCATATTGGAGTCGCCCCTGATGAATGATCCGGGAATTGAGTAGACCGAAACCGATTCAATGCCCTGCTCGGATACGAACAATCGACCCGATTTCAGGACCATGTCCACGGGAAGCGACAAGCCGGAACCAAAGTCGCTGATCTCGCCTGTCAGGGAGTCCACTTTGCGTATCCAGCCAGCCAAGAGATCACTCACCAGAAAAACTCCACCACCCAAAGATTGAAGAGCGGCCTGGGTGAGGTCCCCTCCACCCATGGGCAGTGTTTGGATCAGGCTCTTTTGATCGAGGTCGATATGAAAAACTTCAGAGCTGCCGCCATAGACGGAAACAACAGCACTGCCGTCACCCAGATCCTCAATGTCACTGGGCCCGGGGAAATCAGCGGTGTCGACATCAAAGTTGAGCGATCCAACCACAGACCCGCTGACAAGATCGATCCAGACAACTCTCGGAGCTGCCGTGAAATCGTTGTCCGGATACCCCAGAGGAACAACCAACTCTCCATTCCGAACCATGAAGCGTGTAATCGATCCGGCGACCTCAATACGCTGGGTGATGGCTTCCCCAACAGGATCAAAAACAAGGATGTTTTCATCTGAACCGTCAAAGTTACCGCCGTTGGAGCCGACCACGACGTTTCCTGAAGAATCGACATTCAATCCGGAGAGGAATCCCACGGAATTTCCAGTCGAATCAGTCATGGGGAATGAGTCCACCACTCCGCTCGGAAGATCGATCCTGTACAAGTTTGAGTCATTGCTGCAAGTGACGTAGAGGCCCTGACCCAACAGTTGCATTTCGGTGGGATAGTAACCCACTTCAAAAGTGCGGATCACTTCCAGAGTGTGCAGGTCCAGTTCAGCGACGACGAAGTTTGCATAGTCCGGTACCGCTTCACCAAAGGGAGTCACGTCACCAGCAATCGCGCAGTAGCCAAGACTGCTATTCGGATCGGAAACCAGGCCATACGGGTGTGAATCCACCAGAGAACCGGGAATCGTCACCGAAATACTGGCTTCTGCAGGTTGTGCGATGACCCTGTCGGTCTGGATGACAGTAGAGAGCAGCACTGCCAATACCAACGCACACAACGCACGGTGGCCCGAGCGACGTTTGGAACCAGGAAGAAAATTGAAAATGTTGACGAAGCGACGAATTTGGCCAATAGGCCAAGAAACACAAACAGACATAGACACCACCTTGCTCGAGGTTCCGTCAAGAAGGTCTTCTGGCTCCCGAATCATCCTCCCCTTGCGCCTTCCCACAACTTTCGTCGCAGTGGCTGGTGGGTCTTGAAAACCCGACCTGCAAGGATTGTCATCGGTTACAGCGGCGGCACCGCGGTGGAATTTCACCACACTTCCGATCCGGACCCCCCGGATCAATTCTTGACTGCTGGAATGTATCTC
>JACETR010000088.1 GCA_013911165.1 Planctomycetota bacterium | reverse complement strand
TGGCTATGGCAACAGGATCACAACGGCAACTTCGCATCCAAGCCACCGCTGACCCAGTGGCTGGGCGCTGTGGCGACAAAGGCCTATGGCCAGTTCCATCGCATGACACTGACCTTTCCATCCTGGATGGCTTCCCTGATCACGATCCTTTTGCTGGTGGGTTGGACGGCTCAACAGTTCGGACGCAGCGCAGCGATGTGGGTGCCACTGTTGTTGCTCGCCAACAACATGGGTTTGAGGCAGATTCTCCTCGCACGCAGTGACACTCTCTTTCAGTGCAGCATCGTTCTGCTGGCACTGGGCGCATGGCACGCATGGATGGATCGTGGCAAGTGGGGCTGGATCTTCGTCGGTGCACTGGCCGCCCTGCTGACCAAAGGCCCATTGGGAATCCTCATCGGCCTCCTTGGTCTGGTGGCGATCTTTTTACGTCCACGCACAACGGGGGCTGAAAAGGTTGAAGAATCCGAAAGTGAACAACCCACTCTTCCGTGGCTCGGCATCGGCGGGACTGTTCTGCTCGCATGCCTGCTTCCTGCACTGTGGCTTTATTTTGCAAACAGTGACAGCCAGGGTCTCGCTGTGGAAAAACTGCTTCACGATGAATTGATCAACCATGCCGTCGGCGAGCGCACCGCAGAGAACCAGCAGGTGTGGTGGCACCACCTGTTACCGATCGCATGGTTTCTCAGTCGTCTGGCGCCGGCAGGGTTATTGGCTGTGGCAGCGCTGGTCAGGATCTTTCGCAAGCCGGAAACCGACGCCCGCAAGCGCGATGCCGAATACTTCATGGCTTGCTGGCTCCTCGGTGGCCTGCTGCTCTTGTGTCTGGCGACCCATCACCGCTTTGTGCACTTGCTCGCCATCCTGCCTCCCACTGCGGTATTGGCCGCACGGCAGATCTCCCGCTGGTCCACCTCTGAACGACGATCATGGATGTGGGCCCTCGTCACCTGCTCTTTCATCTTGCCTTTGGCCGCGGTCTATCTGGACGTCATCGATTTTCGATCGAAAGACATCGTCCGAACCCGGGAGTCTGCCACATTCGTCGAAGCGGCTCAGAAAGAAGCGGGAAGCGGTGCACGATTTGAATTCTATGAGTGTCACCCGGGTGTTCAGGTACACCTTGGAACACACCGCCCTCCGATCAGAATCAACGATCTGTCCGCAACTCTGGAATCGGATGACCCGATCTATGTGGTGACCCAAAAGGAACGCGATCTCAAAGAGCGTGCGGGTCGCCAGGGAGTCCGCTTCTTCGATGTTGCAGTGCGATCCGATTATGCCGATGGAGAAATTGTTGTGATTGCCAGCAAGGGGGCTTCCGGTGCGCCTCGATCACCGGCAAGAAGATTCCCTGACACGAGAATCCTGACTCTTATGGCGATTGCGACTGCTGTCACCCTCTATGGTTGCCAGAAATATGCCCAACAACGCTTGAGTGCTTAAATAGAGGGACTCTGCCGCTCATTGCCTGCACAGGACCTTCCACTTATCTTGGGGGTACCCGCCTGAATCAGCAACTTGAGTGCTCATTTGGGGTTTTCACAATACGAAACTTGTGTAAGCCCTCCCAGAGTTTCTGTAACTGAAGTGACCAAGACCTTTTTGCTGAAGGGCTTTCAATGCGTCTCCAGACTCGATGGATGCAAAGAGGTGTTTTCCTTTTTGTGATCGCAATGAACCTTGCATTCTCATCAGTCGTGATGGGAGCGGATTCTCCCTTCCGCAGGGGTGATATCAATGACGATGCAGGGGTGGATATCTCCGACCCCATCGTTTTGCTCGCCTACCTGTTTAATGGCGGTGAAGAACCGGGGTGCATGGATTCCGCCGACACCAATGATGATGGACAGATCAACGTCGGAGATGCCATCTCAGTCCTCGGGTACATCTTCGGTGATGGATTGGCTCCGCCGGCACCGGGCCCACTTCTTTGTGGTCCTGACCTGACCGACGATACCCTGGGTTGCATCACCAGCAGTTGCGATGGTGGGGGAGATCCCCAAAGACTGGCCGCAGGTCACCTTCTCAACCGCATCGCCTATGGCCCGCTGCCAGGACAGATCGATGAAGTGCTCGCTGCGGGGATCGAGGCCACGATTCAGAGCCAGCTGAACCCGGCACCGGGATTGGACCCAAATCCATTCATGGACTCTCTGGAGGAACAATTTACTGTTCCGGTTCCGCACGCCATCGAGGAATTCATCGTGCGACCCAATGGTCGCTATCGTTACTTCCTTGGAACCGAGGAACCGCCCACCGATTGGGCCCAGCCCACCTTCGATGACAGTGGCTGGCTGTTGGGTACCGCCGGCTTTGGACGCGGTGACCGCGACGACGTCACTGAAATCCCTGAGATCAATAACGGCCTGCCGTCGATTTACGCCAGAACCCAGTTCCTCCAGCCTGTCTCTACGACTGGGGGCCTTCCCTATCTGAAGATGCTCTTTGACGATGGCTTTGTTGCCTATCTGAATGGTGTCGAGTTTGCTCGCAGTCTGCGAACCAACGGAAATCCCCATTTGGAAGGCAATCCGCCAACCTTTGACCAGTTCGCAACACAGAACCACGAGGCCACCTTTGCCGAGTACTATCCGATCCCTGCTGGTCTCTTGCAGCCCGGGATCAACACTCTGGCGATTCAGTGCCATAACGCCGTCAACAGCGGTGACTTCACCCTGCGTCCGACCATCGTGTCGAGGCTGCTGACCGGCGGCGAAAGAAGGTACACCCCATCCTCCGGCGACATTCAGAGATCACCCTTCATTCGCGGGATCTACTCGGAGTATCAACTGCAAAAGGTTCTCGGGGAGTTTTGGGAAAACCACTTCCTGACCGATGAAGACAAACTGCAGGAATTCTTTGGCCAGTTCCGCAACCGCTACAACCACCGTGTCTACGGCAACAACTCTGGTGCCTCCAAGTTGTCAAATACCCTCGAGCTGGAAGAATACGACTTCTTCTGTGATAACGCTCTGGGTCAGTTCGGCGACCTGCTCCTTTACAGCGCCAGCAGCCTGCCGATGCTGGTTTATCTCGACAGCATTCTGAACAATGCGGCACAACCGAATGAAAACTACGCCCGCGAGATTCTCGAGTTGCATACTCTGGGTGTGGACAACGGTTACACCCAGGCAGATATTGAAGAAGTCGCACGGATCTTCACCGGCTGGACTGTTACCCGAGTCCCCACAGCGATGGTTCAAAGCTTCCCTGATTACGTCGACAACCCGGTCACTTCCAGCCCGCACAACATGACACAAACCGTACTGATCGAGATCGGTGACGAGTGGAAATACATGAAGGGTCTCGAAGAACCTTCCCCGGACCCCACAGGAAGCGCGACCACCCAGTGGACCCAACTGGCTTTCGACGACTCCACCTGGCTTTCAGGGCCCACGGGAATCGGCATGGGAGACGGTGACGACGCCACAGTTCTCGATGACATGGACAACAACTACACCTGCTTCTACACCCGCAAGATTTTCAACATCGCAGATCCGGCGATGCCGGAGTATCTCGAATTGGCCGTCGACTTTGATGACGGCTATGTCTGCTACCTGAACGGGGTCGAGATTCAGCGCAGTGCCAACATGAATGGCACCGGCTCACCGCCCCCGCACACGGCAGTCGCCACGGGAGGGCATGAAGCCAGTGGCAGGCCAGACCTCATCGACCTGAATCACCTGAGGCCTCTTCTGGTGGCGGGGAACAACATTCTCGCTTTCCAGATTCATAACCTGAGCATCACCAATAACGATGCCTCTTTCCTGCCGCGGGTCACCGCTGGTGCGCCAACCAGTCGCCACATCGACGCCAATGACCACAACGGAAAGTGGGTTTTTGCCTTCAATCCGCTGAATCATGACAATGAGTCCAAGACCATCTTTGCAGGAACTCCCTATGAGTTGATCACTCCCGCAGGTCGTGTGGGGGCCGAAGGGGTGCAGGACGCCTTTGATCTGGTGGCCACACTTGAATCCCATCCGGGAACCGCACAGTTCATCTGCATGAAGCTGATCCAAAAGTTTGTTTCCGACGACATTAGCCTGGCCAACCTTGCGGACGGCAGCGCACCTCTGGAACTGCAGGGCCTCCTCGCCAGCATGATCAGTGCCTGGTACTCAACTCCGAGACCGGGAAACATCGGAGTGATCATGGAAACTCTTCTCGACCCGGTCGATCAGGGGAACGCGTTCTGGAACCCCCAGTTCCGCAGGAACAAGGTCAAGACTCCGGTGGAGTTTGTGATCACCACACTCAGGGCACTCGGATCTCCAGCGTCGAGCGACGATCTGGTGGGCTGGGCCTCCAACATGGGTATGGAGATGTTTGAGCGCGACGACCCGGACGGATTCCCGGAGGTGGGAACCGACTGGATCGGCACGACAACCCTGCTGCAGCGCATCAACTTTGCCCGACGCTTTGCATCCAATGTAGACAACGACTTCCAGTGGAATCTCGCCGACATCATCGGCGACACCCCTCTCGGGGCCCAGGAAGTCATCGACATCTTTGATGAAGTTCTCTTCCAGAGCTCCCTGACCGAGGCGGAGCGCTGCCTCGCCATGGACTATCTGGAATCGGGACTGGACGGCAGTTTCCTGCCCCTCGATCCCGCGGCAGCCGATTATTCCGCTCGTGTCCGCGACATGGTGGGGTACCTCTTCAGTCTGCCCAGATTCCAGTTCCAGTAAGAAAAGGAGAAATGAAATGTTGAATCGCAGAGATCTCCTCAAAACCGGTGGCCTGGCTGCACTGGGGCTGATTTTGCCGCCCCTCGCCGGACCGGATTTCTTCCGCCGCAAACTGCTCGCGGGTAATGCCGGTGGTGGCAACAAGAAGATGATCTTCATCTTCCAGCGAGGGGGAAATGACGCCCTCAACACCGTCCTTCCACGGGGCGATGTGGACTACAGCCTCTCCACCCGACCCACCCTCTTCATCAACGAGAATCAGGCCATCGATCTGGGCAACGGCTTCGCACAGTTGCATCCTGCGATGGAGCCGATGATGGAAGTGTTCAATCACTCACTTCTGAACGGCGTTCCTGGACCGGGCAACCTGGCCATCCTGCACCGCGTCGGCTACCCACAACAATCGCGCAGCCACTTCAGCGCCCAGCACTTCTGGGAGAATGGTGTACCCGGCGATGAACAACTGGACGAAGGCATGCTCTACCGCCGATTCGCCAGCACTCCCGGATTTACGGACCTACCCTTCGCCGGTGCGTTCCTCGATGACAGCCTGCCGACAGCTCTGCGCGGTGCGACACCGCTGCCCGCATTCCCGGGGACCGCGGACTACTCTTTTGCCGGCAGCTTTGCCGAAGTGGAGAAGTTCCTTGGCATGTTGCCGGGAACTCCGGGTGGAACCGATGGCCGTGGACTCTACGGGGCCTACGGCGGAAAACCGGATATGGAAAATGGTCGCTACCGTGACCTGTTGATGCCCACCGGAGTCAAACTCGGAGAATCGGTGAGCGTCGTTCAACAGGCGTTGGCCCAGGGGCCTTACACCCCCGAAAATGGTGCAGTCTACCCAGCCAACACCTTCGGTAACCAGTTGAGTGAAATCGCCATGCTGATGAAGAGGACACCGGCCCAACTGCTCGGAGTCAATATCGGCGGCTGGGACACCCATACCTTCCAGGGTGGAACCGTAGGAACCCACTCCACCATCCTCGGCAATCTGGCCCAGGGGATTCAGGCGTTGTCGCGGGACCTTCAGGATCAGTGGCAGGATGTGGTCATCGTCACCGTCTCAGAATTCGGCCGAACCTCGATTGAGAACGGCTCCAGAGGCACCGATCACGGTGCTGCTTCCGTCATGTTTGTGGCGGGCGGAGCGGTCCAGGGAGGGGTCTACAACTGTGATCCCGGCACTTGGGAGGCTGGAGCGATGTTCACCGAGAACGATCGCTACTTGGCCGCAAACACCGACTTCAGGGTAGTCTTCTCAGAGATCTTCCAGCAGGTGTTCGGGGATGACCCGGCCATGATGGAACAGTTCATGCCCGGCTACGATGCAGCGGCCGCTGCCAACCCGGGCCTGTTCACTCCGCTGGGATTCCTCGGATAAGGGAGTACCCGATGAGGATGAGTGTTTTTCTGATGACCCTGCTGTTGCTGTGCAACGGCACGGCTTGGGGTCAATCCACCAACCATGTCATCAATTTCTTTGACAGTGCATTCCTCCCCACCAGCCTGACCATCGAGGCGGGGGATACCGTCACCTGGAATCATGTGGCGGGAACCCATCTGTTGACCAGCGGAGTTCCCGGTGGAACTCCCGGTACCAATGATGAACCGGGTCTGCTTTTTTCTGCTCCCATCGACAGCCAAAACACCAGCTTCACCTACACAATTTCCCAACAGGGAACGACCATCGGTTTTTTCGATGCCAACAACCCCTCGCAAATCGGATCAATCACCGTTCTCGATGACACTCTCGTCTTTGATGTGGGAGTCGTCGACAACGAGTATCTGCCCGTGGTGATTGAAATCTTCGAGGGAGACAGTGTGCGCTGGGTCCATGAACCGATGGAGATGTTTCATACTGTGACCAGTGGTGTTCCCGGCGGCGAACCAGGGACGATCTACGAACCGGGGTTTCTCTTCGATGAGGAATCATCTGATCTCAACCCCATCTTCCAATACAACTTCGACACGCCTATGGACCTTCCGTACTTCTGTGTTCCCCATGTGCAATTTGGCATGGTGGGAGAAGTCATCGTTCAGGATCGGTTTATCCGTGGAGATGCTGATCGGGACAATACGCTGACGATTGGCGATGCCATCTCGATCCTCTCTTACCTCTTTCAGGGAACCGCTACTCCCGAATGCCTCGACGCCCTCGATGTGGTGGATGACGGCACGGTGAATATCGGCGATGCCATCTCCCTGCTGGGATACCTCTTCTCTTCTGCAGCCGCTCCCGTGGCCCCTTTCCCCGAAGAAGGCCCAGATCGAACAGTAGACGCTCTCCTGTGCAGATAATACATGCTTGAAATACCTGACCTATTGGTTAGTTTTGAGGTGTGGGTTCTGTACATGTATTGACAATTTCTCTCGCGATTTTTATCGGTGGATCTGCCTCCGCAGGAACGCTTCAGGACCCCGCTGTGCCAAAGCTGGAGCAGGCCTTTTCCAAAGGTGACTACCACACAGCACTGAAAATCGGCCGCGCGCTTCTCACTCAAGACCCGAACGATCTGCAAACACTTCTCATGTGTGGCGCCTCATGCATCGAGTTGGCCAGAGGCCTGACGGATAAACGCGCCAACATCGGTGCACACAAGGAAGCGCTCATCTACTTCGATCGATTTGTCCGACTCGACCCGAAGCACGGTCAATCAAGAGTTCACCAATCACTGGCCCGATGTCATCTGGTGCTGACCTCTCATGTGAAAGCTCTGGGCCATGCAAAGTTGGCTGTACAACTCGATTCGAAATCTGCGATGGCGCAGCGGCTGCTGGGAGAATCATGGCAGCAGAACGGTAATCCTGCGAATGCCCTGAAAGCATTCAAGGCCGCTCACCAGCTGGAACCTGGAAGTGCTGATTACCTCGAAGCAGTACAGGATCAGTTGCACAAAATGCGCCGCTTTGGTGAATCCCTGCAATACATCGAGAAACACCGGGGCAAGGTTCATTCCGATCCGAAAAACCAATCAACACTGCATTGGTGTCTCCACGTTACCTGGCTCTCACTGAACAAGGTTGATCGTGCCCACGAGGCCATCAGCAAAGCCCATGAATTAGAACCTGACGAACCTCGATTCCTCTCTTCACTGGCTGTCAGCCATTATCGAATGGGAGACTTTCAGGAATCTGAAAAGTGGTGCGATCAAACTCTGGCCCACAGGGGAACGACACCCCATGCCCGTGCAGTGGCCCAGAGAACCAAAGGCCAGATCCTGATGCACAGGAATCAATACGCCAAAGCCAAACCCCTTCTGGAATCTGCGTTAACCGTGCTTGAAGGGGATGGACCCACTACGCTGGCTCTGATCTCCACACTTCGCCGCCTGGGGGAAACAGAACAGGCAAAAGCCGTGGCGAACCAATATCGCAAATCTATTGAGAAGAAATCACCATGAAGGCTCGGCTTCTCGCAGTGATCTCCATCCTGTTGGGCTGTGAGGCAGCGCCACCCCCGGAAGATGCCTGGATCCTGAAGGATTCACCCCCCTTCCCCTTTGAATTGGAGGAGGGGTCGATCCCTTTCCAACACGACTCAGGATCACGAGGATTGAGGCTTATCGGTGAGTCTGTGGGGTCCGGAGGGGCACTCTTCGATGCCGATGGAGACGGCTATCTCGATCTGTACCTGGTTCAGGGAGCTGCAGACTCTGACGCACCCAACGCTGGCAACCCCAAGCCCAACCAACTCTTTCGTGGCACTGCCCAAGGCTTTGTGCTCCATGACGGCTTCAGTGGCTATGGCGATACCGGTGACGGCATGGGCTGCGCCGCTGGAGACTTTGATCAGGACGGCGATCAGGACCTTTACATCACCAACGATGGACCGGATCGATTACTGATTAATGACGGCAAAGGTCGATTCACCGATGAAACAGAAGCCAGAGGAATTGATCAGGCACGATTCGGTAGCGTGGTCACCACGGTGGACATCGACCTGGACGGAGACCTCGATCTGTTTGTGGGTCACTATCTGGAGTTTTCCAAAGATGACTTTGAGCCATGCATGCGCGACGAAATCGAAGTTTACTGCGCACCCAAAAACTATCC
>JACETR010000087.1 GCA_013911165.1 Planctomycetota bacterium | reverse complement strand
TAGGAGAACTCGATCATCTTTAGGAGAACTCGATCATCTTTAGGAGAACTCGATCATCTTTAGGAGAACTCGATCATCTTTAGGAGAACTCGATCATCTTTAGGAGAACTCCAGCGACCCGTTCTCGGCATGAAGCTCGAACAGTTTTGCCAATCCCGCAACCAGCAATGAGTACTCCAGTGGCTTACGAATACCCAGAGTCACTGAATCTGATTGCTCCCACTTCATCGCATCCGCAGGGAAATGGGCTGAGACCAATAAAACAGGGATCGTGCAGCCCTTCTCACGCATCGTTCGAGTGAAATCGATTCCATTGAGATTGTCAGGGCCCAGGGAGATATCACTGACGATGAGATCATAGGATTCGAGTCGCTCCACGCTCAGATCGTTATTGCTTTCGATTCCGACGCAATGAAGTTCAAAACCTTCCAGCATCTCCTGCAAGAATTGGCGGCCTTCTGCATCGTCTTCAATGATCAGACAATTCCATCCCGCCATGGACCGGAGAATCTTGATCGCATCCCCGTCTGGAAGCGTTTCCAATTTCATTCCCTCGAAGTCAGAAAAATCCGGTCTTTGTGATTTTCGAACCACTCCGGAAATCGACAATTCTGCGGGCTCTTGCCTCTCGACAGAGACCGGTCGTACCAGACTGAAGATGATGACGAGATAGGTCAGGGGAGCCAGGAGAAAGAGCCCAAGCAAGTATCCTGTATTCCTGAGGTCCAGAGATTTCATATGGCTCTCAGACAGTTTCTCCATCTCATCAATGAATCCGTTCAAGTGCTTGAAGTAATGAGAACTTTTTTGAGCAAGATCCTCCAGCTTATGATCCACTCTGTCTCTGAACTCTGTATTGAAGACACGATCCTGTGACAGGATTCGATGATCGAGATCCCGCCAGATCAACGCCAACTCATTGATCTTGCAGCAAAAATCATCGCCAGCCTTGATCCAATGATTCCGACTTTTCCTGTAGGCCCCCTGAAACAAATTTCGTGACTGGACTTCTTCCTGAAAATGAACCAGATACTGGGACAAGGGGGAGGGCCAGCAGAGTTTGAATTTCATGCAACATTGATTGGAGCTGCACTCGCGCTGTTTCTGCATGATCGAGGTCTTGTTCTCCATGCACATGCCAATTTGGCTACACATCCGAAACAGGGTTCTGCGGATGACCGATCCCAGATTATCGACAAGTTCATTGGACACTGTTTTGGACTGGTCAAGTGCCGTCCAGGTTTCGGTGAGGATCCTGAAATCTTCCTCAATCAATCTTTGGCTCAACCCCTGCCACATTTGGACAGAGTGCTGCCCGTTGTCCGCGGAGGCTTGCTGATTCACCAGCTCTTCAGGCTGGCTGAATCCCATTTGGACCGTTTGCTTCCACTGCTCTGCCTTAAGGAAGGAATCGATGGTGAACCAGATCGCCATTCCCCATGCGAGAAAGAGCACCAGAAAGATCAAATTGGATTTCAGCCCCAAAACAACACGTCCTACCCCACTTCGCCAACTTTTGGGCCGGATAAAGGCCTTAGATACTTCATGCAAAGGAGGAACGTGCCTTCAGGAGTGGAGTATCCCCATTTGAAAAATTTTTCTGGGATTGACGAAAATTCCGCCATTTCGCAGGTTCAGCATGCCGATTCGTCTTTACGGATAACTCGATGACCCTGCGGATCTGGAGCATGATGGGGACTTCAGGAGGTTTCGATGAGCGAAAACAGAGGCCAAGAGGGCCTGATCGAATGTGTTCCCAACATTTCCGAGGGCAGGGATCAGGTCAAAATCGACCAGATCGTAGCTGCCGCCACCGCAGTTCCGGGAGTTCGTTGCCTGGATGTCGATCCTGGCTCTGACACCCATCGGACTGTGATCACACTGGTGGGAGCGCCGGACCCGATCGCAGAGGCCGCCTTTCGACTGGTGCAGAAAGCCTCGGAACTGATCGACATGAGTCAGCATCACGGCGCCCATGCCCGTCATGGCGCAACGGACGTCTGCCCCTTCATCCCCGTCAGCGGTGTCACCATGGAAGACTGTATCGAGGTGGCACGGGCTGTCGGCAAACGAATCGGTGAAGAGTTGGAGATTCCGGTCTACATGTATGACCGAGCCGCACTGACGGAAGATCGCAGTTCTTTGGCAGATGTTCGTCGGGGTGAGTATGAAGCGCTTCCTGAAAAAATGACGGACCCCGAGTGGAAGCCGGACTTTGGACCCGCTGAGTTCAAGCCAGGACCCGGGGTGGTCACCGTCGGCGCCCGGGAATTCCTGATCGCCTACAACGTCAACCTGAATACCCGTGACAAACCCAAAGCAGATGATCTGGCGATGGAGATTCGCGAAAAGGGTCGCGCTGTTCGCATCGAACAGAAAACCCCCTACTACTCCAGTGGCAAACTTCTGCGCTACTCGGATTCAGAGGGGCAGTGGCCCTCCAATCTGACGGGGGAAATTTTCGATTCCCGCAATGCTCTGGACCAACACCTGAAAGAGAACGGCACCAGCCTCGCAGATGAAGTCGCTTTCTTCGGTCAGGACCCTGAGAAGCTGGACGGCGAGATGGTCATGAAGCGGGGGACCTTTGAGCACTGCCGGGCGGTGGGCTGGGTGATTCCGGAATACGGACGGGCACAAATCTCCATCAATCTGACCGATTTCAACGTGACCAACATGCACCACGTCGTCGATGCCTGTCGTGACCTGGCAGAATCGAGAGGGCTGGTCATCACCGGCTCTGAACTCGTCGGTGTCGTTCCTTACCGTGCAATTCATGAGAGTGGACAACACTACCTTCGCAGCCAGGGTTCGAGCGGTGGTGTTCCCATGAAGGACATCATTGCCACGGCTGTGCAATCACTCGGTCTTTCTGACATCACTCCTTTTGATACCGACGCTTCCGTCCTTGGCATGCCCACTACCCGTGGTGAACTGACAGGGATGGAGATTCATGAATTTACGGATGAAGTGTCCCGGGACTCACCGGCGCCAGGTGGTGGATCGATTGCAGCCCTCGCTGGGGCATTGGGTGCGGCTCTGGGATCGATGGTTGCCAATCTGACCTACGGCAAACGCAAGTACCGCAAGAGGCAACCGGAGATGGAAGAGTTGGCCATCCATGCCCAGAAACTGAAGGACGATCTGTTGCGAGCGGTGGACGAAGATACCGCTGCCTTTGAAGAGGTGATTCAGGCGATGCGGTTGCCCCAGGGCAGCCCCGATCAGGAAGAAGTTCGACTGAAAGCCATCGAGGCCGGCTATAGACATGCCACCGAGGTTCCGATGAACACGGCAAGGCTCTGCCTTGAGGTTCTGCAGTTGGCCATGGAAGCGACCCGGCGGGGGATGCCCGCCAGCATTACCGATGCCGGGACCGCCTGCTGGATGGCCCGTGCCGGGGTTGAAAGTGCGCTCTACAACGTGCGGGTCAATCTGGGTGAATTGCAGGATTCCGAGTGGAAATCGGCCCTGATTGAAGAAACTGCCACGATTTCTGCCCAAGCGGACCAATTCCTGAGGGAATCACGGGACCAAGTTGATAAAATCCTGTGATCTGGAGCAACTTCGCCACATTTAGCGGGGTTGGGACATAGGAGAGTTCCCTCCGGGATTCCCTCCATGTTCATTGAGAGGAACAACATGAAATACGCTGTGATCATTATCGGGATTTTGGGAGCTCTGAGCTTCGGTGCCTTCATTCAACAAAAAGGGCAGATTGAAGAGGCCAGACAGGAGATCCAAAAGTCCAACAACACCCTTCAGGTGCTGAAAGAGCGCATTGAAACTCTGGAGAATCAAGCTGAGGAAAAGAGTGAAGCTCAGGTCTTCACCTACACCGGGTCTGAGACCGCTTCCGAAGAAAACATTCCTGAGGGATTGGTGAGTGCTCTTGCCAACCGTCTTGTTCAGGATCGGGCCAGCATGCAGGCGATCGCCAGAGAAGTACCCCGCAACCGTGACAGCGGAACGGGCGGCGCCCTCGCAGGAATCTCTGCCAAAGAGTTTGATTCCCAAGTCCGTGACACCATTGAAGCCCTCGAGGAAGAAGAACGTGCGGAGCGCATGCAAAGAATGCAGGAACGCGCCCTCGAAAGGTCGGCAGATCGAGCCAATCGAATTGCGGAACAATTGGAATTGGACGATCGCACTGCCCAACAGTTTTCCAGCCTGATGGTGGATCACTCCTCCGAGCGGATGCAGATCATGATGGAAGCTCGGGAGATGGACCTCGGAAGAAGTGAAACCCGAAACCTTCTCAATACGGTTCGCGACGAGCAGAATGAAGAGATTTCCGGAATCCTGACCGCCAACCAGTACGAGCAATATCTGGAAATCCCCCAGGATGACTGGGGACGTGGTGGCCGCGGAGGCTGGGGTGGGCCCCCCTCCAACAACAACAACGGCAACAATAACAACTCCGGTAACAACAATAACAGCAGCACCGGTGGAGGAGGCGCACCGGGTCGCAATAGCGGCCCGTGATCGCTACCCTGTAAAGGTTGTCAGGCGAAGAGAGAAGAGGTTCTACTGATGCTAAAGACTGAAAAGGATTACACAGATCCTTACGTCAGACAGTTGAGCCTTTTCCTCGATAACCGTGTGGGCAAGTTGCGTGAAATCCTGCGCCATCTGACCGCTGAAGATATCCTTGTCCATGCCCTCTCCGTTGTTGACAGTGCAGATCATGCCATCGTTCGCATGGTCGTCGATCGCGTCGGAACCGCCTGTAAAGCTCTCGAGGAAAATGGTGTCCCCACTTCTGTCAGTCAGATTCTGGCTGTAGAGGTTCCCAATGAGCGTGCAGGAATCCGCATGATTTGTCGCAGCCTGATCCAGGCTGAGATCAATATTCACTATGCCTACCCCATGTTGACCCGACCCCATGGTTTTGGTGTTCTCATCATTCATGTCGACGAAAATGAAACCGCCAGAAATCTGCTTCTGGAAGATGGGTTTAACCTTCTCGATGAGAGCGATATGGGTCTCGCCGGCGTTTGACGCCTCATTTCTCCCGATAATTCAGGGCATAAAAAAACCCTCCGACCCGAGGAGTGGGTCAGAGGGTAGGTGACGATTCAGAATCGTCACAGGTGTCCCCCGCTTCTCCCGCGAAGTATCTGCGGTGAGGAACCGCAGTGGGTGTTTCGATCTGCTGTTGCCAGCTCACGGGTGACGTCCCCCGAAGTCATTCCGAAGAGTGCGAAACACGGCGTAGAGAAACTTGATATGACTAGATTATCCCCCCCCCCATTTTCGCCTAGCCCTACTGGCCGCACGCTGAACCGTCAGTAAAGAGGTATACGGTTGGTGGGTTTTGGAAGTGAATCGGGTTGGGCAGACCTCACCCCTCTGCCAGTGATGACAGTTTAGTCCGCAGAGAGGTGCGACAGGTCTGTCAGTCTTCGAGGGGGGTTTCACCCTTTTGATAGCCCTCGACCGCCAACTGAATGACATAACAGGCAAGTTGTTCGATTTCTGCAGGAATGAGCACCTGCAAGGGCATTTTTGCCTGAGAGTTGTCGAAGGTGGGCTGCTTGAGGTAACCCTTCAGCCAAAGACGCATGCTTTTCAGAACATCCTGCTCCTGGCGGATCGCATCAAAGGTCTTTTGGCCGGCAGTAAATCTGTCCGGGTCCCCACTCTGCAACTCTGTAAGGTACTCGTCATAGTCGAGCATACGCTTCAAACGACGCATGGAGACCTGCACCAGTGGCGGCTGGAGGATCGCTCCACGCCCCTCGATCTTGTGACACAGGATGCAACGACGCTTTGCGACCAGGCGCCCCATCTTCGCATTGCGCTGAAAGGCCGCATCGGACAGCAATGTCAGGTCTGGCATGGGGAAATCGACCACGGATCGGGGAGTTTTTTCAGCGGTGTCATCGCCTTCGGCCGAACCTCTTGCAGAGGTTACCTCGTTGGAGGAGCTGGCCGGTTTTTTTACAGAGGGGGTCTGTTCAGATCGATTGTCCCCACTCGTTCCCGTCACGCCTGCTGGAGGCTGATTCACTTTCTGACCGGACCCCTCAGGTGTGTCGGAACTACAGCCAGCAAGAAACAACCCTGAGAGCAACGTTACACTCACTGCAGTCAGATACCGTTTGAATCCTTCAGAGTGCATTCACTTGGCCATTCTGTTTCAGAAGTGGTTCGGAGCAGAGTATTGCCCTGAATATATCGTCAACATTCAGCGTGTTCCACCACAGCCGAAGATCGGTCAGTCTCTCCCCTGCCACGGGTCTTTGAGAGACATGACGGTCCAGATCATTCGCATGCCATCCTGAAACAGACGGACACTGCTTTGGTCTGAATCACTCCATTCGATGGGGACCTCTTCGATCATGAGACCCCTTCCCCTCGCCAACACCAATAATTCCACATCGAAGGCAAAACCTTCCGTTTTCAACTCCTGAAAAATCCCTCTTACCGCACTGGCGCGGAACAACTTGCAGCCACATTGGGTATCACGAATCTCAAGTCCGGTCATCGCCATGACCCATCCCCGAAACAGGTTCCCTGACAAACTTCTCAAGGGGCCCTGGGGTTTCGGCAACTTCGATTCACTCAAGGCCCTCGAGCCACAAACGATCGCCACTCCGGGAGTCATCGCTGCTTGCAGGACATTCAGGGATTCAGGTTTTGCTGACAGATCCACATCCAGCATGGCGATCAGATCTCCGCGGGCTTCGAGAGCACCCTTGCGAATCGCTGCACCTTTTCCCCTGTGACGGTCGAGGGAAACCCAGCGAAATCTCGGATCCCTCTCGGCCCAAGGTCCGAGAATCTCTTCCGGTCGATCGTCACACCCATCGGAAACGACCAGTAATTCCGCTTCCTCCTCGAGGGTATCCAGATACCCCAAAGTTTCAGAGATCGCCCTGTCGAGCATGCTCCTGCCATTCCAGACAGGGATCACTACCGTCAGCACCCTTGCTCCCATCCTCAAAACCCGGGTCCGGTAACTTCCGGATCCCCGTGTTGGATGAGGCCATGTCCATCGATCAGGAGCAAGCATGGAGGCCCCAGATATGCCCAAAACGTCAAAAGATGGAATCTTTAGATAAGGAACTGCGTCCATTCAATGGGCCTGCGGGAGTCATGAAGTATGTCGGCAAAATCGAAAATCGCATTGGTCTTGGGGGGCGGTGGGGCCCGATCGGCCTATCAGGCCGGGTACCTGCGCTACATCGGTAAGCGCATCCCTGACCTGCGCTTCTCGATCCTTTGCGGAACCTCCGCCGGTGCCATCAATGCCGTTCACCTTGCCCGCTATCGAGGGACTCTCGCGGACGCTTCCAAAGATCTCAAAATACTGTGGTCCGAGTTGACCGTCGACCAGGTTTTCGAGGCCAGCACATGGTCTCTGGCCAAGATGGTTTCACGCTGGGGAATGAAACTCCTGAGTGGTGGAAGCACTTTGGCCCCCACTGCTCGGGGCCTTGTGGACACACAGCCCCTTCGTCGATACCTGACGCGCCAGACTGGCTGCCTTAAAAATGGCAAGATTCCAGGCATCGAAGAAAACATCCTCCGGGGCCATCTGGATTCTCTCGCCATCACCACCACTGATTATGACAGTGGAAGATCCGTGACATGGATTCATGGCAACAACACTCACGAGTGGCAACGCACTTATCGATCCGGGATCGAAACGAAAATCCGTCTGGATCACATCATGGCGTCTTGTGCGATTCCGCTGGTTTTTCCCGCAATCAAAGTCGAGGGTTGTTGGCACGGAGATGGAGGGGTGCGATTAACCACTCCTCTTTCACCGGCGATGCATTTGGGTGCAGACAAGATTCTGGCTATCTCAACCCGCTATCTTCCCAATGGGGTGCTGCCTCAATTGAGCACCGAAGGAACCTATCCGCCCCCGGCCCAGGTTGCCGGTGTCCTCATGAATGCCATCTTCCTCGATGCCATGGATTTTGACACCAGTAACGTCGAGCGCTTCAATCAACTGTTATTGAAGTTGCCAGAGGAAGATCGAATGGGTCTTCGTCCAGTGGATATGTTTACAGCTCGACCCTCTGAAGATCCCGGGGAACTGGCAGGGCATTTCGAACCTCAGCTTCCAGGTCCGTTTCGTTTCATGGAGCGGGGATTGGGAACTCAGGAATCGAGCAGCAGTGACCTGCTCTCGTTACTGATGTTCCAGCCCGAATATGTTGAGGCCCTGATCGAAATGGGAGAAAGAGATGCTCGGGAACGGGCGGATGAACTGATCCCGTTCCTGCAGGATCAGGACACCCCCGCGAGTCTTGAAAAGCGAAACCATTCCTGAGGCAGGAATCAGTCGCGCAAGATGTCTGCTTCACGCTTGAAGGTCAGCTTCGGATCAATTCGCAAAGGCTCTATCACATCTGCCTCGATGATCACGTTGCGGATCACACCCATATCATCCTGATACCAGAGGACAGCCTGCTGTCCACTGCCAGTAACCCCCACCAGACTTCCATAATGAGCCGGCAGTGAGAGCAGTTGCCGCTGTTCGGAGACCTTCTTTCGCGCCTTGTCCTTGCCCTTGAGATCGTAGCCGATCGGCATTTCATGGGATTCTTCGACCACTCCCGCTGGCCAGACCCCAAAAAGACGACCGAAGCCTGATTGAGAGGCCTGACTGAACAGGACCGATCCTCCGAAGACGCTTCCCAGCAACAGGCAACCGCAAATCCCCAGAATGAGGCTCGGCATTGAGAACGTGACTTTTTGCGGGGTGGGGTGATTCTCCATGGAACTCCTGACTGCTTTCTGCGGGAACAGGGGTATTGAAG
>JACETR010000086.1 GCA_013911165.1 Planctomycetota bacterium | reverse complement strand
CTCAAGGCGAAGTCTTCGTGCATGAGGCTGACACTGGAAGGCTCATTTTCGATGACCCACAAACGCGGGGAAGCCAGTTTCTCTCCATCCCTGTAAAGGGTGAAGAGAACATCAACCTGATCACCGAGAAACTTGCGGGCACTGGCTTCAACTTTCCACTCTGCCACTTCCAGAGAGGTGAACCCGGGGTCACCCGGCTCCAGAGGTCGCTCGACAAATTTCATTTCCACCAGAACCGCACTGTGATCGGAAGGGAAAGTCCGTTCAGGAACAGCGATATCGACGTCTTCCCAAACCTGTGGATAAACCGTGGTCGAAACCGGAACCAGTTTCCAATCACGGCAATAGTCATGGAGGTACAGACGATCAATCCGGTCGAAACCCTGCTCCTTCTCTTCTGTCCCCCGAAACATCGGCGACCAGGTGATCCCCGGATGGTGCACCGGGTCGGGATGAAGCATGCGATAGACATCCTTGAAGTCGTTCGACTCCACCAGAAGACTCACAGGGAGATCGAGGTCGCGCCTCCTCTTGAAGACGGTGGCCGTATCCCGGGTCCAATCCAGATGCGATGGGGTGTTCCAGTCGCCACCCACCAACAGCGGCAAGTCCGAGTCGAGATGACCCAATTCCTCGATCTTGGCCATAAGCCTTTCCGCCTGAGGCATACGTTGTGAGCCCTCAGATTCGCTTTTCAGCAAGTCCTCGTCGGAGATTTGCGGATTGTCGCGAATGACGTAGGGGATGTAGGCGCGGTAATCGAGCCAAATACTCCAGGCGAGAAACTCGCGACCACTGGCATGTACCAGCCGGGCACCCACTCCATGCCACGGTTCATGATCAAAGGTTTCGGCGATCTCGCAGCGAGTCAGCACACAGAGGTGGGGGCTCTCACCCTGATATTGATTCCATCCCAACTGCTCGGCGAGCCATGCACCCAAAAGGGGACGCTCACCATTGATGTCATAGCTCTCCTGCATCAACACCACATCCGCTTCGGAATCGCGAATTACCTTGAGGATCTTCTCTGGACCCTCGGTCACTTCATTTCCGCCGCGCCAGGCATTCCAGACAAGCACCTTGAGCACGTCCGGATCTTCGGTCGAACCAGCCTGAGGCTTTTGCTGCAACGACAGATTGGAACAGCCGGACTGCAGGAGTGTGATCACGATCAAGAGCACCAACCTGAGGTTGCTCGCGAGTATCCAATTCAGTATCCGACGCATGGTGCTCCTCCTTGTCCCGATTGAAACACTGTCCGATGAAACAAAAAAGGTCCTGCCTGAAAGACAGGCAGGACCTTTGAAGTGACTGAACAAACTCCGGAATCAGGTGATGTCCTCCGGAGTGGGATAGCACTGACGGCCCGGGCGACACCCTTCAGGGCACACGTCATCGCCGTCCGGTCCGTGATAGGCCATCGTCCTCAAGCAGTGAAAAAAGGCTGTGTTTGCGGTGAAACTGTCCTCAAAGGCACTGCGACGGTACTCGGTGTTGAGCAACATCGTCTTGGTGCGCAAACAGGGACAGACATCCTCCGGCAACAGTTCCGGTTTCTGCATCGCCATCTTCAGCCCTCCTCTCTCGAACGAACCACGCGAACCGCCCGGCGGATCAAACCCTGCAACATCGGCACCTTGTAGCCGTTCTGCGAAAGGGGTGTTGCCCCTTCGCCTGCAATCAGGGCTGCCTGAGTGGCTTCATCTTCTGAACCATTCAACTTCTTCTCCATGTCTTCTCTTCTCAGGGGTGCAGGAGATACGGCACCGAGAATCACCCGGTGGTCCCCCTTGCGGCCCCCGCGATCGAGGAGAATCGTCACACTCGCCTGGGCCCAGTCGAAGCTCTGCTTCTCGCGTGCTTCTTCATAGGCCCACAGTGAAGTTTCCGTCTCAGCGGGAAGCAGGATGCGACGGACAATCTCACCCGCTGAAAGCTTCACTTCCAGCTGCGGATTCTCGGAGGGTCCTGTAAAGAAATCCCCTGCGGCAATTTCTTTGACACCATCCTGCCCCTGAACCTCGATGATCGCATCGTGGGCGACCAACACCGGTGCCAGATTTGAAGGCTGTGTCGCGGAGCAGATCTGGTTGTCAAAGATGGCGTGAAACTCGTTCTCACCATCTCTGGCCCAGCAACCTGTGCCGCCGTTCTTGATGCAGGGGTAACCCTCATGGCGCAGGTACCAACAACGGGGCTTCTGACAGATATTGCCCGCGACAGTAGCCATGTTACGAATCTGCGGTGTCGCAGCGTGACCGACTGTTGTCGCCACCGCCGGAAAGCGGCGTTGAATCTCCGGGTGGCCGGAGACTTCTGACATCCTGACCATGGCACCCAACCAGATTCCGCGGTCATCGGACTCGATCTGGTCCAATCCGGAAATCTTCTTCAGGTCGACCACCGTTTCCGGGCTCGCCACATGCTCCTTGATGCGATTGAGAAGATCGGTTCCAGCGGCCATGTACTCGGATCCGTCGCTGGACCGTGCCTGCAACGCCTCGTTTTCATTCGTCGGCTGGATCAGTTTGAAGGGCTTCAAAGTCTCTCTCCCTTCTTTTCCGAAGTTCCCCGGGCAGCGTCTCGCTTCGCGATCGCCTCGAGAACCTTCTTCGGGGTAATGGGAAGATCATGGATCCGCACACCCAGTGCATCGGAGACCGCATTGGCGACGGCAGCCGCCGTCGCCACGATGGGCGGCTCTCCCAAACCCATCACCTGAGTGTTCGATTTTCCGTTGTAGACATCGAGAAGAACGACATCGATCTCGGGGCAATCTGCGGCACCGAGGATCTTGTAGTTCTCCAGGTCGTCATTGAGCATGCGACCTTTTTGGCGATCCATAACCCTGCGTTCGAAGAGTGCAAAAGAAACACCCTGAATCACACCGCCGCGCACCTGACTTTCGGAGGTCAGCGGGTTGATGATCTTGCCGGCATCGGCAACGGCGACCACCTTCTCCACCCGGACCTCACCGGTCTCTTCATCCACCTCAACCAATGCAGCCTGCACTCCGGCGTTGGTATCGGAAAAACCTTCATAGTTTCGACGCGGACGGCCCTTGAGCACCTCGATGGCATCGTCGTCCATCAAGGCACAGGCGTCCTTGAAATTCAGATTCAAGGAACCTTCACCGACCTTGTAGACCTCCTGGTCTTTCAGATCGAGCTCGCTGGCAATCCAGCCCTTGCGTTCTGCAACGATCTCCAACAGTTGCCGTTTGGCGTGGTGAGCGGCCAGTCGGGCAGCGGGAGTCACCGTGCCAATGGTGGTGGAGCCTCCACTGGCGGGGCCTTTGGGGTCATCGGTATTGCCGATTCTGGTCGTGACCTGCTCCAGATCGAGCCCAAGTTCTTCGGCGACCACCATGCCCATGACTGTCCGCGTGCCGGTACCGATATCTTGCGAACCGTTGCGCACCTCCACCTGGCCATCTTTGGTGATTCTCACCAGCGCACTGGCACCACCGCCTCCTGCAGAGAACCACAGATTGCTGGCCATGCCGACACCCTTGCGTTTGATTCCGGGACCCTTCACCGGTCGCTTCTGATCCCAGCCAATACGCTGCTTGGCGATGTCGTACTCGACCTTGCGGATCGGATGATCATCATTCTTTTTGCGGAACTCGACACGGTCCATGCCGATCCCCTCGGCGGCCATGTCCATCATCTGTTCGAGGGCAAATGCACCCTGCGGCCAGCCGGGAGCCCGATGGGCCCGGGCTCCACCGGTGTTGGTGCGCACTCCGTACTCGATCTTGTCGGTTTCGCCGATGTTGTAGATGCCATCGTTGTGGGCACCGGCACCGCCGGTTCCCGTTCCCGGAGTTCCCCAACTGCGAATCCGGGTGCCGAGGATTTCACCATCCTTGCTGACACCCATCTTCATCTGCTGAATCGAATCGGGGCGGTTGCCGGCACTCAACTGCTCCTCGGAACGGTTGAGCATCATGTGAACCGGGACCCCTGCTTCCTTCGACAGCAGAGCTCCCAGAACCCCTTCGCGTCCTGCGCTGAACTTGGAGCCGAAGCCACCGCCGACATACTCCGACAGCACCTGGCACTCCTTCGCCTTCACCCGGCTCCAATTGCTGGTCATCTCATTGCGGAAACCGAAGGTCGCCTGACTCGATGCCCAGAAGATCAATCGGCCATCTTCCCAGGTGCACACTCCTCCATGGGTTTCCAGGGGAGCGTGGGTCTGGACTTCCGTGCGGAACTCACCCTCCACGGCGACGTCCGCCTGGTCGATGATCTCTTTCACCGCCGCTTCCTGGCGAGCCAATCGCGAATCTCCGTTGCCTCCACCCCGGCGTCCCATACGTGGGCTGATGCGGGCAACATTTTGCTGACCTCCGCGTCCCACCTGGGGGGCTCCCTCCTTGCGGGAATCCTCGACGGTGACGCAATGGGGCTTGATGTCGTATTCGACCTCGATGGCGCGCAAAGCCGCCTCCGCCTGTGCTTCTGTCGCTGCTGCAACAGCGGCGATCTCCGCACCGGCGTAGCGGGCACTTTTATCCTCGAAAATATCGGGAACCTTGAGCACCGCCTTGACCCCGGGCATGCGACTCGCCTTGTCGGTATCGATGGAAACGATGTCCGCATTGGCGTGGGGGCTGCGCAGAATCTTGCCGAAGATCATTCCGGCTGGTTGCTGGTCGTAGGCATACTTGGCAGTTCCGGTCACCTTGGCGGCCGCATCCACCCGTGGAAGCGCATCGCCAATCAGGTGCAGGCGATCCTCCGGTTGCCACGGCTTGACGTCGTCATCCTGGATGCGCACCGTCAGCTCCCTGAACTGCCCGCCGAATCCGACCTTGATCGTGATCTCTTGTGCCATCACTTGCCTCCCGTCCGGGAAGCGTGCTCCACCGCCTCAATAATGTTCTGGTAGGTTCCGCAACGGCACAGGTTTCCTGAAAGACCCTGGCGGATCTCTTCGCGACTGGGATTCGGGTTCTCCTTGAGCATGGCGGTGCAGGTCACCACCATTCCCGGAGTGCAGAATCCGCACTGCAGGGCATCCTTTTCGATGAACGCTTTCTGCAAATGGCTCAGGTTGTCGGGGGTACCGATCCCCTCAACTGTGGTGATCTCCTTGCCCACCGCATCCACGGCAAGCATCGAGCAGCTGTCGACGACCTGGCCATCGAGGAGCACGGTGCACGCCCCGCAGGAGCCACGATCACAGACCCGCTTCGGCCCCATCACGCCCAGATCATTGCGCAGGAAATCGAGGAGGGTTGTGCTCGGTGGGGCGGAGGCGGACTTGCTGCCACCATTCACGTTCAGGGTGATCTTTCCCGCTTCCGGACCCAACTCTTTCAGGCCAGCCGCAGCCCGTTCTTCTGCGAGGGCTTCTGCGGGCAGTCGGGATATGCCGGCGGCCGCAGCCGCCACCCCCGCCCCCTGCAGGAAAGATCGGCGGGAAACGCCTTCTTTCGGCGGATTATCCTCTGGGTGATCTTGCATGGTCGTTAGTCTCCCTTCGTCTCCAGCTGTTGGAAACTTCACCTCGAATGCTAATCGGAGTGGAAGCCCTGCGAAATGACGCAGTTACCGGTGAAGAGGGCCTGTGACCGGGCCTGGAGAAGTCGACCCGCAGGTCGAGAGCAGGCCGAATGGAGGGGGAGCAGCAAAAGAAAACGGGCCGCAGGAAAACCTGCGGCCCGAATCAAATCTAAAACGATCTCAGAAGGTCGAGAGCGGATTAGTAGCGGGGCGGCCCTCCGGCGCCACGCTCGGGGCGGGGGCGTGCTTCGCTGACGCGAACACTACGTCCACCCATATCGCTGCCATCGAGGTTATCGATAGCGTTGGATGCGGAATCGTCGTTAGCGAAGGTGACGAATCCGAAACCTTTGCTGCGACCCGTGTCACGGTCCTTGACCACGACGGCGTCGGTGATTTCTCCACAAGAATCGAAGTGAGCACGAAGCTCAGCTTCATCCGCTGACCAGGGGAGACCCCCGACAAATACACGATTACCCATTATGCTCCCTAACCTCTCAAAAACCCCCGGGATTGCCGGGGAGACGACCTGGGGAGAGTCGGCCGCCTGTCAAACACGAAACCCGGCGAACCGGGAGGAAAACTTCCGGAACCGAACGGGTGAACCCGTACCGGCGGCCCGGAAAACAAAATGAACAAAGGAAGAAATGCGTGGGCACGAAAGGGGCGCACGGTCTGACACACTGCGTAACAAGAAAAAGCGCCTCGATCTTTCGCACGCACCCCGGAGGGTGCAAAGAGAGTCGGTGATCACAGGAATGCCAACTTTGGCAAAGTTTCCTCACCGACGATCCTTCAGTCTCCCTCTTGGAAAGGAAAATGCAAGGAAAGGCAGGAAATACTCAGCGATTGAGCCATATCTCCAATGCTGAGCGGAGTTTGAGATCCTCTAACTGGGGCAGAATACCCCTCAGAAAGGCTCTGGCGGAGGGATGAGGGGCTTGGGTCAGGGCTGCCAGCACCGAATCCCGGTTTGCGGAACTGTCCTTCCAGACCTGCTCGAGGAACCCCACGACCGCCTCACCGGGGAGCAGCGACAGGGCCGCCAACTCCTGATCCGAAAGGTACCCTTTGGATACGAAACTCTCGGTCATGTGATCGAGAAGCAGTTTCTCAGCAGATTCATTCACGGTCTCGATGGAATACACCGCCAACGCCAGAAACTCATCGACCGAGAAAAGATCGAGCAGAGGTCCTCGCTCAACACCCTGCCACTCCATTTCCCTTGCCCGGATAAAGAGACGCAGCCACTCTTCGCCCGCCCCTTTGCAGGATGCCATGACCTGAGGAACCCAGTAGCTCATGACTCCTTCTGCAATCGGTTCCAGACCAGCAAAGGGCCCACCATCCGGAAGCGACGCCAGGGCGGCCTCCAGTCTTTGCAGATCCTGAATCGCTGGCTCGACTTCACCCCGGGAAACCTGATCGATGATCGCCTGAAAGATGGACGAAAAATTGCCACTGGTGAGAAGTTCTGCATAGGTGAGCGGTGGAGTCTGCGACTCCGTGGCCGTCGTGTCTGCAGAAGGATCGTTGCTGACCGGAACTTCGTCGGCAGAATCGGTCACCACCTCCACCTCGGTGGGGGCGGGGTCAGGGGAATTGCCGTGAGCCACTGGAGGCTTCTCTGCCTGCAGTCGGGCAATCCTGCTCTCCAACTGCCGGCGCAGTGCCTGTTCCGACTGTAGTCGGGCACGCAATTCGATGACCTCAGACGGGGCTCCCTCGGGAGCTATCCGGGGACTCGCTGGAGGTTCATCCCCGGAGAAGAGGAACTGGGCGAGCAGTACCCCGAAGAAGACGGCAAAGAGGTAGGAAAAGAGGCGCATACGCCAGTCCATGACACTCCATACAATTCGAAACTTCGCTCACCGCTGACAGGCAACCGGAGTCCGACACTGGACGCATTCGGTGATTCTTCGTAAGTTGATCCGTGCGAGGTGAACGCCACCTCAGATACGGAATAAAATGCGGCCAATCCTGATGTTATCGCTCGATCAGGCCTGAACAACCGCAGTTCCGGGGCCCCAGAGCATTCCTGGAGCTCTGATCGAGCAATATCGAGAGGTGTCCCGTGACCCTTCCCCAATGCAGACATCTCCATCCTGGGCGCTTTTTCGTCCTGACCCTGATCTTCCTGCTTCTCCTCGGCGGACCCTCTTCTCCACCGTCTTTTGCAGCTCCGGGATCGACAACCCCAGCCGCTGAGACCTCCACCACCGCAGACCTTTTGACCGCCCTCGACGAAGCCGACAAGGAAACACTGTCGAAGTCGACCCCGGTCAGGATTCTGAAGACCCTCGGCAGAACCGCCCCCAAAGGCCGCCTCAAACCCGGGCAAACCATGCAGATGGAATTCACCGCTGAAGATGGCCGTGACACCCGGGTTTCCATCTATGGTCCCGCAGGTCGTCACCGCAGCTACGGACTGATCCTGATGCTCCACGGTTATGGCGGCAACGGTCGCTCCGCAGTGACCCGCAGTTACCAGAACTTTGCCAACAAGAATGGCTACATCATCGTGTCCCCGGATGCCCAACGTCCGGCAAAGGGAAAATGGAACGAGGACCTTCCGGAACAGATTCTCGGGACACCCACCCAGCACTGGTGGTCCTATCGCTCCGACGGCTTTGTCAACGGGCTTATCGATGACCTCTGCTGGAAGTACCCCATCGATCGCAATCGTGTAGTGCTCTCCGGTATGTCGATGGGGGGATTTGGAACCTGGAATCTGGGAAGCCGTTTCAGCGATCGCTTTTGTGCCCTCGCCCCGCTGGCTGGGGGACTGTGCATGAGAGATTACGAAACGGACGAGCTCGACGAGCGCTACAAGCTTCTTCTCGGCAACCTGCGCTGGCTACCCTCCTACTTTGTCCATGGCAACACCGACAACCTCGTCCCCGTCGTTTTCTCGGAAATGATCGAAGAGATCCTGCTCGAACGGGAGTTTGACCACGTCTACAAGGAGATGGACGGTGTCGGCCACCAACTGGACCTCCGTGGGGGAGGCACGATTCTTCCCGACATTCATCAGTGGCTGACCAAGAAACGCCGGGTCCTCGAGCCCGCCGAAATCGAACACCATGCCCTGAACACGGACCATGGTCGCCAACACTGGGTTCGCATCGACGAGTTCGAAGAAGACAAGGAGCCGGCAAAAGTCATCGCCAAAGTGGAAAAAGGCAACAGGATCACTGTCGACAGCGAAAACGTGAAATCCCTGACCATCTTTGTCAGTAACAAGCTGTTGAAAGAAAAGAACAAGATCATCGTCGAATGGAATGGCAAGGAAGTCCACGCCGACAAGGTCAAGGAAACCCACGAAGCGCTGATCGAATCGTGGAAAAACCGCCGTGATCCGTTCCTGCTTCACACAAGGATGATTCAGCTGGGCCAGTCGGAGTCTGCTGGGGCGGACCCTGCAAGCTGATCGTTATTCCAGACAGGGGTGACTCAATAGCCTGACCGGCTTCTCTCCGTTTCTGATGAGAGCGCACTCTTAACGAAGAGTTGAATGACATGATGGGAACTGATCGAGGTTCACCGAATGTCTTCCCATTTTCTCTCACAACTCCGCGATGATTCCGCCCTCCAGCCTAAGAGATGGCTCTGGGTAGCCCACGACCAATTGCATCCGCAACTCAACCCCTGGGCCGGTGAATCCCCCGAAGAAACGGGGCTGATTTTTATCGAGTCGAAGCAGCGGGGGAACGCACGCCCCTATCACCGACAAAAGTTGGCCTTCCTCCTTTCAAACCTGCGACACCGTGCACTCGAAAGCCAAAGTGAAGGACACCCGGTTCGCTACCTGTTCAGCGAAGACGACTACGGAACAGTGCTGACCGAGACGGCCAAAGAGCTGGGGTCGATTCATGTGCTTCGCTCTCCCGAACGGGAAATCCGTGAGCAGCTGAAACCCGCCATCGGTGAC
>JACETR010000085.1 GCA_013911165.1 Planctomycetota bacterium | reverse complement strand
GGGAAACTGGCCGGGGGGGGGAATGTTAGTGAGCCGCACCGTTGGACTGGCAATCCAGTCCATCCGCGGTCGGATCAGGACCAGGGAAGGGATACGGTGCGGGAGGTGGATTGGATCCTTGGTAAAGGAAGTCGAAGATGTAGACCGGGTCGGCGTCATCAACGATGCCATCGTCATTGACGTCTGCTGCATCTGCACACGCGATGGAAGTGCCATTTCCAAGCAACAGTTGCAACTGGGTTCCGTCGGTGAGATCGATCACACCATCTCCATTGACGTCACCGCGCAGGAAATGAACCTGATCAGTCTCCACCGGGTCAGTGGAATCTTCACCACCGGTTTCCGGATCGTCATTTTCAGAAGGCTGCTGGGCGGGACTGCTGCCGCCGATGGAGACGGTACCTCCGACCAACTCAGGGAAGACAGAGTTGCCGTCGACGACAAAGGAGTTGTCGGTCTCCGGCGAGGTGTTGGCGATGATGCCATTTGCCGGAGTGAAGTCGTAGTTGCCTGCCGGTGCTCCTGCACTGATGAATGCTTCACCGGTTGCCACGACGTAACCTGAACCCGGAGCGAGAACCTGATTATCGAAAGGCGGTGCCAGATCAAGAATGTTGGCATAGATCACGGTGCCGTTTGAGTTGTCGATATTGGGCAGCTCAAACTCGACGAGCCCGGCGACATCGGTTCCGGCGATGGTGATGTTGTTCAGTCCCATGATGGAAGCGTTGTAGTCGAGTGCCAAAGTCCAACCCTGCAGGGAATCGATGCAATCGATGATCACCTGGTAGTTGACGGTATCACCCGGGTTGGCGCTGAGATCTTCCACACGGATACGGTTTGCGGGGGAGAGAACCACAGGCTCAGAACGCAGGATTTCAAAGTTTCCTGCTGAGGTCAGGATGGCCAGTTCCAGCGCACCATCGCCGTCGGTGTCTCCACTGGTCACGGCTTCCACTTCTGCGGCGTAGCCCAGAAGCTGGGGGCTCTGAAAGTTTCCATCACCCACTCCCTTGGCGAAGTAAAGACCGGCGGAACCGGCGATGGGACTGATGCAATCGAGACGTCCATCCCCATCCCAGTCGATCAACTCTGTACCGGGAGCGACGACGTCGTCGAAGAGAACCCGCAGCGAGAAGTTGAAATCGCCATCGGAGAGGAGGGTGGAAGGAGTTCCCGCTCCGGATGGAATCAGCAGCAGGTCACGCAGGGAATCTCCATCGAGATTGACGGCACGAATCTGTTGCGTGAGGTTGTAACCGAGGATGGTTCCCTCTGCGGTGAAGGTGCGATCGCCATTTCCTGCGTGGAAAGCGATGCTTCCGTCGGTCAGAACTGCTGCGAGGTCGATGAGGTCGTCGCCATTGAGATCGGTGGCAACGGCACGATGAACCACAGGAGTGGAATCGACGGGGTGAATCACGCTGAGGGGATTACTGCTTCCACCCCAGGCGACGGCGAGACCGTCTGGTCCACTGAGAACCAGATCGACGATGCCATCGCGATCACCATGGGCTGCTTCCAGATGGGTCGACTGTACCGTGAGGGGAATCAGTTCCGGATCCTCGAGGACGACAGCAATACTGAAAGAACCGCGCAAAAGATAGGCGGATGTTCCCGAGTTTCCGAGACAGATCAGATCGCTGCGTCCATCGCCATCGAAGTCACCGACGGCCACATCGATGACTGCTTCCGGTAGATTCCAGGTGGTTGAACCTGCAGGGCCAGAAGGGGTTGAGTCCTGATGGGTCAGGGTTCCGTTCGCTTCGATCTCCACCCACTCGTCGAGTCCGTCGGCGTCGGAATCGAAGAAGACGATCTTTCCGCCATTGAGTGCAGATCCCGAACTCACGACATTGCCGGGCCAATCGAATCCGAGATTGGCGATATGGGTGGCCAACAGCGTTTGGGGCAACTCGGAGGTGTCGAGACCGAAAACGTCATCCACGAGTGAAAGAGTCACTCTTTCACCAGCCAGGAACGGGCGATCGGGGGAGAGGGTGATGGTGTTGATCCCTGTGAAGACGTTTTGCAGGCTGACCGTTCTCTGGCCGCTGCGGGAAGCGTCGATCCGGATCATGGCGTTGCCGATGCTGAAAGGGTCATAGGGGGCCGTGAGCACCGGATTGATGGTGCTGTTAACGTTACCGTTGTAGGCCTCGATCCCGGGAGTCATCGAAGAGACGATGAAGGAGGAGGGGGGCGGAGGAGTCCCTGCTTCGATGGCAAATTGCCATTGGAAGGGATCGACCGACTTACCGGAGGTCGAAACCAGACCCGAAGTCAACTCCACGGTGATGGTTTCACCACCGGCAGGCAAATTGAGAGAGGTGAAGGTGACCCTGCGATTCTCATTTTCACCGGTAAAGGCTCCCTCGATGGGGCCACTCGTCGAACCTTCTACCTTGAAGCTGCTGCTGTCGAAGGTTTCCAGATTCATGCGGTGATCGAAGCCCACTTCGATGACGAGGGCATTCAGAGGCACCGTCTGTCCCGCTGCGGGACTGACAAATTCGACCTCGGTCTTGATCGGTGAGCAGCCGATGAGGCTGATCAGGCCGAGGCTCCATAACATTGTCCTGAGCATGAAATCTCCAATCCAATCCAACTGGAATACGGCAAATGTCGGGCCGGTCACCTCTCCAGTCGGGGGCAAGTTCCGTAAGATACACGATTGAAAGAGGTTACGGGTGATCTTTCCGGGGTGCCCCGGGGTCGATATGATCCTTTCCTGTCCCGGTTCGGGGCTCAGTTGAGGCATATTGTCTTGGAAATGGACACCCTTGAAATCCGCTGAAAGTCCTCCCCTGACGACTTCTGAAGGAGATCTCGCCGACGAGTGGAGCGTTTTCGGGAATGGACCGCACGTCCTTCTTCTCGATCACAGGGATTCCTTTACCTACAACCTGGTGCAATCCCTCTCCCGAAGTGGAGCTCGAATCACGGTAAGGCAGGCGGATCAGCGTCACCTGGAGGACTTGCAGTCCCTGAATCCCGATCGCCTGCTCCTCTCTCCCGGACCCGGAAAACCGGAGTCGGCAACTCTGGCGAAACAGGCCTTCGGGTTCTGGAAGGGGAAAATCCCGATTCTGGGGGTTTGTCTCGGGCATCAGGTCATCGCCCAGTGTCTGGGTGCACAGGTGATCCCCAGTGGAGTGCCTGTTCACGGCAAGCCCGATCTGATTCGTCATTGTGAAGTCGGCATCTTTGGCGACTTGCCAAACCCGCTGAAAGTGGCCCGATACCATTCCCTGCACGTGGTTCCGGGATCTTTGCCGACTGAGCTGGCGATTGCAGCCTGGAGCGAAAGTGGAGGGATTATGGGACTGGGAATCCCGGGGGAATCCACCTGGGGGGTCCAGTTTCATCCGGAATCCTTCCTGACTCCGGAAGGAGATCATTTGCTGAAAGCGTTTGTGGATGGTCTTCCATGCCCTGAGGATCTGGGAGGATTTGAGATTCCGAATCCGCAAGAGGTGGATGGCACTGCTTCGCCAGTTGTTCCTCTGGAAGGGGAAACCCGATGATCACCGATACTGCAGAATCCCTGAAGTGGCGCGTCGTCGAGCGTTTCTATCTTGCCTGGAACAACTTTCAGTCGGTTCATGATCGTTACGAACAGATCGTTCATGACTACGTTGAAAAATTGGGTGTTCCCCGCGAAAAGATTCGTCTCGATCCCAAGGACCTCTTTGAACTGCTTTCCACCCAGGATCTGGAAGTGTTGCGGGACGATTTTCTGACCCCCCTGAAGACGGCGTGTCATCGACTCTTCAGGACTGAGGACAGCACCGATTTTCTGGATCGTCTGGTCAACGACATCTTTCACGAGTTGAGCATTCTCAAGGAGGAGCACTACAACGTGCTTACTTATGCCACGGATGAAGCGGCCATGTTGCCGGGGACCGATCGCGATTTGCATCAGGAGCAGCAGGTGATCCTCGACGAGGTCCATGACATGTTCCCACAAAAGGTGCACCGCATTTCCCATTTGTTTGAGACCGGTTCGGTGGCCCTGGAAGCGCTCTTGCACCGCTGGAGTTCCGATACGGTTCTGGTTCGATCCCTGTTTCTTCAGCGGGACGGATTTGTGTCCCGTGCGTATGAAACGGGCCTCGATCACTTTTACCAATTGATGTATGGCCCCGATTCTTCAGCGATGGGGTATCTGGTGGTGGGCAGTTCCTTCCTCGATTCCGCTTTTCATGACTCTGCTATCAAGGCCCTGGAGTTGGGGGCAGAGAAAGCCGAGTCATGGGGACAGGAATCAGTACTCAAGGAGTTGCAGCAGACACTTGCCAGAATTCCCTCCAATGAATCGAGCGACGACGGGAGTCATGAGTGATGGATTTTGAAAATTGCTACGCAGATCGTTTGGCTCAGGCCATCGAAAAAAAGGAGAGTCGACTGGTGGTGGGCATCGATCCGCGACTCGATCGGTTACCCGAAGAGCTGACAGGCCTTGAGCCGGAAGATGCCCTCTTGCGATTGGGTAGCGGGGTCATCGAGGCGATCGCCGAGGACGCTGCTGCGGTCAAGCCGCAGATTGCTTTCTTTGAGCGTTGGGGATGGCGAGGTTGGCGCGCACTGGAGGGTGTGTGTCAAAAAGCCCGCGAACAGGGACTGATCGTGATTCTGGATGCCAAGCGGGGAGACATCGGTTCCACCGCTTCCGCGTATGCGGAAGCGCTGCTGGGTACAGAACCCGGAACTCCAGGCCCTCATGTAGATGCCCTGACCATCAATCCCTATCTGGGGAGTGATTCCCTTGAGCCATTCCTTGAAAGGGTGCGGGAGGGAGGACGGGGGCTCTATGTTCTCGCCAGAACTTCCAATCCCGGTGGTGCGGAATTCCAGAAGCGTGATGGAGATGCAGATCCGATCTTTTTGCAGGTTGCCCGCACCTCTGAACAGTGGGGCGAGGGATCCCGGGGAGAGTGTGGTTACCACGGTGTCGGTCTCGTCGTTGGGGCGACCCATCCCGAAGAGATTTCAAAGGTGCGCGAGTGTGCCCCGGGAGCCAGTCTCCTGATTCCTGGAGTCGGTGCGCAGGGGGGCAGCGTCGAGGATCTTGGCCCGGCCTTTGATAGTCGTGGATTGGGAGCTCTGGTCAATTCCAGCCGTGGAGTGGTCCAGGCTTTCGAGAAACAGCCGGGCATTCCGTGGCAGGAAGCGGTTCAGCAGGCCGCGAGAGAAACGCGGGAGCAGCTCCAGGGGGCCATTACCTCCTGAATTCGCCGCAGATGGTATTCTTCTCGGGAGCATTGGTGCTCCCGTACTTCGACTGTTGCAGTCGGAGAAGGAGGAGTGTCGTGAAAGTGCCCGCCCCGCACAACCCGGCTCAAGCCGAACCGCTTTCAAATTCAGGTCTTTCAATTCCACGTTTGTCTGATTTGGTGCCATTGCCCTTGGCCACTCTGGATGCAGACAGCAAGGTTCCGGTCGACATCTATCTCGATCACGATGGTGACTGGGTTCTGTGTAGAAGAGCGGGAGATCTTCTCTCCGCCGAAGTTCGCAGGGAGTTGTTGGAAGCGGGGCAGGATGCCCTGTGGATGCCCCTCCTGCAGAGGGACAAGTACCTTCAATATTTGCGCTCTTCGATTCAGGGGGAGTGGAATCCCCGCTCCGGGATCGTTTGGGTCAGCAACTTCCTTGAACAGCATACTGCAGAGGTGCCGCGAGCCATCGAAGCCATTTATCGCCGTCTTCGCTACGCACTGCTTCTCGCTCATGATGTGGGCATTCACTGCGGAGATCTGCTCGATGATTTTTGCCGTGGCATGTTGCTTCTCGGTGCACAGTTGGAAGGACTCGATGTCTCTACACTGGCAGAGGAGCACCGGTGCGGTGACAGCGTCCGTGCCATCCTTGAGGGCCACCGAGAGCGTTTCGATGGAACAGGTCCCCGCAGTTGGAGCCGTGAGCAGCAACGCTTGCCCGTGCGTATCGCCAGTCTGGTCGTCGCCTTTGAGGAAGCGACGATGGGGGGGGCAGAGTCAGAGACGAATCACCGTCGCTGTGCTTTCGATGTTTTGAGATCTTTCATCGTCGAAGACCACGGAGCCTTCGACCCGCGCCTGGTGGCGGGTTTTATTCGCATCCTCGAACGTTGAACCGGGGTATTTCAGTCGAGGATCTCGAGGGCGTCTCCGGGGCGAATCGTGCCGGCGGCGATGATCTCGCCGTGCAATCCCCCGCGCCAATCGGGTTGCAGGGATTGGAGCAGTCCCGGTTGCTGATCCTCCATTTGCTGACAGGGGACCAGCTCGCCGTGAATCAGGATTTCGACTGCGCCGATCCGCAGTTTCCTGCCGTCATGTTCCGGCCCAAAAGCACCACCACTGACCAGAAGATTTGCGCGGCGGGTGGTCCAGGCGACCTCGTGACCGACCTGCTCGCAGGCGCTCTGCCACTGTTCCGTGGAGAGCAGGGTGATCTGACGCCGGCGGGTTGAACCATGGTCGCCCATCACACCCGCTTCAGGATCGCAGGAGAGCTCGAGCACCCGTTCCGGGGTGGCCCCTTTCGAAGGTCTCACGGCGAGATCGATGACCTGCATCAGATGAGACCGATCTTGTAGAGGATGACCGCGAGCACACCGACCGGGACGACGTATCGAAGCAGTTGCAGCCACAATCCGTACCAGCGTGCAAAACGGGAGCCGGTGGTAAAGGCCTCTTCGCGAGCCTTGTCGCCGACACGCCAAGCCACAAAGAGCGCAATCAGCAGTCCTCCGATGGGAAGAAACCAGTTGGAGGCGAGGTGGTCAAAGGTGTCGAACCAATTCTTGCCAGTCTCACCTTCAAAGAGGAAGGCGGAGTGCTCCTTGAATCCACTTCCGAAATACGATTCCGGTGATCCGGAGAGGGCAGAGGGCAAGCCGAAAAGGGTGATGGTGCCCCCGCAAAGAAGAGTGGCCTTCAAGCGGGACATTTTGAACTCGTCGATAAAGGTGGAGACCACCACCTCGAGGAGACTGATGGCACTGGTCAACGCCGCCAAAACCAGCAGGGCAAAGAAGAGCGTGCTCCAGAAAACTCCCCCTGCCAGTTGCGAAAAGGCGATGGGAAGATTGATGAAGACCAGCCCCGGTCCTGCCTGGGGTTCGAGACCAAAGGTGAAAGTGATGGGGAACAGCACGAGGCAAGCGACCAGAGCGATGGCGGTATCGAGGATCGTGATCATTCCCGAAGCCGCGACCAGATCCTCTTTCTTCTTCAGGTAGGAACCATAGGTGATCATGGCACCCATACCGAGTGACAGGGTAAAGAAAGAGTGTCCGAGTGCCTCGAGGACTCCGGCGGCGGTCACTTTGGAGAAGTCGGGTTTGAAGACGAACTCGAGGGCCTGTCCAAATCCATCCGAGGTGATGGCGAGACCGAGCAGGACCAGCAGCATCACGAGCAGAACCGGCATCAGGATTCGCGCCGCGCGCTCGACACCCTTTTGGATCCCTCCGAGAATCACACCGATGGTCATCACCATGAAAATCAGGTGCCAGCGGATGTTGGCGTCACCGTCTGCGAAGAGTGTACCGAAGGCATTGCCGATTTCATCGGCATTCATGCCGGCAAAACCCTGAGTCAGTGAGAACCAGGTGTAGTGTAGTGCCCAGCCGGCAACGACAGAGTAGTAACTGAGGATGATGAAGCCGGTCAGCACCCCGAGCCAGCCGGGAACTGCCCACAGGCTTCCCGGAGAAGACAGGGACTTGAAGGCACCGACAGGGCTTTTCTGGGTGCTGCGACCCACGAGGACCTCGGCGACCATGATGGGCAGGCCGATCAGCAGAATGAAAAGAAGGTAGATGAGGACGAAGTAGCCGCCGCCATTTTCACCGGTGATGTAGGGGAACTTCCAGATATTGCCGAGGCCGACCGCTCCGCCCGCCGCTGCCAGAATGAAACCCCAACGACTGCTCCACTGGCCGCGGTTTTCCGCGGCTCCATCGGTGTCACTCATCGTGAACCACCCTTTCTTCAGTGCTCAGTATCTTTTAGCCCTGTTCATTCACCCACTCTATTGAGGAGCTCTTCTTCATCGATGACCTCGATGCCGAGATCGGTGGCCTTCTTCAGTTTGGAACCGGCTTTTTCACCGGCGAGGAGCAGGTCGGTCTTGCTTGAAACGGAACCGACAACCTTGCCCCCTGAAGCGATGATCTTCTGTTTCGCATCATCCCTGCTCAGTGTGGGCAAGGTTCCGGTGATGACAACCGTCAAACCGGAAAATGCCCCGTCAGTGCCGGAGGTCTCATCCTTTTCCTGATGAAAGGTCAGACCCGCGTCTCTCAGCACTTTAATTTCATTCTGTACCGCTGGAAGTTCGAAAAAAGCGACGATCGAACGGGCGATGATTTCACCGAGCCCCTCAATCTGTGCCAGTCGTTCTTCATCGGCGGCCATAAGAGTATCGATGTCCAGCGTGTCATCGACGATCAACTCGGCGACCCGCTCTCCTACATGTCGAATCCCGAGGGCATGCAGCACCCTGGAAAAGGGGCGACCCTTCGAAACTTCCAGAGCTGCGAGGAGATTTTCTGCTGATTTGACCGCCATGCGATCGAGTCCCGCTACCTGTTCGACGCTGAGCGAGTACAGATCCGAGGGGACCGTGACGAGTCCCTCCGTGACCAGCTGATCGATCAACTTTTCACCGAGTCCGTCGATGTCGAGGGCACGGCGGGAGGCAAAGTGCTCCAGTCGCCCGCGAATTTGCGCCGGACACTGAAAATTGTCGCAGTAGGGGATGATCTCTTCTTCGGGGTAATGAACCGCGCCGTTGCATTCAGGGCACGAGGTGGGGAACTCGTAGGGTTTCTGGCTTCCATCGCGGAGGGAATCCACCGGTTTGACCACCTGTGGAATCACATCACCTGCACGCTGAATGACGACATCGTCTCCGATGCGCAGATCCTTGCGGGCGATCTCCTTGGGATTGTGCAATCCGGCACGGGAGACGGTGACACCACCGACATTGACCGGTTCCAGATGGGCCACTGGAGTCAATGCACCGGTCCGACCGACCTGCACCTGAATATCGAGGAGTTTCGTCGTCTCCTGGCGCGCTGGGAACTTGAGCGCTACTGCCCAGCGAGGACTGCGGGCACGCATCCCCAACTGCTCACGCAGTTCCGCTCCCTGAACCTTGATCACCAGGCCATCGATGTCGAAGGGGAGATCATCGCGGACCTCCATCACCTCTTCGTAGATGGCGATCAGTTCATCGGCACCACTGGCCTCACGAAGAAAGGGGCACGGCTGAAATCCCCAGCGTTCGATGTGGTCGATCAGGTCCTTTTGCACAGACAGGTCGATGCCTTCCTGATCGCCGATGCCGTAGATGAAAACATCGAGGGGGCGTTTCGCGGCGATGCGGGGGTCCAGTTGTCTCAGAGTTCCCGCCGCCGCATTGCGCGGATTGGCGAAGAGGCCCTCCTCCTGACTGCGGCTGGCGTTGAGTGCTTCAAAGTCTGCATTCTGCAGAACCACCTCACCGCGCAGTTCGATGCGGGGTGGGGGAGTCTTGTCTTTCAATTGG
>JACETR010000084.1 GCA_013911165.1 Planctomycetota bacterium | reverse complement strand
GGACAGCACTTTGACTACCGCTGGCCGGTGATCCTTGCCGGTCATGACACCATCAACACCAATGCCACCGATCCTCGTGCAGGTATGCCGGATGGAAACGGTGGGATTATCAACATTCCGGGTGACTGGCGTGAAACGATGAGTACGCACTGGTTCCATGACCACATGCTCGATTTCACGGCACAGAACGTCTACAAGGGCGTCGCCGCGATGATGAACTACTACAGTGCTCTCGACCGGGGTAATGAAGGGATCGACGACGGCGTCAACCTTCGCTTCCCCAGTGGCACCTCACTGGACTGGGGTAACAGGGATTACGACATCAACCTGGTCATCGCCGACAAGGCCTGGGATCAGGAAGGACAGCTGTGGTTCAACCCGTTCAACACGGACGGATTCATGGGCGACAAACTGCTCACGAACTGGCAGTACAAGCCCTTCTTCAATGTCGCTGCCAGAAAATACCGATTCAGAATCCTCAATGGCTCTGTTTCCCGCTACATCAAGGTGGCACTGGTCGACGAGAATGGCACCCGTGTTCCCTTCCACATGATCGCCAACGACGGCAACGTGATGGAACATGCTGTGGCCTTTGACGGCACCCTCGGAACCGAGAGCGGCGTCATGCCGGTTCACGCCATTGCCGAGCGCTACGACATCGTCGTCGACTTCTCCCAGTTTGCTCCGGGAACCAAGCTCTACTTCGTGAACCTTCTCGAGCACCAGGCTGGAAGAAAACCTGAAGGACAGATTCCGCTGGAGGATGTGCTTTCAGGAGCCTATCAGGCGACGGAAACTCCGACCGGATACCTCGGTGGAGACCCCTGTGTCGGAAAGTTCCTCGAGTTCCGCGTTCAGGCCTACAATGGTGTGGACCAGAGCATGAATCCGGCCGAATACGAAGTCGGTGGCAAGAAAATGATTCCGCTGCCGAGACCTTCGGCGGACGAGATCGCCAACGCCACCCGCAGACACTTCGAATTTGGTCGTGGTAGCGGTACCGACTCGGCTCCGTGGACCATCAAGACCGACGGTGGTTCCGGGTTCACCATGGATCCCCGTCGTGTCTCTGCCGCTCCGTCTTTGGGCGATCTTGAGATCTGGACCATCGAGAATGGCGGAAACGGCTGGAGCCATCCGGTTCACATTCACTTCGAGGAAGGGCAGATTCTTTCCAAGGACGGCGAAGCTCCGCCCGAGTGGGAACGCTGGGCACGCAAGGACGTTTATCGAATCGGTCCCATGGATGACAGCTGCACGGTGATGGAAATCGCCCTGCGATTCCGTGAGTTTGCCGGAAGTTATGTGGAACACTGCCATAACACCCAGCACGAGGACCGCGCCATGTTGCTGCGCTGGGATATTGAAAACCCGGGTCAGGTCAACCTGATGCCTTCACCGCTCCCGACCTGGGAAGGTGTCGAATACGTCGAAACCATCGCTCTGCCCACATTCCGGGTTGGTGAGGGAATCGGCCCCAATGACCCGGTTCAGGTCCCGCTGGTCGGTCCGCCCGATGCGGATGACGACGGAGACGGCATCAACAATGCCTGTGATCCGGATCAGACCGGTGGCATGGACTGTGATGCCAATGGTCAGGATGACAATTGCCAGGTTGATACAGATCTGGACGGCATCATCGACCCCTGCGATCTGGACGTCGATGGTGATGGAATTCCGAACACCTGTGATATCGACCTGACCCTCGGAGCAGACTGCGATGCCGACGGCCAGGACGACGCCTGTCAGCTCGATACCGACGCTGATGGCCTGATCGATCCTTGCGACGCCGATCTCGATGGTGACGGAATTGCCAATGAGTGTGATGCGGATCAGACTCTTGGCGCTGACTGTGATCTCAACGGTCAGGACGACACCTGTCAGATCGATACCGACAACGACGGTCTCATCGACCCCTGTGACAGTGACCTCGACGGTGACGGTTTCGCCAATGAGTGCGACATCGACCAGACTCCGGGTGCCGACTGTGACCTCGATGGCCAGCTCGATACCTGTCAGCTCGACACCGACAACGATGGTCTCATCGACGCCTGTGACAGCGACCTCGACGGTGACGGTTTCGCCAATGAGTGCGATATCGACCAGACTCCGGGAGCGGACTGTGACCTCAATGGCCAGCTCGATACCTGTCAGCTCGATACGGACAATGACGGCCTCATCGACCCCTGTGACGCAGACCTTGATGGGGACGGAATCCTCAACAACTGCGACATTGATCAGACCGCCGGAAGCGACTGCGACCTCAACGGTCAGGATGACACCTGTCAGCTCGACACCGACAATGACGGGCTCATCGACCCCTGTGACAGCGACCTTGACGGCGACGGATTCCCGAATGAGTGCGACGTTGATCAAACTGGTGGTGCCGACTGTGACCTCAACGGTCAGGACGACAGCTGCCAGTTCGACACCGACTCGGATGGCACCATCGACCCCTGTGACAGCGACCTCGACGGTGACGGCATCGCCAACGACTGCGATATCGACCAGACTGGCGGAGCCGACTGTGACCTCAATGGTCAGGACGACAGCTGCCAGCTCGACACCGATTCGGATGGCACCATCGACCCCTGTGACAGCGACCTCGACGGTGACGGCATTGCCAACGACTGCGATATCGACCAGACCGGCGGAGCCGACTGTGACCTCAATGGTCAGGACGACAGCTGCCAGGTCGACACCGATTCGGATGGCACCATCGACCCCTGCGATGCAGACCTCGACGGCGATGGAATTCTGAATGACTGTGATGTCGATGTGACAGCGGGAGCCGACTGTGACGCAGACGGTCAGGACGACAGTTGCCAGGTCGACACCGACACCGATGGCACCATCGACGCCTGTGATTCCGATATCGACGGTGACGGCATTGTGAATGAGTGCGACGTTGACCAACTGGTCGGCGAAGACTGCAACACCAATGGAATTCTCGACAGCTGCGAGATCGCCAATGGTGCGACCGACAACAATGTCAACGGCATTCCGGACGAATGCGAGCCGACGCCGTTCCTGCGTGGAGACGTTAATGCGGATCTGAACAGGGACGTTACGGATGTGGTGGTCATGTTGGGGTACATCTTCAACGGCCTCCCGATCACCTGTGAGAAAGCGGCAGACTCCAACGACGACGGCGTCGTGGACGTGGCCGATACCATTCACCTGCTTGGATACATCTTCAGTGGCAATGGCGGCAGCCTGCCGATCCCCAGCGAAGGCTGTGGAACCGATACCACTGAGGACGCTTTGACCTGCGAGAACTTTGGAGTATGTCAGTGATGAAGAGAGAACAGTTTTGCCTCGTGGCCCTGGCAGCGACCCTGATCGGGTTGCTGTCAGCGGCCCCGGGCCCCGCCCTAGCTCAGGAGCAAAAAGCACCGGAGCAAAAAGACAGCCGCATGGCAAGTTCACAGTGGGGAGGAAACTATTTCCCCAACGTTGAGCTGACTAGCAGCAAGGGTGAAAAAGTACGCTTTTTTGACGATTTGGTCGAGGGCAAGGTGGTGATGATCAACTTCATCTACACCCGCTGCCCGGATGCCTGCCCCCTTGAAACCGCCCGCCTGTCTGAGGTTTATCAGATTCTGGGCGACCGCGTGGGCAAGGACGTCTTTATGTATTCGATCACCATCGATCCGGGTTACGACACCCCTGAGGTCCTCACTGACTTCATGCAGACGTATCAGATTGAAGATGGCTGGGAGTTCTTCACCGGCAAAGAGGAGGAGATCCTCCTGTTGAGGAAGAAGCTGGGTCTTTACATCGATGAGGTGAACAAGGACCCGCTGGATCACAATCTCAGCATGATCGTCGGTAACCAGAAAACCGGGCGCTGGATGAAGAAGTCTCCCTTCGAGAATCCCTACATTCTCGCCACCGAGATCGGAACCTGGCTTCACAACTACAAGAATCCCATGCGCAGAACGAACATGTATCAGGACGCGCCTGAGCTGAGAAAATTGAGTCAGGGAGAATCCCTTTTCCGCACCCGCTGTGCGGCTTGCCACGAAATTGGCAGAACTCCGGGTTCCGTGATCAAACCGGGGCCCAACCTGATGGACGTCACCGATCGCCGTGAACACGACTGGCTGGTCCGCTGGATCAAAGAGCCGGATGTGATGCTCGAAGAAAAAGACCCCATCGCCACGGAGCTTTTTGAAGCTTACAACAAACTGCCCATGCCCAACCTTCGGATCAACGATCATGAAGTGGATATGCTTCTCGATTTTATCGAAACAGAATCGCGAAGAATGAAGAAGGTCATGGAAGTGGAAGCCATCGCCGCTCAACAGGAGGTTGAGGAGATGGATTGCTGCCAGAAGTTTGAAGAGATGGTTTTGGAATCAGAAACGGCCAATTCCCAAACAGTGGAAGAAGAGAGTCTGGTCAGCACAGAGCAGGATTCTGAACTCGTCGCAAATGGCAGTGAAGAATCGGTCGTTCAAGTCAGCGATACCGTCGCCAATGAAGTGGCTCAGGTATCCCAGGCTGAACAACCAACTTCCAAAACTCCCCGTCCCCTGAGCCTGATTTCATGGGCTTGTGGACTGGGTCTGAGCATTTTGGCCTTCAGGGCACGCATGGTTCCCCGAAACTGATTTGCCAGAAACACTGACGAACCACTTTGGGTCCCACGGATCCAAAGTGGTTTTTTTATTTACTGACGATGGCGAATGAAAAGAGTGGGTCAGCCTGGACTCGAACCAGGGACCGACGGATTATGAGTCCGCTGCTCTAACCGACTGAGCTACTGACCCCACGAAACGGATAAAGAACAGTATGCCCCCTCGCCAGAGATTTGGCGAGAGATCCCCCGGCATCAAGTGCACCGGATCAAGGCTTCTTTCAACGTCATCACCACTTCCTCCACCTCTGACAAATCCAGATCGGCGTGGAAGGGCAGTGCCAGCATCCTCGGAGATACGTTCTCTGTAACGGCAAGATCCCCGCGGGGTGATTGATCGTAGGGTTTGAATTCCGTAATCGAGGGGAAGTAGAGACCGGTTTCGATCCCCTCGGTTGCCAGATGCTCACGGACCGGGGATCGCCACCCGGCATTTTCAAGGAGAACCACGAAAGTAAACCAGGATCGGCAATCATCGGATTGATCGAGGGCAGGAGCAGGGGCCGGCAGTACTCCTGACACTGACTTCAGTAGCTTCAGGTAGTGATCTGCGACCCTCTGGCGATCATCGATGCGGGATTCCAATCCTTCCCACTGGCTGACCCCCAGCGCCGCCTGAAGTTCGGTCAGACGGTAATTGAATCCCTCTCCCGAGAAAGCGAAACCAGGACCTGTTCTCCCCTGATTCGCCAACTGACGGATTCGACTGGCCACCTCTTCCTCACGACAGGCAACCAGTCCGCCCTCACCCATCGTCAGGATCTTGTTGGGATAGAATCCAAAACTGGCGGCATCGGCCAGCGATCCACAGGGCTTGCCCTCCACCCGCGTTCCCAAGGCCTCGCAGGCATCCTCGATCACCGGAACACCCCGGGTTCCTGCCCACTCCATCAATGCCCCGACAGGTGCCGGGACGCCGAGGAGGTCCACCGGCATGATCGCCTGAACCTGATCGGTCCACACGCGTTCGACTTCTTCAGGACCACAGCAGAGGGTCTCAGAAGAAACGTCGCAGAAGCGCGGGGTTGCTCCCACTGCGCGAATAGCGTGGGCACTCGCAATGAAACCCAGTGCAGGAGTAATGACCTCACCACCGGTGACTCCCAGCGCCTTCAAGGCGAGAATCAACCCTGCTGTTCCACTGCTGCAAGCAACAGTAGGGACACCCAGAGTTTCTCGGGAGATGGTTTCGAATCTTGTAGTCCAGGGCCCCCCGGCCAAACGGTGACTCTCGAGGACGGAGAGAACCGATTGTCGATCCCCATCGGTGATGCGGGGCCGGGAAAGTGGAATGCGATAGTGTTGGCCGGGCTCAGTGGGCATCAACCCTGACTCGACCGGATCAGGAGAGGGCCGAGGGAGACTCGGGACTTTCGGGGGAATCTTCCGCCGCTTCAGGTTGCAGCTTTTCCTTCATCATTCGACCGGACTTGAATTTGACGGTCACCTTTTCAGGGACCGCAATGCGGTCTCCGGTACGCGGGTTACGGGCCATCCGCGCAGCTTTCGACTTGGGCTCGAAGACGCCGAAATCACGGAATTCGAGGCGATTGCCTGCGGCTAATTCCTGAATGATGGCATCGAGAAACTGCTGGATCACCTCTTTGGCTTTTTGCTGCTGGACGCCGGTAGTCTCTGAAATTCGCTGAACGAGGTCTCTTTTGGTGATCGTATTCATAAATCTTATCCCAACCCGCCTGTGGCCCTTGGGGGAGGCTCTGCAACGAGGCCTCGAGGGGAAGGTCCCAGGTGGATGCTGGTTTCGGTACTGCCAAAACAGTCCCCGAAATCGCCTGACTGACCGAAAAACAGGTAATTTGACCTATTTCCAATCAGTAACTTAACTTGTGACTTCGAGGCTATCATCTGACTTGCCCCCCCGCAACGCCGAGAATTCACCTTTCTCCAAAGGAGACAAGGACTTAGTCAGATCCGCAGATCCAGTCCTTCAGGCGCTTTTCTTGGCTTTGGACGGGGATTTGGCCGTGGTTTTGGAGTTTTTGGTTTTTCGGGCTCCACCCTTGGTCGTGGCCGCTGCACGAGCCTTGACGGTACGGGTGTATCCGAGATCCTTGACGATGGAGAGCACTTCAGTCCAGGAGAGGAACAACTTGTCCTCGGACTTTTTGAAATCCTCGATGGCTTTGACGAACTCGAGTTCTTCCTGATTCATCGGCCTGGCCATGTTTTCACCGTTCCTTTCGGGGTCTTGTCGTGTCGGAAACTGTTCCGATACCCCTACTTCGGCGAGAAGGACGGTGAACTTGAAGATTTTTTCCGGAGGAGCTAGCCGAGATCGAGAGCAGGCTCCTGAATGCCCAACTTTTCGGCAATTTCCCGACAGAGTACTTCCACCTCCATCGTCGCCGGCCCCTGGGGATCATGATTGAAAATCGACATGCCAAAAGATGGAGCTTCCGCCACCTTGACCCTGGAATGGACCAAGGAACGGGTCACCTCTTCAGGGTAGGTTTCCTTGAGACTGTCGATGACCTCTCTGGAAAGTCGGGTCCGGGGATCGACCATCGTCGGAACCAGAACCTTGCAGGTCAATTCCGGATGCAACCTCTGCTGGACCAACTCGACAACCCTCTGCAAGTGCACCATTCCCTGCAGGGCCAGATATTCCGCCTGAATCGGAACGATCACGTCATCCGCAGCAACCAGAGCATTCAGGGAGAGCAATCCCAGAGAAGGTGGGCAATCGAGGATCACCAGATCGAAACGGTCCCCGGGAAGTTTCTCGAGGGCATCCTTGAGCAACAGTTCTCGCCCCAGCTCCTGATAGAGGTCATTCTCTGCGGCAGAAAGATTGATATCGGACGGAACGAGACTGAAGCCCTCCGTGGGAACCTCGAAAATGCATTCCTCTATCGTTTTTTCACGACGCAGGGCAGCCTCGATGGTGTGCTCCGACATCCGCTCAAGGCTGGTTTCATCCTCGGCCACGATCAGCGAAGTGGTCAAATGTGCCTGTGGATCGAGGTCGATCAGCAGAACCCGGTACCCCATGCGTACATAGCCCGCGGCACAATTGATGGCGAGCGTCGTCTTGCCTACCCCACCCTTCTGATTGATGAAGGCCAGGCAACGTTGAGACCGCTTTTGTGTGGAATGGTTTTCTGACATGATTTCCCCTCGTCGTACGATCGACCCATCGTGGAGACTAATCCCCCCGCCAACGGCGGGCAAGGGGCTCCCACCGATTGGAAACGGCCTCGCAAACAACCGTGCAAATTGGGTGATGAATCCCCCAGGCGAGGCTTTTGGCAGGGTATTCGGAAAGGGATTCTCATGGTTCAGAAACTGCATACGGACTGCTGCCGATTGACCTTCTCCCTTGCCGCCCCCGAGCGCCTCTCTCCCCTTCAAGCCCTGAAACGGGCACTTGAAAACACGGAAACCGAAAAGGTCGCCGAGGTGATCCTCCAATCGATCCCTTACAGCGGCTTTCCTGCGGCAGTCGAAGCATTGGGCTGGCTTCGGGATCTGGACCCCGATTCGGCGATTGAAACCAGAGAAGACCACTCCCAGAAGGTTTTTGAAGAGGTTTATGGAGCCGCTTCCGAAAAGGTGGCTGATCAACTCCACCGCCGACACCCCGATCTGAAGGAATGGATCCTGGGCTTCGCTTACGGAACGGTGATGGGATCCGGCCCCCTGAATACCGTCGATCTGGAGATTCTCGCCGTCAGCTCACTGCTCGCCCAATCGAGGATGACCCCGTTTCACTCCCACTTGCGCGGCGCACTGCGCTGCGGAGCGACAAAGGCGGACCTGAATGAACTTCTCAAAGACCTCGAGGACATCGCCCAGCCGGAATCCCTGAGCAAGGCCAGGGAACTTCTGCGAACCGAAACCAGTTCTCGCTGAGCCTGCTCCGATCCTAGAATCGAAGGTGCCGGGAGATCGCCTCCGCGAGTCTTTGGCTGTCTTCCCAACTGGCGACCATCGACAAGCGGACAAACTGTTCGTCGGGCCCATGGGCTTCCGGATTCCCCACCAGTGCTTCTGACGGAATCGTCACTGCCAGAATTTTTTCATCGAGGAGTGCTTCTGCCAACTGGCCGCTGCTCACCCCATCCGGAGTCTTTTGCCAGACGTACATGGAAGCTTCCGATTCACAGCGTGGCAAACCGGCCGATTCAAAGGCTTCAACGAAGAGCTGCATTCGCAAACGGTACTCTTCGCGCATCTCCGCGACATGGGTTTCATCCGAATAGGCCATGATGGCCGCATCCTGAATGAACCACGGGGTTCCGGTATCTATGTTTGCCTTCAGTTTGCGGTACTCGGCGATCAGTTGCGGATCACCGGCAACCCAACCGACACGGTAGCCGGTCATCGCAGACCGTTTGGAGAGAGAATTGAAGACGAGCACTCCCTCAGTCGAGACTTCCAGTGCGGAATGGGGTGGTTCACCAAAGTAGATCTCAGAATAAGCCTCATCACTGCAAGCGATGATGTCCCGGTCTTTGCACCACTGAACCCACTCAGTCAGATATTCAAGGGAAGCGATCTTCCCGGAAGGACTCGAAGGAGTCGTCAGCCAGAAAATCCTTGCAGACTCCGCGACCTCGTCGGGAATGGCACTCAGATCCGGAAGAAAATCACTGCCATAATTCACCGGAGCATAATACGGAATCCCCTCTGCGAAGAGCGCGCCGGCAGCGTAGGGTGGATACCCCGGGTCGGGACAAATCACATGATCTCCCGGATTCACAAATGCTTCGGGCAAATGAAAGATGGACTCTTTCGATCCGACCGACGAAACGACCATCGAATCAGCACAGATCGCCACTCCGAATCGCCTCTCAAACCAGTCGGCAACCGCCTGGCGATATTCTCCACTGCCACCAAATGGCGGGTAACCACTGGCCGCATGTTTCTCCACCGCCTCTGCACAGGCTCTGCGAATCAACTCCGGCGTCGGTCGGGAGGGATCTCCCATCCCCAGGTCGACCGGGTGAAAACCCCGCTCTTTCAACTCCGCAGTCCGCTGTCGAACAGCAGCCATGGCATAAGCACCCAGTTGGCTCAATCGATGGGAAACCACAGTTGCTCCTTCAAAATCGTTGTGGGTTTTTCAAAAGTCTCAACCCTCTGAAAAGATGGCATAAATCTCCAAAAGCACGCTCCCACACCGGTGATTGGGGAGTCAGGACATCCGCAGTCAACAACTCGAGAGGCTGATAGACCTCCACTGTCGAAATGTCGACCCTCTGCGAAAAGAGATCGTCCACTTGCGTCATCAGCTCGACGGACCACCGACCAAAGGTGACGGAAAACTCCCGTCCATCCTCTGTTGGAGTCATGAGACTCGCTCTCGCTGAGATTTCCAAAGCATGTCCCAGCAATTTGGTGACCGCCAGCCCGTACTCCCGAACGGCTCTTCGTGGGGAAACACCATTTTGAATCGCCCGATTCAATTCGGACTTGCGATAGGCGATCTCCCAGTCGGTTCTTTGGCGATACCGTTTCAGAAGCTGTGCCATGCGTTTTTTCTGGGCGCTGCTGAGCAACCCTGCAAGATCGCACTCCACCAACGCACCCAGCATATGGGCTCCTGAACAGGTGTACGCCCAGCAACCGGATTCCTCCGGTCCTGCCAGACCATCCGGTCTTCTGACTCCAGAATCGGGAGCCTGATTCAACACAGTGCCGATGG
>JACETR010000083.1 GCA_013911165.1 Planctomycetota bacterium | reverse complement strand
GAAGGTCCTCGTCGAGAACTTCCACCGCATGGTCGAGAAGGTAGATCTGCTGAGCGAGCCTCTGTATCAGGGCAGGGGGGTAACTGTCCCGGGAAGTTTCCGCATCACCGGAGAGTCGATCGAGCAGGGATCGGGCTGTTTCGGTTCCGTGATCGATCCGATCTCGCAATTCTGCACGGGCCAGAACCGGCAACCTTTGTGGGTCGTCCCAGAAGCCGGCAACGCCCATGCTTTCCATTGCCTTGGCTCGGGCTTCACTCCACTCCGCGGATTCGACAAGGCTTTCCAATTTGTCGACCTGTTCGGCCAGCGCATCGACCTCCTCCAGACGCCCGGAACCGCGCATGGCGATGTAAGGGATGAGCAAACGGGGAGAGGAGTCGGAGCTGTCCCCCAGTTCGGGGATGGGCACCAGTTGCTGTTCCGCTACAGCCTGCTCAGTGGCATCCGGGTCGACAAAGTCGACGACGATCTTGCCCCCTTCTCCGCGGACGAAAAGGAACTGGTCTGCCTGCGGATCATCATGGGCGAGCATTTCCCGGGCGATGGGAGTCAGGGCATGCTGTTCGACTGCCCGGCGTAGCGGCCGTGCGCCAAGGTCGGCGGTCAGGCCCTGGGTGAGCAAGAGATCGATGGCGGAATCTTCCCACTCCACGGCCCAAGGGCGATCCTTGAGACCCCTGCGTGAGAGCACCCGTTCCAATTCCAGTTCGAGCAGTGCGCGTTGCTCAGTCCTGGAGAAGGGACGGAAGGTGACGATTTGGTCGATCCTGTTGAGGAACTCGGGGCGGAAGGTCTCCCTGAGGGCAATTTCGTAGGGGTTGTCTGCCCCTCCGGAACTCTTGAAGCCGAAGGAGCCCTGGGAAGCTTCCCGGGCACCGACATTGCTGGTCAGGATAAACACCACGTGTTTGAGGCTGACCACGTGACCCGCTGCGTCGGTCATGCGCGCATCATCGAAGGCCTGCAGGAAAAGATCCCAGACATTGGGATGAGCTTTTTCAAACTCATCGAGCAGCACCACGCTGAAGGGCTGGTTTCGAATACTGTCGAGTAGACTGCGTTGGTGATGATTTTGAAGCCCAGTGCCGGAGCCGAAGAGTTTACTGAGGTCTTCGTAGGACTGCAGTTCGCTCATGTCGACCCGCAGCAGTCGATCTTTCGATCCAAACAGATACCGGGCGAGGACTTTGGCGCTCTCGGTTTTTCCTGTACCGGTGGGGCCAGCAAAGAAGAACACGCCCAGGGGCCGGTCTGTATCGGTCAATCCCGCTTTCAGCAGAGTGATGCGATCGACCATGCACTGGATCGCCTCTTCCTGACCGATCAGATGATTGCGGAAGAATGTCTGAACCTCATTCGGATCGAGACTTTCGTTGGGGTCGACGAGAACTGTGGGCAGTCCCGAGAGACGGGTGATCTCTTCGAAGACATCCTCGGGGGTCAGCATGATCTTTTCATTCGCTGCCTTGTTCGTCGATTTTCTCTGCACCAGTGATTTGAGCAGATCAAAGGCTCCACCAAGTGGAGCCTGGAAAGAGAGGAACTGACCGCTGAGTTCGACCATCAACTTGGCGACGGCAGCGGGAGTCGAAATGCCGCTCTCACCTTCCAGTCGTTGTGCTTCGTGAAGAAGGATTTCTTCAGCGGCGCTGGCTGCCGGTGAAGAGATCGATTCGACGTCGTAATACTTCCGCAGGGCAGAATTGCTGCGCAGCATCCCTTCCATGTCGTTCTCAGAAAGAACACCCAAAACTGTGATGCGCTGGCGACGGACTTCATTGTTGAGGCGGTCGAGAAGTCCAATCGGGTTTTGCATGTGTTTACCCGCATGTTCCATCTCGGAAAAGTCAGGAATGTAGAGGATGGTTTTCGGCTTCTGCAGTTCGGGAAGAATTTTCACCCAGCGCTCTTCCATCTGGCCGATGAACATCATTCCGGCAATCAGGTCCTGGGCCGAGGATTCGAGAACAGTCCAGCCCTGATCTTCCAGCTGACAAAGCACGGAGAGGGCGATGGTTTTCTTGCCCACTCCGGATGGCCCGGTGATCAGCAACGATCGGGGGTGATCGAGGCTGAAGCGTTCGACGCTGGAATGCAGATGGTCCTTTTGAGTGCTGATCAGGGAAGACTGGCGCAGCTCTGCTTTTTCTTCGGCGCTTTTTTCAGGCCAGACTTCGAAGATGCCTTCGAGTTCACTCATGCGGAGTTCCTCTCGCAGGGTTTCAACTTCCTCTGCGTTCAAGATCGCAGAAAGAATGGAAACAGATTCATTGGGGTCGGTGGAACCTTTGCAAAGATCCACCAGTTTCGGCAGCTCTTCGGCAAAGGATGATTTTTTTAGCAGGTGATCCCGGTGGTCGAGGATCAGTTGAGTCCACTGTGGATTGTCCACCCAGGGGTATTCACGGATCGCCGTCTCCAGAGTGACGCTCGGGTCTCTTAGCATCAGAACTCTGGCGGCAAACAGGTTCCACTGATCGGGCAGTTCATCGGAATCCAGTGTGTTTTTCAGGGTGTCGTCAGGCAGGGGGACCTCGACTACTTCGGGATCACCCAGCGCGACCAGCGCCGCAGAGCTGACGGGGTAGTTTTCAAGGTTCAGGGAGAGTTCGACGATCGATTGGTGATCGTGGCTCTTTTTGACTTCCTCAGTGAGCTCTTCCAAAGGCGCAGAGAAGATGGTGAAGCCGTACATCTCGAGCTCTTCACCCAGGTCGAATTCGGCAGCGTCTGCGTCAGGCATTTCCGGATCTGTTTCATCTTCGGGTGCTTGATTGCTGCCCCTCAGATAACGGACGTAATGGTCGGCACTTTTGCGAACCAGATAGACGAAGAATCCGCAGAGCAACAGCATCAGACAAGCGACAGCTCCGTCGACCGGTTTCCCATTTCCGGCGACAAGATTCCAGAGAAGTTGGATGGCTCCCATCAGCAGGAGTACCGAGAGACCGTAGAGAGCGATGGTGACCAGAATGGAAGACAGGGTAATGAAGCCACCGAAGACGGCGGTCACAATTTTCATGGCGACCGATGGCGTATTTTCATGGGGGTCTTCGGCGGTAGACATCCTGATGCTTTCAAACCTGATGTATTCGGTACTCAGCGACAGATTTTCAAATGAACTCAGAGGCCGTTTCCCCATCTTTGCATAAATCGGGATTCACTTCCACGAGCAGTAAACCAGTCCCTCGCGCAGATAGATGAACAGGCGTCTGTTGATCCCCGTTTCCCGCCAGCTCTCAGACCGCCGGAGAGACGCGGCATAGCGATCAAAAACAGTGGGGTATTGCGTTGAAGGGGCGGAAAGGGATCCCCCACAGGCTCGTCGATGCAGAGCCAGACGGTCTGCATTCCGCTGCATGAGAGCGGTCGATACCCCCGTTCGGGCAGGAAATTTCTGTCGGTGAAGGGAAACCCGTTCTTCTCCAAACAGGGCTTTGGATGGGGTGGAGGAAGAAGAGGGGGGAGAGAGTTCGATCAGGGTCCACTCTTCCCCGGATGGTGGAGCGGAATGTTGAGGAAAGATCGGGAAGAAAGGCGGTGAAACCGGGAGGCGCAACTTTCCCGGTTCAACTGGCGCAGGATCTCCGAGCCCCGCTTGCAGATCTGCCAGAATGAGGCGGCGATTTTTTCGATGAACTTCAGCGAGGTTGAGATCGAGGTGGATCCAGACACTGGTCCAATGTTGCCGTATCCAGTGAAGACACGAATCGGGATTGACTCGGTGGAAAAAGAGCCGATTGCCACGGCGCGTAGCACCACCGGGAAGAGGATCGAAGGCTTCGATGCCCTGGGCGCTGACCTGATGCAGGGGAGAGCAGGCGGTATCACCGAGACAGGGACAGAAAAAATTCGGAGAACGATCTCGTTCGTCTTTTATCGCAGCCGCTATCCGATCATTTGGGATCGATCCATGAATCAATTGGGTCAGGCTTTCAAACATGGCGCGACGGAGTGCAGGGGGATATCGCAAATGAACGATGGCGGTTGAGCCGCAGACTTTTGCGGCACAGCCAGGTGGGAGAAAACCTGGTGAGTGGTGTGTCAGAAGAGCGGCGGCCACCCGGGTGGCAACACGTGCATGAAATCCTCCACCCGAGGTGTCCATTCCCGCTCCTGCAGGAAAGATGATGGTCATCGATTCCAGGTCCGGGAGTTTCTTGGTGCCCTCCATTTTTCCGGGAGCGAGGGAGATGCAGTAGGGGGATCTCAACAGCCAGATCTGCGGTGGGCCGGGAGGGTGCTCATGACATTTTTCCAGTCCCAGAGGACAGGATGAAAGGGAGACCCCCAGAAAGCCGAGAAGTGTGACCGCTGGAATCCACATCGCATCTCCTTTCAGGAAAGAGTGGTCGTATCCGCCCGAAAAATCAGGGCAGGAAAACGGTCAGCGACCCGTTCCCGGACGACGCAGATGGGGTGACGGAGAGGTCCTCCTCGGGTAATTTCCTGATATGTCAAAACTTCTCGCCATCCTCTCTCCTGCCAAGACTCTCGACATGGAAGCCGAGCTTCCCAAGGGAGCCCCGGCTGTCACCCGCCCACGCATGACTTCCCGCTCCAAGGAGTTGGTGGGGGTCTTGCAGGGATACTCGACCGGTCAACTGGAATCGCTGATGTCGATCTCTCCCAAACTGGCAGAGGTCAACCGTGATCGCTGGTCCAGTTTTGGCAGTCGCTCCAATCCGAAAGGGCCGGCGGCGATCTGTTTCCGTGGAGATGTCTTTCAGGGTTTTGAAGCGTGGACGATGAAGGGCAAGGCCCTCTCCTGGGCCCAAGACCACGTTCGTATCCTCAGCGGTCTTTACGGAATGCTGCGTCCCCTCGATGTGATCCAGCCTTACCGACTCGAGATGGGCACTGCTCTGAAGACCGATTCGGGCAAGAACCTTTATGAGTTCTGGGGTGACCAGGTTCACAAGTTGCTGAAGAAGGACATGAAAGAAGCGGGGGCAGAGATCCTCGTCAATCTTGCGAGTGCCGAATATTCCAAGGTGGCGCGGGTTGCCGAACTCGGCTGTCCTGTGGTCGACGTCAAGTTCCTGCAAGTGGACAAGGGCAAGGCCAAGTTCATCACACTCTTTGGCAAACAGGCCCGCGGTCTTCTCGCTCGCTGGATGGCGGATCACCGCCCGAAGAATCTCAAGGATCTGCAAGGGTTTGATTCACAAGGCTATCGCTTCCATGCGGAAGACAGCACCGATGGCGTGATGGTCTTTACGAGACCCAAGCCCCCTCCGGTACGTCGTTAACCGGGGCGATACCTGCCAGCCCACCTGTTGACCTTGCATCCTCTCTCCGTGACGATGGGTTGAACCCCTTCCAACGGAGAAATCATGCATCGTTGCCTTTGCCTGTCATTGTTCTGGGTATTGCTCTGGGTTTTGCTCACGCCCTTGATGGGTGTTCCTGTTTCACCTCTTCTTGCCCAGGATCGCGACCTTTCCCGAGATGACCTGGTCCGTACCGTTCGTGATGCGGCCTGTATGAAGTGTCATCAGGGAAGCGGAGTGCGTGCCACAGAATTTGCAGCAGTGGATCCTCCGCTGATTCTCAGAGCCAGTGATCGTTTTCGCCCTGAGTGGCTGGTGCGCTGGTTGACGGATCCGGCAGCAGTGGAACCTGGAACGCGCATGCCCCATGCCCTCGGGTCACTCCCTGAGGAAGAGCGGGAAGAGACCGCCCGCGATCTCGTTCATTTCCTTTTCGCCAGGGACCGGATCAATGATCTGGAGTGGTTGCCAGAGCCTTTTGAGGAATCGGTTTTGGAGAAGGGGGAAGAACTCTTCTTCAGTATCGGCTGTGCCGCCTGTCACGATGGCGACCAGATCTCTTCACAAATGACCGATCGAACCACTATCCCGATGCTCACCGCAGAGTTGCAGAATGCTCACCGCTGGCATCCTTCCGGACGCATGCCGCAAATCCCCATGGATGAGGAAGAAGCTCGGGCTCTGGCTACTTGGCTGGTGCGCGGGCAATCCCTCGACGTCGACGGCAACCCGGTGGTCGATGAGGTGCAGGGTCTTCGATATGAACTGCACCATCGCTCCTTCCACAGTTGTGACCAACTGCTCGAGGCGGAGCCGAGTGGAGGCGGCCATACGACCGTCATCTCCAATGCCGTGCGCCCCAAGGACACCGACTTCGGCATTCGATTTGTGGGTTCCTTTCAGGTGAAGAGCACCGGTGCCTACACCTTTGCTCTCTCCAGCGATGATGGTTCCGTTTTGTGGATCGATGGCGAAAAACGGATCGACAACGATGGCAGTCATGGAACGGTGACCAAGAGAGCGACAGTCCAATTGGAAGCGGGCTGGCATCCGATTCAGATCTGTTTTTGGCAAGGCGCCGGTCCATCCCATCTCGATTTGACCATCGAGGGTCCAGGAATTTCGCAAGCCCGCCCCTTCAAGGCGGAGGAGCTGCGTACTCGCAGTCGCGTTGCGGTTCCTGATGAACCACTGTTCCGCCCCGACCCTGCGCGCATCATTCGTGGAGGGAGTGCCTACAACACACATGGCTGCAATGCATGCCATGAACCGAAGGCACTGCCAAAACGTCTCTCGTGGAGTGAGATGACCTCGGGGAACCCGGGTTGCATGGGAGAAGAAGCTCCCAAAGGTGGGGTTGCCTATCGATTCTCTCCCGAGATTCAGAGTGGGATTCTTCAACTGCTCACCGAAACCGAATTCATGGCACCGGAACCGGAGCAGGATGCCCACTGGGCAGTCAACGATGCCGGCTGTCTGCCCTGTCATGTCCGCGATGGAGTGGGTGGGCCCAATGCCGAGATCAACCGTCTCTTCAAGGGCACGGCCGAGCTGGGGGATGAAGGTCGCCTTCCTCCCTTGCTCACCGGGATCGGCAACAAACTGAAACCGGAAGTGATCCACGAGACGGTCGCCGAGGGACTGAAGATTCGGCCTTATGTGCTGACACGCATGCCGGCCTATCCGCAACCGGTTGCCGGGCATGTCTCCGATATGCTGATCGCCGCCGACAATGAGCCTCCGGCACCACCCCATACCCCGGAGTTCAGCCTGGAGGCGCGCAGTGCGGGGCACCAGCTGGTGGGCACGGATGGCTTCCGCTGCATCGACTGTCACGTTTTTGCCGGGCAGCCATCGCTCGGTGAACCCGCTTACGATCTCGCGGTCATGGCCGGGCGATTGCAGCCCCGCTGGTTCCTCGATTACATGAAGGATCCCCAGTCGAAGCGGCCGGGTACGCGCATGCCGACCTTCTGGTTTCCCGACTTTGCGCTCTACCCGGATCTGCTCGGCGGAGACACGGATGCCCAGGTCGATGCCATCTGGACCTACCTTTCCGCGGGATCATCCGCACCGTTTCCCAAGGGCCTGATCATCAACCGCAATGATTACGATCTGATTCCTGCTGCAGAAGAGCCGACTCTCGTCGGAGTCTTCATGACCGGTCTCAGTGCCCGGGTTATCGCGGTTGGCTATCCGGAGCGGGCGAGCATCGCCTGGGACATGGAGAATCTGCGTCTCGGAAAAGCGTGGCGTGGCGACTTCATCAATGTTCAGGGAACCTGGGCCGGTCGTGCCGGAGCGCTGGAGAATCCTGCCGGGGATGACGTCCTGAATTTCCCACCGGGTATGGCGGTCGGCATCGTCGAGACTCCGAATCAGACGTGGCCGCTGGATCCGGTCCGCGATCAGGGCTGGCGCGCCCGCGGTTATCGTCGGGATGAACAGCGCAATCCGGTCTTCCGCATTCAAGGTTCAGAGGGGGTGAGTGTCGAGGAGTTCATCGACCCTGTGATCCGGGAGAGTGGGGTTCATCTTCAGCGCCGGTTCAAATTTGCTGGAGAAACGATGCCGCTTGGATTGATGTTGCGCCTCGCTGTCTCGGCCGAAATGGAAGAGTTGGGACCCCGAAAATGGCGAACTGAAGAAGGGGTCACCCTGATCGTTCAGGGAGCCGCCGCCGAGATCTACGAGGTCGATGGGAAAAAAGAAATCCGGGTGCCGATTTCTGCACCGGGAACTGTTGTTGAAGTGGAGGTGCAGTGGTGATTCTTCCAACCCTGATTCTTTTGATCCTGACTTCGCCGGTGCTGGAACCGACCTTCAACGAAGCGGTCCTCAACGACGAGTCGAAGTATTACGAGGTAATCGACATTCCGACTCCGGAAGGGGTGCTTCTGGAGGTCGGCGGTCTGGTGGCCGGCCCTGGTGAAGGCGTGGTCTACGTCAGTACCCGCCGTGGTGACATCTGGAAGATCGAGAACACCTACAGTGACACGCCGAAGTTCACACTCTTCAGCGATGGTCTGCAGGAACCTCTGGGTCTCCAATGGCACAACGACTGGCTCTATACCGTCCAGCGCGGTGAGCTGAGTCGACTGCGCGATGAGGATGGCGATGGCCGTGCGGATGTGGTCGAGACGGTCTGCGATGACTGGAGTCTCAGCGGCAACTATCACGAGTATGCTTTCGGTCCCCGCATCGACAGGGAAGGCAACTTCTGGATTACCCTCAACAAACCCTTTGGTGGAGAACCCTTCGGTCGTCAGCATTGGCGCGGTTGGGCCATCAAGGTCGAGGATCCCGATCAGGATGGCTTTGGCCGAATGATTCCCGCTGCGGGAGGACTGCGTTCACCCGCAGGGGTGGAAGTGGCTCCCTGGGGTGATGTCTTCTACACCGACAATCAGGGCGAATGGTGTGGCACCAACAAACTGTGCCACATCGAAGAGGGCGATTACTTCGGCCATGTGTGGGGAGTGGAATCAGCGAAACTGCCGATCAGTCGGATGAAGTATCCCGGCGAGACCCCCGACGGCAAGACTTACGTCGAAGTGCGTGAGCAGATTCCGTTCCTCAAGCTGCCTGCGGTGTGGTTCCCCTACGACAAGATGGGCAAGAGTGCCGCCGGGATGGTGTGGGATACCACTGAGGGAGGCTTCGGCCCCTTCGCCAATCAATTGCTGGTCACCGATCAGCACCACGCATCGGTGATGCGTGTCGATCTGGAAAAGGTCAATGGTGTCTGGCAGGGAGCGGCGATGCGCTTCCGCGAAAACCTCGACTGCGGAGCGTTGCGCGCGTGCTGGGGCGACAACGATGTACTGCTGGTCGGTCAGACCAACCGTGGCTGGGGTTCCCGTGGAAAGAAGTCGGAAGGCCTCGCCTACCTGCGCTGGACCGGAGAGATGCCCGCAGAGATTCGCACCTGTCGGGTCATCTCCGACGGTTATCGCCTGAGTTTCACCGTGCCGATGGATCGCAGCACTCTGGAGAACCCGGAGAACTATGACGTCGACAACTACACCTACAAACTGCACAGCCCCTACGGAAGCCCAGAGGTCGATCACAAAGAAGTGAGGGTCGCCTCGGCAGTGGCCTCAGAGGATGGATTTTCGGTGGAGCTGAAACTGGAAGGCCCGGGCGCGATGCGCATCGGTTACGTCACCGAGTTCATCGTTCCCAACCTGCGAACCGCCGAAGGCCAGCCGCTGCTGCATCCGGAAGTCTACGCCACCCTCAACGAGCGGCCCTAGTCGTCGTCGGAGTCGTCAGTGGACCGCAGATGGAAATCGACCCCGTAGGAAGTGCGTCGCACTTCCTGACCGTCCTTGTTTTCGACGGTGGTCTTTTGGGTGAAGGTGCAGCCGGAGAGCGTGCCGAGCATCAGGATGGAAGCCAGTAGCAGAGTGAAAGTCATTCGCTGTTTGATGCGGGGAGAGTTCATGGAAGATCCCTTTCTTCAGGCGGGCGACTTGTGCAAGCCGGTCTCGCAGCGGACCGGTCGATTCTTCTGGTAGTACTCCCAGGTTTCCAGTTCCTTGCGCGGTTTTGCGGGAGGCACCGGATGCCACTGGTGGAAGACGTCATTCACGGTGTAGAGGTTACGCACGATGGGGCGTGGTCGCAATCGCATGGCACGATCACGCAGGTCGCTGTCCTCACCAAGACCCCAGCCGATGAACTTTTCGTCGAAACCGTTGATCTCTTCGAAGAGGGAACGGTCGAAAGCCATATTGAGTCCCAGAATTTTGGGACGGTGCCGGCGTCGAAAGAGGGTGCCCCATTTTGATTTGCGGAATCGCCTTTGCAGATCACGAATCTGGTCCGGTTCTTTCATCGATTCATGATCCCCTTTGCGCACCGAATCAGCATTCAGTGAAGAGGTCGCCGTTTCAGTGAGTCGATAGGCGCCGGCGACATGAAAGCTGCGCGGGCAATGATGGTCGAGGTGGGTACGAACAAAGCTGGCTGGGGGGATGCAGTCGCCATCGGTGAAGATCAGCAGCTCTGAACCGGGGCAATTTCTCACCGCTTCATTGAGGATGATGTTTTTGCGAAAGCCCCGGTCTTCATGCCAGACGTGGTCCGTTTCAATTCCCGTCGCATTCAACTCTTCCAGGATCGGAGCGATCCCTTCCGTGAGATCGGCCGTCGATCCGTCATCCGCAACGATCAGACGAAAATCACGGCAGTCCTGCCGCAGGTATCCCAGCAACGACAGCCGCAGGGCTGGCGCATTGTTGTAGGCAGAGATGACGACCGCAGCAGAAGACAACAGAAGTTCACTTTCAGGTTCGGAGAGCAGGGGCAGTGGTTCAGACCCGCAGATGATAGTGGAATTCAGGGTGAACCGAAAAGGGGTGGGACCATCTCCCGGTACGACCCTAGAGACGATAACCTGACGGGCAGGGGAAGGAG
>JACETR010000082.1 GCA_013911165.1 Planctomycetota bacterium | reverse complement strand
GTGACACCATGATCTCTCCCCTGCTGTTGGTCATCCTGATTCCCGCCTTTGGTGCACTGCTCGCCTGGCTGCTGAAGCCGATGCGACCCCTGCGCAATCTCTTCAATCTGGTGATTCCGGCAGGACTGCTGGCGGTCGTGCTGTCGATCCTGCCTGAGGCTCTGGCCGGCGAAGAGATGACCTTCACCATCGGTGAACTGGGATCGGGGCTCTCCTTTGCCCTGGCGTTGACCCCGTTGGGGATGATCTATGCCCTCGTCGCCGCATCGCTGTGGATCCTCAACACCATCTACTCCTACGGCTACATGCACGGGTTGTACGGCAAAGATTTCGAGGGCCAGGAGCGCTACTGGTGCGCCTTCGCCATGGCCATCCTTTCGGCGATGGGCATCGCCTTCAGTGCCAACATGCTGACCCTTTTCCTCTTCTATGAGGTGATGACCTTCAGCACCTGGCCGCTGGTGACCCACACCCGCAAGCCGGAGGCGAAGCGTTCCGGTCGCATCTATCTGGGAATCCTCGTCGGCTCTTCGACCCTCTTCATGCTCACCGCCACGGTGCTGACGTGGGTGTGGACCGGCACCCTCGACTTCAAAGACGGTGGAATCCTCAACGGCTCGACCACTGCGGGTCAGGCGGCGGTACTAATCCTGCTCTTCTTCTTCGGCACTGGTAAAACCGCCATCTTCCCGCTGCACCAGTGGCTGCCCAATGCCATGGTCGCACCGACCCCGGTCAGTGCCCTGCTCCATGCGGTCGCCGTCGTCAAAGCCGGCGTCTTCACCGTGCTGAAGATCTCTACCGAACTGGTGGGGACCGAAGTGATGCGGGGCAGTTGGGGTGCCGAAGTCGTGGCCTGGTTTGCAGCGGGCACCATCCTGCTGACATCCATCATCGCCCTGACCCGACCGGAACTGAAAGCGCGCCTCGCCTACTCGACCATTGGCCAGCTGAACTACATCGTCCTCGGTGCGGCGGTGGCGTTCCCGATGGCCATCGAAGGCGGCGCCCTGCACATCGCCATGCACGCCTACGGCAAGATCACCCTCTTCTTTGCGGCGGGTGCGATCTACGTCGCCAGTCACAAGACCCGGGTCGATCAGCTCGACGGCATCGGCCGACGGATGCCGTGGACGATGACCGCCTTCATGATCGGCAGCCTCAGCACTCTGGGCCTGCCCCCCATGGGCGGCACCTGGAGTAAATGGCTGCTGTGTGTCGGCATGATCGAGGCGCACCAGTGGGCATTCCTCATCACCTTGTTGCTTTCGACTCTTCTGGGCCTCGGCTACCTGTTGCCGATCCCGGTGCGCGCTTTCTTCGCCAAAGAAAAAGCAGGGGCAGGTGTTCAGGGTCATGAGGATCATGGCGAATCGCCCTGGGCGTGTCGCATTCCGCTGATTCTCAGTTCACTGGCGTGCCTGATCCTCTTCTTCTGGCCCGGGATTTACGCCCAGCTGGCCAAGATGATTGAAGGGAGCGCATCATGAGTCACGACACTCATCACGATGGCCCCCCATCGCGGATTCACTGGCTGCTGGTCGCCCTGTGCGCCATCGCCTTCGCCGCCGATTTCATCTATTCGCGCAAACTGGAAAAAGGGGTCGAAGAGATCGAGGGAATTCCCGGCTTCTACCCCGTCTACGGTTTTGTCGCCATCGCCCTGCTCGTCCTTCTCTCCCGTGGCCTGAGGGCTGCGGTCTCACGGAAGGACGGCTACTACGATGATTGAAGGCCTGTACCCGGTGCTACCCTTCGTCGTCGGCGCCCTCCTCTGTTTCCTGCTCGGGGGCATCGCTCGCAAGGTGATCGCCATCGCCACCCCCGTCGTCGGTCTGCTGGGTCTGCTCGGACTGCCTTATGGCACGTCGTTCCCGGTCTCCTTCTTCGGCTTTGACCTGATCCTCGTCGACCTCGACAAGCTCTCTTACCTCTTTGCGCTGCTCTTCCACATCGCCGGCATCATCGGCGTGCTGTATGCCCTGCATATCAAGAGTCGCGTCGAGACCTCCGCCGCCCTGCTCTATGCGGGCAGTGCGGTGGCGACCGTCCTCGCCGGAGATCTGGTGACCCTCTTCATCGGCTGGGAGATGCTGGCCCTGACCTCGGCGTTCATCGTCTGGGCCCGGGACAGTGAGAAGGCGCTCGCCATCGGTTCTCGCTATCTGGTCTTCCAGGTGCTTTCCGGTCTGTCACTGCTGGCGGGATTGCTGATCCACCACCAGGCGGGTGGATCACTGATGATCTCCGAGCTGGGAGTCCTCGATCTGGCGTCGCCGGGAGTGCCGTGGATCCTGCTCGCCTTTGGCGTCAAGGCCGGCTTCCCGATGCTGCACACGTGGATCGTCGATACCTACCCGGCAGCGAGTGCCACCGGCACCGTGTTCCTGTCGGCGTTCACCACGAAGACTGCGGTCTATGCCCTGGCGCGCTTCTTCCCCGGTACGGAGGAGCTGGTCACCATCGGTGCGGTGATGACCTTCTTCCCCATCTTCTATGCCGTCATCGAGAACGACCTGCGCAAGGTGCTCTCCTACAGCATGATCAACCAGATCGGTTTCATGGTCGTCGGCATCGGCATCGGGACCGAGATGGCGGTCAATGGTGCGGTCAGCCACGCCTTCAACGATGTGCTCTTCAAGGGGCTGCTCTTCATGTCGATGGGTGCGGTGATGCACGTCACCGGCAAGACCCGCGGCACCGATCTCGGCGGCCTGTGGCGCAAGATGCCGATCACCACCGTGCTGTGTCTGGTGGGTGCGGCCTCGATTTCAGCGGTGCCCCTCTTCAGCGGCTTCGTCAGCAAATCGATGATCATGTCCGCCGCACTTTATGAAGGTCACGTCTGGCTGTGGTTCCTGCTCCTCTTCGCCTCGGCGGGAGTCCTCGAACACGCCGGCATCAAGATCCCCTACTTCGCCTTCTTCGCCCACGATTCCAAACTCGAGGCGAAAGAACCGCCGGTCAACATGCTACTGGCGATGGCCATCGGCGCAGCACTGTGCATCTTCATCGGCTGTAATCCCGGGTGGCTCTACGGCATGCTGCCCTTCACCGTCACCTACGAACCCTTCACCACCAGCCACGTGCTGACCCAGCTGCAGCTGCTGCTCTTTGCCTCCCTGTCGGTGGTGGTGTTGATGAAGACGGGCACTTACCCACCGGAACTGGTGCGCGAAAACCTCGACTTTGATTTCTTCTACCGCAAGGGCGGCAGGCTGCTCGGCTGGATCGTCGACAACCCCATCGGCCGCGGAGCCGCAAGCCTCTCCCGCTTCATCCTCGACGAAGCCCCCGCCAAGGTGTTGGGCCTGGTGCAAAAGATCCCCACCCATCCCCCCGTCCACTGGCAGATGGTCCTCCCGGGCCTGCTGTTACTGATTGCACTGCTGGCATTCCTGCTGGCGAATCTATTCTGAGCCCGTGCTCTTCCATTTGCGACGAAGGCGGACGGTCCACCAGATGCTCAGGGCAGTCGGGGCGACATAAAAGACGACGCCAAAGATCGGGACCAGAATGAATGGGATGGAACTGTAAGCCAGGCCGTATAGGAGACCCCCGACGTCGAAACACCATATTTCGGTCAGCCAAAAAGGTTTTAGAAAGGATTCATCCGTAAAGAATCCAATCCAGCTTTTTGGAAAGACGTCCTGAATCATCGGCATCCAAAAATCGAGGAACAGGTACAGGTTGTACCAGAAGAGAAGGATCGCCCAGCCGATGAGAGACTGCTTGCGTGCTTCCATCCCCGTCTCCCTCCCTGACTCGTCCTCCGGGCCGTTCGGTTACTGGGGAATCACTCCATCGGAACCGGCGGCGGCGTGGCGCTGAAGGGCGTCCGGGGCCATGTCGACGATGGCCTGGGCCCAGCGAGGATCCGCATTGAGGCAGGGAATCATTTCAAACTCCTTGCCGCCTGCTTCGATGAAGGTCTCCCGGACCTCCATGTCGATCTCTTCGATGGTTTCGAGGCAATCCGCCACAAAAGCGGGGCAGATCAATTTGAGATTGCGGATGCCTTCTTCTGCCAGTTTTTCGGTGGTCGGTTCGGTGGATGGTTCGAGCCAGGGGTCATTGCCGAGACGGGACTGGAACGCCACGGACCATTTGTCCTCAGCCAGACCCAGATCCTCGGCGAGGAAACGGGCGGTGCGACGACACTGGGCGCGGTAGCACATCGGTGTCGCCGGGTGATCGGTGAAGCAACAGTCTTCCGTCTTCAAACAATAGCAGTCGCTGGGGTCGCGCTTTTCGATGTGCCGCACTGGTACGCCATGGAATGAAAAGAGCAGATGATCCCATTCTTTCCCCTCCAGATAAGGTCGGGTGACATCGGCGAGGACCTTGCGATAGATCGGGTGATCATAGAAGGGATTGAGGAAGTGAACCTTGATCGGATCCTTCATCCGGGGCAGGTCCTCCAGCACCTTGGCGACAACCGTTTCGTAGGAACTCATCGAGTAGTGCGGATACAGCGGTACGACGATGGCTTCGTCTGCTCCCGCCTCGCGGATCTCTTCCATTGACTGGAGAATCGATGGATTGCCGTATCTCATTCCCAGAGACACCGGTCCATCCCAGAGCTGGCGCACCTCTTCCTCGAGCTTGCGGGAAGTGACGATCAGCGGCGAACCCTCATCGGTCCACACCTTGCTGTAGGCTTCCGCAGACTTCTTCGGTCGGGTGTTGAGAATGATGCCGCGGACCAGCAGGTTGCGCAGCAGGACGTTGACGTCGATGACGCGCTCGTCCATGAGAAACTCATCGAGGTAGCGGCGTACTTCCGGTTTGCGCGGGGCATCCGGAGAACCCAGGTTGATCAGGATCAGGCCGGTGGAACTCATGTCGGGGCTCTTCCTTTCCGCTGTTACGGACCAGAGTAGCCGAGACCGACAAAAATCGCCTCAGAAAAGGTGCTGTAACCAAAATCGATGACCCAGTTTTCCGTGGGGTTCCACAGCGCTCCCACCGTCGCCTCCAGGCTCAGATCATCTCCGGTGGAGGTGTGGTAATAGCCGTTGTCCCCCGTCGACAGGGTTCCATCGAATCGTTCAATCCAGGTTTCGGTGTAGGCCAGTCCCAGTCCGCCGTAGAGGGTCCACTTCTCTTCCGCCTCCCAGGTGGTCCCTGCGGCCACAGACCAGCCCAGTTGTTCACGGGCCACTTCGGGATCGAGCGGACCCGAAGGTAACTGGGACAGTTCTGCCCCACCGACCGCACCGTCACGAACACTCTGCAGCTGAACAAACAGACCCGGCTGGGAGGGTCGACTGAAGTAACCCGCAAAACCGACCCCGCGCCCTTGCAGATCTCCCCCGGCTTCAAAGGTCTGCACAGTCGTGGTGGTTGACCCACCGTCGATGGGCAGGACGACACAACCGGTCAGTAGCGGAAACCCCCACAACCCGAGAATGATGGTCATCCTGCGCAGATCCATGCTGTGTCCTTCCCGCATGCCCGTGGCCTCCACGGTCAGCGGCATGGTAACCGCCAGAGACATGGTGGTCACTGGTCCGTCACCCCTCGCAGGTTATCTTGTGGGCATCCCCATCATCGATCAGGAGGCCACTTGCGAATCTTTCCTTCTCTGTGCCTGTCACTTTCCATCCTGCTCTTCTCCTTGAATCCTGTCTCGCCTTCGCAAGTGCTTGCCCAGACCGGTTGGGAAGATCTCTTTGATGGAACCTCTCTCCAGGGCTGGAAAGGGGATGAGGATCTTTGGCGAGTGGAAGATGGCGTCATCATCGGTGAGGGCCCCGAAGGTGGGCCTGTTCCCGCCACCCGTTTCCTCTGGCATGAAAAGAACTTCGACGATTTTGTTCTCGAGGTCGAATTCCGCATCACCGGTGGCAACAGTGGAATCCAGTACCGAAGTCAGGGATTGGCGGACGGCAGAGCCAAGGGGTACCAGGCAGATCTGGATGCGGGACACACCTATACCGGCATTCTCTATGAGGCGAGTGGGCGTGCGATCCTCGCACCGCGCGGGGAGGTTTCGCAGTTACAGGCGGATGGCAGCCGCAAAACGGTGGGCTATCTGGGGGAAACGGCTGATCTCATCGAGAAGTTTGACTCCACTCAATGGCATACCTATCGCATCGTCGCCCGCGGCAATCGGGCCATGCATGAATTGGATGGAGTGCAGGTCTGCGCCTTTGAGGATCTTCACGCCAGCCACCAGCCCCGTGGTCAGATCGGATTGCAGATTCATGCCGGTGGCCCCATGCGCATCGAGTTCCGCAAGGTTCGCATTCGTTCGTGGAAACCTCTGGACGGGGATCCCTACCGCGATGTCAGTCGCAGTGCGGAGGTGGTCGATGATGCGGGACCACAATGGATCTGGAGTACCGACCCCATCGGTGAAAAACAGGAGGTCATCCTCTCGCGCCGCTTCACGACCGGGTCGGAAACTTCGGCGCGACTTCTCCTGACTGCCGACAACTTTTTCATCGCCTTCATCGATGGTGCACCGATCCTTCGTGGTGATGACTGGAGTCAGATCCATGATCACCGCTTCACCCTGCCCGCAGGTGACCATGAACTGGTGGTTCGCGCAGCCAACGAAGGAGGCCCTGCCGGGATCGCGGGATCCCTGTCCTGGCAAACCGCCGACGGCAGGGAGCAGAGGATCGATACCGACGGAGAATGGCGATCACGTCAGTGGAGCCGCCCACCAGAAGCGGTCAACTCGGGAGTCTCTTATGCTGAGGAGATCTCGTGGGATCTGGCCGGGCTGGATCCTGAGCATGAAGCCGCCGTCCAGATCATCGGGGCGACCGGTGATCCTTCCCTCCCCTGGGGCAATGTCCGCTTCCCCCACACCGCCCAGCAGAGCTGGAGCCTTCCCGAGGGTTTTGCCGCAGAGATTCTTCATGAAGTCGACCCCAAGGATGGGTCATGGGTCTGTATCGAACCGGAAACCCCCAACAGTTTCATCGTCTCACCCCAGTACTCTTCCCTCAAACGCCTGCGTTTCAATGCGGACGGAACCGTGTCGGTCAAGGAGTGTGCCCGTATCGGTTCTGCCCAGGGGCTGCTCTTCGTCGGCGAGGAACTGTGGGTCCACGTCAATGGTGACGGCAAAAAAGAGGGCGGCCTGTGGGTCCTGACCGATACGGATCACGATGGATTCTTCGAAACGGAAGAACGTCTTTCCCGAATGGGGCCCGGTTGGGAACACGGAGTTCATGCATTGGAAATGGGACCGGATGGTCAGGTGTGGACCGTCGTCGGCAACCACATCATCGTCCCGGAGGAGATCCTCGATCGAGACCGTTACCGTCGTTGGCAGGAAGACCTGATCGTGCCGCGCATGTGGGATCCGTCCGGCCATGCGGTCGGCTACCTCGCTCCCGCCGGTCAGATTCTGAAGATCGACCCCAAGACCCGTGAGTGGGAGCGCGTCGCCGGCGGATTCCGCAATCCTTACGACATCGCTTTTCACCATGGGGATGCACTCTTCACCTACGACGCAGACATGGAATACGACATCGGATCACCGTGGTACAAAGCACCACGGGTCGTCGAGGTGGTTTCCGGAGGAGACGCCGGCTGGCGTGCGGGTGATGGCAAATGGCCTGACGGCATTCCCGATGCTGTCCCCCCCGCTGCGGAATCAGATCTGTCATCTCCCACCGGTGTCGAATCAGGATTGCAAAGCACTTTTCAGGGGCGCTGGCGTCACGCCATCTACATCGCCGACTGGGCTTATGGTCGCATCCTGGCCTTCTTCCCCGAGGAGAAGGGATCCTCCTTTGTCGGTGACATCCTTCCCTTTGCTTCTGCACCGGCACTGAATGTTGCTGACATCACCTTCGGCATGGATGGGGCGATGTATGGGGTGACTGGTGGACGCGGTACCCGCAGTACTGTTTTCCGCATCCGCAGTGAGAGATCGGCGGAAGCGATCGCCGCCCCGCTGTCCAAAATCGGTGAATCGGCACGTCGCCAGAGAAAGATGCTCGAGGCGGGTCATGTGGAATCACGACCGGATCTTCTGGGAGCGGCCATCTCCGCTCTTTCCAATCCCGATCCCTTTATCGCTGCGGCTGCCCGGATCACCCTCGAGGAGATCGACCCGACTCTCTGGCGGCAGACCATCCTTGAGGGAAAAGAGCCGGGAACGGTTCATGGGCTCCTGGCCCTCGCTCGCCTCGGAGACAAAGAGGATCGGGATGAGATCCTGCAAACCCTGCTTGCGCTGCCTCTTCCAGGAAACCGGGTGGAGGAACTCGCCCAATTGAGATTGGCCACCGTTGTTATCGCGCGCATGGGAGATCCGGATGATTACCTGCGCCAATCTCTCCTGACCCGTTTTGACCGTCGCTTCCCGCGGCGGGATGGAGCGATGGATCGCCTCCTGGGAGATCTGCTCGTAAGGCTGAAGGCTCCCAACCTCGCCCCCCGTTTGCTTTCATGGCTGGAAGAGGGGCCCTCCGGTGAAGATCGAATGTCTGCATTGCGCGCCTTGCAATGGGTTCCCCTCTCAGAGGGCGATCGGAGCCGCATTGCTCCTGCCCTTGAATCCTTGCGTTCACTTTCAGGAGGAAACAGTTACACCGGATTTATCGATCGAATGGCCCGACAGCTGGATGACAGCGAAGGCGATCTGATTCCCCCTCCCCCAGCGCCACCCGTGTTGCCTCCCTTTGTTCAACGGTGGGACAGGGAGTCGATCGTGGAAGCCCTGTCTGGCCCAGCCGGAACAGCAGACAAGGGACTGCTCGCCTATGAAAAATCGCTCTGCTCCCGCTGCCACCGATTCGATGGTCGCGGTGGAGGTGCGGGTCCCGATCTCACCGGAATTGCTTCCCGTTTCACATCCGACGACCTGATCACAGCCATCCTCGAGCCTTCCCGGGATATCTCCGATCAATACAACTGGAGTGAAATCGAGTTTGGCGAGGATGGGATGGAGTGGGGCCGGGTGCTCCTCAAGGAGTCGACCCATTGGGTGATCAACACGGATCCATTTGGATATCAGCCTCTGAATGTCCCCGGACCGATCCGCTCCGCCGAGCCCTCTCCCGTCTCCCCCATGCCCGGAGGGCTCCTCGACGGACTCACTGCGGAGGAGATTCGGGATCTTTGGCAGTTTCTCGGCATGACTTCCCGGCAATAGATTCCTGAGACATTACTGTCTTGCCTGACAGCCTGATCAGGCGACAATAGAGCAATGGATTCGGGCTCTTAGAATCCGGACTGACATACATCATCCTTTAGGCGAGTTTTCGCTGACTTCTCCCGCAAGCAGTCAGCGGAGACGGTGACGATTGGTTGTTACACCATGCGCACGTCGCAGTTCATTCTGTTGTTCCTGTGTTCCCTGATCGGTTTCTCCGGAACCGTCCATGCACAGGATTCTCTCAAGCTGGTTCCCACTATCTCGGTGGATTCTCTGGACCTGCTCGCTCTTCAAATGGAAGACGACCTCAGGGACCAGCAAGGCCTCGCACCGCGCTACGCGGTTCCCAATCTGGTCGAAATCACGGCCGCGACCCATGGTCACTGGGAAAAGCTTGATGACAAGCTGGCGATGTGGCGCTTGCGCTTCACCTGCAAAAACGCCATCAGCATGAACTTTGGTTTCCAGCGCTGGTTACTTCCCATCGACAGTGAGATGATGATCTACAACGTCGAGGGAACCCATCGTATTCGTCCCTTCACCATCGACGACTACAACGACAGTGGTGAACTGTGGACTCCGGCAGTCGCCGGCGGCGATGTCATCATCGAGATTCGTTGCCCGCAGAATGCGGTGACCCTGATCAAGGAAGAGATCAAACTCACCAGCGTCAACGCAGGTTACCGCGGTTTCCACGAGGCCTTTGGTCAGCAGCCGCTGCCAAACAACATCCCGAGCCTCTCCGGTTCCTGCAACATCGACGTGGCCTGCCCCGAATCCGTGGGTTGGGAAAATGAAATCGACTGTGTCGGAGTGATCTCCACCGGAGGATCGACCTTCTGTACCGGTTTCATGGTCAACAACACTTCCCAGGACGGCACCCCCTACTTCATGACTGCGGATCATTGCGGGATCGTCTCCGGAAATGCGCCCTCCCTGGTGGTCTACTGGAACTATGAGAACTCCTTCTGCCGAACTCCCGGAAGTGCGGCTTCCGGTGGCCCTGGTGACGGTGTCCTCAACCAGTTCAGCACTGGATCGATCTACAGAGCGGGATCCGCCACTTCCGACTTCACCCTTGTGGAGTTGAATTCGCCTCCGAATGCGGCCTTCGGCGTGTCCTTCTGTGGTTGGGATGCCAGCACCTCTGCTCCCACCAGCGCAGTCGGTATTCACCATCCGGCGACGGATGAGAAGCGCATCTCTTTCGAGAACCAGCCGCCTTCACTCAGCACCAACTTTGTTACTGTCAATGACTGGGACGCCGGAACCACCGAACCCGGTTCTTCCGGATCTCCCCTCTTTGACCAGAATCATCGCGTCATCGGACAGCTTTGCTGCGGTGGTGCGGCATGCGGAAACAACCTTTCCGATGACTACGGCCGCTTCTCCCGCTCCTGGAATCTCGGCCTCGCTGCCTGGCTCGACTCTGCGGGAACCGGTCAGCTCTTTGTCGACACCCTTCCCGCCGGCGGTGGCGGACCGGTGGAGCAGTGCTCCAACGGTACCGACGACGATGGCGACGGACTGGTCGACTGTAATGACCCGGACTGTGCTCCCAGCCCCGCCTGTGGCGGTGGTGGTGGCCCAGGTGCTCCGGCCAATGACCTTTGCTCCGATGCCCAGGCTGTGGGAGAGGGTGTTTTCGCTTTCGACAACACCGGATCCGTTCTGGATGGCCCGAACGCCTGTGACACCAACATGGGTACCGACGTGTGGTTCGCCTACACCGCAACCACCAGTGGAACCGCCACCATCGAGACCTGCGGATCCGCAGGATCCCTCGATGACACGGTCCTGATCGTTTACGACGGTGGATCCTGTCCTCCAAGCCCAACCTGCCTGGCCAGTGACGACGATGGCTGCACGACTCCGAACTTCAGTTCGACCGTTTCAGTCCCCGTGGTCGCCGGCAACACCTACCTGATTCAGGTCGGTGGCTGGAATGGCGCTACCGGAAACAGTGACCTGAGTATTTCTGTCG
>JACETR010000081.1 GCA_013911165.1 Planctomycetota bacterium | reverse complement strand
GGAGTGCCGTGCTCGCTATTGATCAATGATGGCCGAGGCTACTTTTCCGATCTCTCGGAAGAATCGGGACTGAACGCCTTCCCGTCCAAGGCGCTGGGGGTCTTGACCACCGATTTCGACCAGGATGGTGACACCGATCTCTATGTCGCCAACGATGGTGAAGCGAACTTTCTCTTGCTCAATCTCTTCAAGGAGACCGGCGAAATTCGCTTCTCAGAGGACGCACTCCTCGCCGGCTGCGCCCTCGGTGAGGGTGCCAAGGAGGAAGCGGGAATGGGAGTCGCTGGAGTCGACCTGGATGAAGACGGGGATGAGGAAATCCTCGTCACCAACTTCGAAGCCCAATCCAACTCCTGTTATCGCAACGATGGAGGAGGAATGTTTCTCGAAACCAGCTTCTTCAATGGCATGGCGAGTCCCTCGCTGGCGTGGGTGGGTTTCGGGATTCGAGACATGGACGTCAATCTCGACACGATTCCTGATATCTTTGTGACCAACGGCCACGTCATCGACAACATTGGCGAGGTCTCCCAAGGTCAACTTCAATTTGCCCAGCCGGATCAGATTTATCTGGGTTCCGCAAAAGGATTCTCGGTGATCGAACCTCATGCCGAGGCACCCTGGAAGTCAGGCCGTGCCGCCATCAGTGGCGACATCGACAACGACGGTGATCTCGACCTGGTCGTGACCTGCTGGAATGACTCACCGCGCATCCTGCGATCCACTGCCATGGGCAGTGTGAATGCTCCCGTCATCGGGCTCGAGTTGGTAGGAGATGGCGAGCGTTGTTCAATCGAGGCGGTGGGGGCGATGATCACCGTCGAATCGATGGGCCAGACCCGAACACGGGAACACCGCATCCAGTCCTCTTATCTCGCCAGTCACGATCCGCGACAACTCTTCGCACTGAAACAGGAAGCCTTTTCTGCGAATGTGACGATTCGCTGGCCTGACGGAACACTCAGCCCTACGTTTCAGGTCAAACCCGGGGCCTACCACCGAATCGAATTAGGCAAAGGGGTCACCCGGGTCGTTCCCTTTTCCGCTCCGAAACCCTGATTACTTTCTCAACTTCGAAGCGAGATAGTGCTTCTCGTGAATCACGGTTCCATCGGAACGGATCAGCCTGCTCCACAGCTCCGCATCATCGGAAAGATCTTTGGCCTCGATACTGAGAAAGACTGCCGGCTCGCCCCCATCAAAAACGAGAGACGGATGCGGAACATTGGCGGCCTCGATGACGAAGTTGCCCAGAGGTGAGGTGATCCACTCATCGATGGCGTAGCCCCCTCCCTCTTCCGGAGGGTATGAGAGATGTCGACAGCGATGGATATCTCCGGTCACGATCATGACACCGGAGATCCCCTCTTCACCGATGTACTCCAGCAAGCCATTACGCTCATGGGGATACATCATCCAGTTGTCCGGTTTACCCTTTCGAACCGAACCGTTGAAGATCATCCCTGAGGAGATGATCTTGAAAGGCGCGGTCGATTCCTTCAGTCCACTCTTGAGCCATTGCCACTGCGCAGAGCCCAGTAACGTTGGCTTCTCAGGGTCCAGTGGGGAGGGCTCGGTCTTGCCGTACCAGCGGGTATCGAGGAGGAAGACTTCCACCGGCCCGCGTCGGAAACGTGTGTAGACTCCGCCGCCCTCACCATCCCCCAGACTTCCGAGAGGGTGATATTCGAGGAAAGCCTGGCGGGAGTGATGCCGATTTCGAATCTCGCCGACCGCATCGTTGACTCCGTAATCATGGTCATCCCAGGTGGAAGCGACAGCCGTGCTGCGAACCAGCTGATCAAGACCCGGGTACTTCCAAAATTCCCGGTGGGCGGATCGCTGTTTCTCCAGATCGGTACTGTCGATGTAAGGAGTATCACCAAGAAAAACCAGCTGGTGCGGCTTTCGTTCCCGGATGGCACGCCAGATTCCATCCGCTTTGACCACCTTCTTGTTGGCACAGGAACCAAAAACCAGACGTGCCTCAGACGGTCCAGCGGAGGGGATCTCCAGTCGTTGATCCTCCGCGAAGGCCGCCGGCTTGCCATCGACATCGATGCGATACCGGAAGGTTTCTCCCGGGCGAAGCCCTTTTTCAAAAACAAACTCCACCGTGAAATCGGAGTCGGCAGTGGACGTTTGGGCGAGCCTGCTGAGCTCATTTCCCTCCAGATCAAGGAGGATCCCCTCAATCTTTCGATCCTGGGCATCCACCCTGCACCAGACATGGGCTTTCTCAGGGGTCACCCGACCGATGACCGGCCCCGAAGTCATCAAAGAATCTGCAACATTGCCTTCGGAAAAGGAAAGCAACAACGCGAGACAAAAGAGAAAAGCTGGCATGGGGACCTCGGTTTCAGGTGATCTTGGGTAATCAGTAGTTCATTGAAGGGCCGGTCTCGAATATCCTTCGGCTACGGAAAGGTGCGGTGCCCATGAAGCGTTCAGACCCGGGAGGATTCTGGCTACTGCTACTGGGTCTTCTGGTACTGCTTCCCTCCATCTGGAAAGAAACCAGCATCACTGGAGGAGACGAACATCGCATCTCTTTTCGCACCGCTCTGGAAACCCGGGATGCGGATCAATGGCTGATTCCAACTTACGAGGGTGAACCCCGGCTGCGCAAGCCTCCCCTTTTCTACTGGGTTCTGACCGCGACCGCCGAATTCCTCGGTCCCTCCCTGTTCAATTTCCGCATCTGGGGCGTCCTCTGTGGAGCCCTGCTCGCCATCTTCACCGCACGCTGGGGCCAACGTCTCTTTTCTGCTGACCCGGTGCTGACCTTTGTGATTCTCATCTCGTGTCTCGGACTGGCCACAGAATCCAGGCGGGCCATGCTCGACATCCCCATGGCTCTCTTTCTGGTACTCGCACTGGAGCGGTGGGGGAACTGCATGAAAGATGCCCGCGGGAGAGACGCCGTGTTCGCCGGGTTGTATCTGGCCATCGCGGCGCTGATCAAACCCACCGCCATCTATTTCTTCGCAGCAGCCATCCCGGTGATGGCGTGGCTGCAACCTCGGGAAAAGGGACTGGTTCTGGCAGCCAAGCGTCTCTCGGGACTCCCCCTGATGCTGGCGACATTCTGCCTGCTCTTCCTTCCCTGGTGGCTGTACGTGTATTCGATCTATCCCGACCTGCTCCAGTCCCGTCTTGATGAACAGGTGCAAAATCGGGAGATTTCCTTTTTGAGGTGGGATTCGATTCCTCCGCTGATCGGGGGCTGGCTCGGTTTGGTCGCCCCTTGGTCCTTTGCCCTGATCTTTGCGGTTCTGCGATTTTTGCGACGACCGGAAGAGGGGACAAATCCGCCGGAACGCTGGCTCGCAGTGTGGTTGGTGATCGCCTCGGTTCCATTCCTGTTCATGAAGACCTTCGAACGCTACCTGATCCCGCTTCTTCCAGCATTTGCCATACTCATCTCCACCTATCTGGACAGTCTCAAACCAATCCCGTTGCGCCGGCACCTTTTGGGGGCGGCATTCATCCTCGCTCTGCCGGCACTTTTTGTGATGCTGTTCACGTATTTCACTACTGCACCAGTGCTATCGTTTCTGACACTCGGAATCCTGTTCATCGTCTTCCGAATGGCACTGCAAACCGACACCGTCAACACAGCATTGTCGGTCGCCCTGACCTGGAGCTTCTCTCTTGGTATTTTGATTCCCAGTGTAGGAATCGGCGAAGGCCCGCTTCTCTCGCCCGAGATTCTCAAGGGTTCGCTCTATCAGGTGGGGGAACAGCATGTACCGTTGCTGGACGTGCAGGCGCAACGGCCGATTCCCAAGATTGCGGGTGACCCTGACTCCCTGCGTGAACTTCCTGACAACATCTGTTACCTGATTCTCGCCCAAGCGGATCAAGAGGAGGTGGAGCGCAGCCTGAAGTCCCTCTCCCGTGAATCAGAACGTGTCGGCAATTTTGGCGTCTTCGTCTCCCGCAAGGTCTTCTCCAGGTTCTACCGCAGGGACTGGACAGAAGAGCATCTGAGGGAAGCGCTCAGGAGAAATTCTCTGCATCCGCTGAGAAAACCGTGTGTCGTCCTCGAAGTCAAGGCTCGCTGAAGTCACTCAGGACTGATCGGGATCATCCTCCGTCGAAGACTTGAAGAAGCCGCTGACCTTTCTCTCAATGGCATCGGTGTATCGATACAACACCGGGACCACCAACAGGGTCATCATCGTCGCCACCAGAAGTCCGGCAACAAACACTGTGGCAAAGGGACTCCAGCGCACATCAAAACTGGGAATGCCGATGGACATCGGCAACAGCCCGGCGATCGTCGAGATGGTAGTCATCAGGATCGGTCGCATGCGCTCATGTCCCGCCAGCCTCAGTGCCTGATCGAGGGGGAATCCCTCATCCCGTCGCCGCTGAATGAAATCAACCAGCACGATGGCGTCATTGACCACGATCCCCGTCAAACCCACCAGTGAGATGAACGCGAGCACTGTGATCCAGGCACGCTCCGGACGAATCATGTCTTCAGGAAGCACGTCGCCAAGGAAAGCGATCATGGTCATGACGAGAACGACTCCCGTAAAGGAGAACGCCACATTGGAGATGATGACCAACGGGTGGAAGAGGGACCTGAACTGGGTAGAAAGGATCAGGTAGATGATGAAAAGAGAGATCCAGAAAGCCAGAAACAGACTCTTGAAGGAGCGGGAGGTCGATTCCGCTTCACCCTCGAAGCTGAATCCGGCACCGGGGTTTGAACGGATCTCCGCACCGAAACGCTCCTCGAGCAGGTACTGAACCGTCGCCGCAGAGACCACCGCGTCGTCAGCCAAGTTGCCTGTAATATTGACCGAGCGCTGGTAATGACGCCTTCTGAGAATTCCCGGTTCTTCCTCGTCCTCGATCGATCCAATCTGACTGAAGCGCACCATGCTGCCATCGCGGGAGCGAGTGACAGGAAACTCGAGCGCATCGATCGGCTCCACTTCTCCCTCGGGTCGAACGAAGCGTACCTTCAGTGGAATTTCATCGTCCTTGCGCAGATAGTCCCCCACGTACACACCTTCGAAAAGGGCCCCGACGAAGAGACGTACCTGCTGGGGATCGAGACCCAGATCCGACATCGCATCCGGATCGGGAATGAAATTGAGACTCTGTGATCTTTGATCGAGGTCACTCGCCAGGTCGACCACGCCGTCCAGCCGACCGCCCGGTTTCGATTCCTTCCTGAGGAACTCATAGGTTCTATTGGCCAGATCAAAGACCCTTATCTGATCATTGCCATGAATCCTGACCGTGACCGGTGCACCGGTAGGAGGTCCATCTTTCTGGGCCGTGACTTCTATGCGGACATTCTTTTCGCTCCACTTGCTCCCCAACTGCTTGCGAATCTCGCGAATCGCCGTGTTCGGATTGTCAAAGGTTCTCTCTTCGACAACCGGGAACTCCGCCAGAATCAGACCGAACTGATGACCGAACTGGGGGCGATACGTGGTGTCGAGTTTGATCCCTGACAAGCCCACCGCAGCCTCAACGAAACCTGTTTCCCGGAGATCCCGGGAAAGCTCCCTCACCACACTGTCCGTTTCCTTGAGACCCGTCCCCGGAGCAGTATTCACCGACACATTCAAAATCGACGTGTCCTCCGGGAAAAACACCAGCTTCAACAGTGGACGCTGACCAAGACCCGGACCGACCATGCTTTGAACGACGATCCCGATGGCAGAGAAGAAGAGGAAAAGAGCAAGAAGGACGACCTTGCCGCCATTGCGCTGATTCCACAGAAAGATGCGATCGTAGAATCGCGACAGTTTCCCGCCGATGCCCTCTCGGGCCAGATAGGCATCCACACCGATCAGGTCCTTCTCCGATGGGATCTCTTCCGTTCCCGCCAACTGATCGAGATCGCGAACGTGAACCGGCAGAACAATCAGGCATTCAAAGAGGCTTACCCCCAGAGCGGTCGCCACACTGATCGGCAAGATCGAAAAGAAGTCGCCCACCGTTCCTGTCATCAGCAACATGGGCAAAAACGCGGCGATGGTCGTCAACGTGGCAGAGCAGATGGGAACAAAGACTTCCTGTACTCCCTTGATCACCGCATTCATCGGAGTTTCGCCCAACTCCCTCTGCCGGCGAATGTTTTCCAGAACGATGATGGCATCGTCAACGATGATTCCCACCGTCAGCACAAAGCCGATGAGGCTAACCTCATTGATGCTTTGCCCCATCACTTCGAAGGCAACAAGGGTTCCCAGGAATGCAAAAATGATGCCGCTGACAGTCAGCACCGCTGAGCGACAGGTGAAGAAGACAAACAACGCCAGCGCACCCATCGCCGCCAACTCGAGGGAGATATTGCGACTTGAGGCTATGACGACGATCGCCATCGCCGTCAGGATGAACACGGCACCGGAGGCGGCCTTCGACCGATTGCTCAGGAAAAAGTACAGTGCAGCAATCACCAGACAGAGGGCGAGCATCAGGCTGTCGTGGAGGACTGACATCGACGCGTTGATCTTTCGAGTCGAATCAAGAATCATATGGACGTTAAAAGGAATGTCTTTTCTGGACTCCTGAAACCTGGCGGTCACTTCAAGGACGGCATCGCGAATCGTGGAAGCGTTGGCATCGCTGTCCTTGAGCACCCTGCAGCCAATGGCGTCTTCACCATCAAGACTGTTACCGACTGCTTCGCGAATCGGAATCACCCCGGTCTGACTCGACGTTACCAGGTCGGCTACTCTGACCTTGGAACCCGAACCCTGATTACGGACGATGACCTGAAGCACATCCTCTGGGTTTCTGGGTCGAGTATCGATGCGGATCGAGCGTTCCCCCAACTCTGTTTCAATCTGGCCGGAGGGAATGAACCCGCCCTCCCGGTTGATCGCCGCGAGAACCTCCTGAAAGGTCACCCCATGACGTTCGAGGAGGTCGGGATTGAGAGCGACCTGAAACTGGTCAAACTCTTCGCCGGCAAAATCGATGCGCTTGACTCCGGGAATCCGCTCGAGTTCATCGCGCAGATCCTTGGCCAACAGAATCAGTGCCCGCTTGCTCAACTCCGCATCCGCGCGTTCGACCAACATCACCTGAATCACCGGTACCCACGAATCCACATCCAACTCCGTAAAGAGCGGTTGCAGAGGCTTACCATTGACTTGGGGAAGTGCATTCAGTGCGGAAAGCACTCGCAGGCGGAACTCGCGGTATTCTTTTTCAGTGGTCTGATCATCATCAAATTTGACCATCACCTCGCTACGCCCGGGGACTGAAGTACTGGAGACATACTCCGCAGATTCGAGACCACGAACCGCATTTTCGATGGGCTTGGTGACCAGTCGCTCCACTTCTTCAGCGGAGGCACCGGGGTACCGAAGTGCGACCTGCACCTGGCGGAAAGACATATTGGGGAAAACTTCGACGGGAAGATTGGGAATCGCCACGATCAGTGCGTAAGCGATCAAGCCGAAGAAGACGATGTTGACCGGTACGGTCGAGCGAAGCACCAATTGAAAAAATGCGCGCATCGCTACTCCGTTGTCAGGGGGACCAGCTCAATCCCGACCGGCATATCCTTCGAGCGAACCAGCCAACTGGTCTCGTCGCTGCGAACCGGATAAACCATATAGATCATGCCTTCGGTGTCCTTGACGATCCACTGCTCCAACTGCTGACCGATGAACTTCTTGGGTATTCTCACGCCACCCCGACTGTCAGGAATCCCCAGAGAAGCGCGAATCTCCAGCCCACCGCCTGTTTCGTAGGTGCGAAGGGTCAATTCTTCCGCGGGTATATCGATGGTCACCTGCCTACGGTGAGTTTCAGGATGGGGGACAGAGCCAACCCTGATTTTGGAAGGCTGGATCTCGCTGCCATCGAGCACCCGATTCAATTTCAGCGGGCTGACGGACAGGGCCCTGATCTCTTCTTCCGTCATAGCCAGAATCACTTTGAAATGAGATCGATCCACCAGGGTCATCATGTGTTGGCCCATCGTCAATCCCGACCCCTGAACGACGTCGCATGTTTCGACATACCAGCCTGCTGGAGCAAGCAGTGTCGACTGCTTGATCTTCTCTTCGATCACATTCAACTCTGATTCGACGAGACGCACTGACAGTTGTGAATCGGCGAAGGCCACCCGTGCAGTATCAGAGACCGCCGTCGCTTCCTCTGCCCTCTGCAACACCTGATCATAGACGCTTTGGGAGGCGTCTCCCTTTTCGAGCAGAGCAGAGACCCGCTCCAGCTCTTTGGTAGCCAGACGAGCCGCTGAATCGGCACGCACACTGGCCAGCCGGGCGGTCTCAGTCGCGCTCTTCGCCAACTCCAGCCGAATCTCAAGACTCTTCTTCTGGGCAATATCGATGGAAGCGTCGACCCGGATCGCTGGCACCCACTCGCCGTCGCGCCCGGGAATTCGATCTCCATCTACAAAGACGACTTCGTCGACCTTGAAAAAACCCATCGCACCACTGATCAGCGAAAGGGAGTCTCCCGGTTGGGTGAAAGCGGTGAAGGTTCTTTCGACCACTGCGGGGTGGTCAAACGGTTTCCAGCGTTCGCCATCGACCGACTCTGCGGAGGGAATGGCCGTCAGCAGAATGAGGGGCAGGATCAAAAGGTTCATGAATCTCTCCAGTGACGTGACAGTATTGTGAGTATGATACACCAGTAGCACGAACAAGGTGGTTGGATTGATCCGGAATCCGCAATTTGCTGACTGATTTGGGTGCGTTTTTGAAGGGGTTTCCCGTTGAGTCAAATGGATCCTGTGAGACTGCGCATCGTTGGAAGCCTGCTCGATTCCATCGCTGAGGACATGGGAATCGCCCTCGAGAGGGCAGGGATTTCACCCAATATCAAGGAACGCCTCGATCACTCCTGCGCCCTCTTTGATGGAAACGGTGAACTGGTCGCCCAGGCAGCCCACATTCCGGTGCATCTGGGTGCGATGCCGATGGCAGTCAAGGCCGCGCAAAAGCATGTCGACTTCGCTGAAGGTGACGTGGTCCTCGTCAACGACCCCGCACTCGGCGGAACCCACCTCCCCGACATCACGGCGATCCAGGCCTTTCGCCTGCACCCCGGCGACCCTGAGCCCATCGCTTACGTTGCCAACAGAGCCCACCACGCCGACGTTGGTGGCATCGTCCCAGGATCGATGGGGCTGACCGAACATCTCAAGGATGAAGGGGTCGTCATTCCTCCGACCGTTTGGATCAGGGGTGGGAAACCTGATCAGGCTGTGGAAGACAGGATCGTCGAGGCGATGCGCTTTCCGGAAGAAAGAAGGGGGGACCTCCTCGCCCAGAAAGCGTCGTTGCAAAGGGGGATCAGTGGCTTGCAAAGATTACTGGATCGACTGGGTCCAGAAGAGTTGCTGACAGGATTCGCGGAGTTACAAAACGCTGCCGAACGACATGTCCGCACGCTGATTGATTCCATCCCCGATGGCCGTTACATGGCATTGGAACAATTGGATGGCGATGGATTCAGTGATGATCCGATCCTGATCCGACTCACCATCGATGTCACCGGTGATTCCGCCCGCTTTGATTTCTCGGGAACCTCTGAAGCGTGTCGTGGACCGATGAATTGCAGTACTCCCGTAACCCACTCCGCCATCCAATATGTTTTGCGCTGCCTCGCACCCGCTGAAATCCCGGCGAGTGGGGGCACCCTGCGTCCCATCGAAATCGAAATCCCCGCCGGTTCCCTTCTCGACCCACCTCCAGGCAAACCCGTGGCCGGTGGCAATGTGGAAACATCCCAACGGCTGGTCGACGTGATCCTGACTGCACTGACCCCTGCCCTGCCAGACAGGATCCCCGCCCAATCGCAGGGAACGATGAATAACGTCGTCTTCTCCTGCGAAGAAGGAACCCACTATGAAACTCTGGCGGGAGGGTGCGGAGCAGGCCCACAGCGATCCGGTGCCAGCGCCCTCCAGGTTCACATGACCAACACCCTCAACACCCCCATCGAACGGCTGGAGCAGGTGCTCCCCCTGCGCATTCGAAGCTACCGGCTTCGACACGGTTCCGGGGGAGATGGAGTCCATCGCGGAGGTGAAGGCATCATTCGTGAATTCGAATTTCTTGCCGATATGGATGTCTCCATCCTGACTGAGCGCAGAGACCTGGCCCCCTCAGGAAGTGGGGGCGGAAACCCCGGTTCTGCGGGAAGGAACCTGCGCCTCACATCCTCTGGAGAAGAGGCTCTTCCTGCAAAATGGCAGGGGAGATTCCATCCAGGGGAAAGGCTCCGTATCGAGACGCCCGGAGGTGGCGGCTGGGGTGCATTGCAAGAAGATTGACTGCCCCCTCCAATGACACCCGGTTAAACTCGTCACAGAACCGAAAACCCGCAATGGGAGGATTTCTCCAGAGTGACCACTGCCATCGAAATGAATCACGTCGTCAAGACTTATGGAGACTTCCGGGCGGTCGACGATGTCTCCTTCTCCGTTGAGGAAGGAACCATTTGCGGATTCCTTGGACCCAACGGTGCAGGAAAAACGACGTCGATCCGCATGATCCTCGACATCCTGCGACCCACCTCCGGCTCCATCTCGGTTCTCGGTCACCCGGTCGCCTCCCAGGTCCGAGATCGCATCGGATACCTTCCCGAGGAAAAAGGACTCTACAAGAAGATGACGGCAACCGCGGTCATCGCCTACTTCGCCACCCTCAAGGGGGTTCCTTCCTCCGTTGCCCGTGAGAAGGCCCGAGAGTTGCTCGATCGCTACGGTCTCAGTGCGTTCAAGGATCACAAATGCGAGGCGCTCTCCAAGGGAATGGGACAAAAGGTGCAAGTCCTGGCCTCCATCGCCCACGATCCGGATCTGGTCATACTCGACGAACCCTTCAGCGGTCTCGACCCGGTCAATCAGGAGGTGATGGAAGAAGTCATCCAGGACCTCAAATCCCGTGGCAAGACCGTGCTCTTCTCCACGCACGTCATGTCTCATGCGGAACGAATCTGCGAAAGCATCGTCGTCATCGCCGCCGGAAAAATGGCGTTTCACGGTTCCGTCGAAGAAGCACGCAACCTGTTGCCCAGTCGTGTTCGCGTTCGCGGAGACGACATCTCTGATCTGGTGCAGAAACTTCCAGGTGTGCAATCGGTCAAGCCCTCAGCGGATGGGCGTGCCGAAGTGCTCGAACTGCACATTTCCGATGACACTGATCCGCAAATGTTGCTGAAGCAGTTTTTTGATTCCGGAAAATCCCTCGACACTTTCGAGGTTGT
>JACETR010000080.1 GCA_013911165.1 Planctomycetota bacterium | reverse complement strand
CGCTTGAAAGAAGGCTCGATTTCAGCGGAGAATGCTTATCGCTGGGCTGCCGAGAAGAAGAAGTTCCAGCACCTCCTGAAGGGGTGATCGTTTGCCAGCAGGCCCGAGAATACTGGTTCGCATTCCTACCTGGGTGGGGGATGCGGTTATGGCAACCCCTGCTCTTCGGGGTTTGCGGACACGGTTTCCCGATTCCCAAATCACCTTGATGGGTGGGGGGCATCTGCAGCCACTGCTCGCCGACGCAAATCTGTTCGATCACTGGATCGTGGTTGAATCCGGTCGGGGCAAGGTTCAGGCCAACATTCAGAAGATTCGGGAAGGCCGCTTTGACATCGCCCTTCTCCTTCCCCATTCCTTCAGGACCGCTTGGGAGAGCTGGCGCGCAGGAGTCCCACGCAGGATAGGAATGGCTCGCCAGTGGCGAAGTCTGTTTCTGACCGACCCTCTGAAAATGCCGAAGCTGGCTCGGGGTCGCAGGGCTTATCCGATGCACCATGAGTATCTCGAAGTGGTGGCAGCCCTTGGTGTCGAGGGGGACGGGTCTGGCTCAAGACTGGACGCCTCCGTGGATTGTCGTCAACGGGCCCAAAAACGTATGGAAAATCTGTCATGTGACCCTGACAGGCCGTGGATCGGATTGCACCCGGGGGCAGCATTTGGCCCCTCCAAGATCTGGCCACTCGATCGCCTGGCAGAAGTCGCCAGAGAACTGAGGGATGTCGACGGGTGTGATTTGATTATCACCTGTGGTCCCGGTGAGGAAGAGTTGGCTCGAGATCTGGAATCGAGGATTACGGGCCCTGTCGTCAATCTTGCAGACAATCTGTGGCCTCTCGATGAACTCAAGGTTCTGGTTGAAAAGATGGCTCTGTTGATTACCGGTGATACGGGGCCAAGACATATCGCCGCTGGAATGCAAACACCCCAGGTGGTTTTGATGGGGCCGACCAGTCCCGACTACACCGCTGCATTTCTACAGACGACGACGGTGATTCGTAAAGAAGTGGAGTGCAGTCCGTGCCAGAAGAAGATCTGCCCACTGGGTCACCATCAATGTATGACAGCGATTGAGCCTGCAGAGGTTTTGGCAGCGGTTCGCTCATGGCTCGATGCGAAAGAGCCTGCAGGATAATGAAATCCAGCAGGCTCTTCAGCAGACGAAATGAACGAGTTTTGAACTCGAACTATTCCTGAACCAGTGTTTCCGACATTTGGTGGGCGATGGAGAGCATCGTCGAAGCCAAGGCCCCATCCGGTTGCTGGACCATGACAGGAACTCCCGAATCTCCCTGTCGTGCCGTTGTCGGCTCAAGAGGAATCTTGCCCAAGAAGGGCACTCCGTAACGGTTGGAAATCTCTTCACCACCAGTTCCGGGGAAGATCTCGGTAACGTGCTGGCACTGGGGGCATTCGAAGTGGCTCATGTTCTCGATGACACCGAGAATCGGCACACTGGTTCTTTGGAACATCTGGATTCCCCGCTGGACATCGAGGAGTGCCACATCCTGGGGGGTGGTGACGATGACACCGCCTGCGAGAGACAGGGACTGTACCAGAGTCAGCTGTGCGTCACCGGTTCCGGGGGGAAGGTCGAGGACCAGGAAGTCCAGATCACCCCATTCGACCTGGAACAGGAATTGACGCAGAAGACCAGTGACCATCGGTCCTCGCCAGATCACAGGGGAGTCCTCCTCAAGAAGGTAACCGATGGACATCGTTTGCAATCCATGGGATTCGATGGGGAGGATTGTCTCGCGCTCAGTCGCATGAGGACGAACTTCCTCCGTGCCCATCATCTTGGGTGTGGAGGGACCGTAGACATCGGCGTCGAGAAGTCCGACTTTCTTGCCGATCTTTTGCAGGGCGAGGGCCAGATTGACTGCAACGGTGGATTTACCCACTCCACCTTTGCCACTGGCGACGGCGATGACATGTTTGACCCCGGGAATATCCTGAGCTCCGACCGTATTGGGCCCGGGCCCCTGAGCACCCTGGGCTGGTGAGCCCTGATCTCCGGATTCGGCTTGGGAATCCTCCGGTTTCTTGTGGAGGACCGTCACTTTGGAGACGCTCTCAATGCGTCCGATTTCCTCCTCCAGGCGTTCACTGATCGAGCCTTGCTGGTTGACCAGTTCAGGGGGGAATTCCACGACGAGGGTGATTTCACCCTCATGGGCGATCACTCTCTGGATCAATCCCGCTTGAACCACATTTCCGGGGGACCCGGGAAGGGGGATTTCAGAAAGAGTGGACTGGATCTCCTCCAGAACGCGAGCTTTATCAAAGGCCATCTTCTTATCTCCTGGTCTCTGTCAGACATGACAATGGAGTGTTGCACACGATATACGGGGATTCTGAACTCGCCCTCATGACAACACCTTCGGCATATTGTCCCTCATCAGAAGGTGGCGGAGGAAGCGAAATTGTCGATTTTTACCCGATGGGAGTCACGTTAGACGCCATTTCGGTAAATCGATCTGCCTCTTTAAGGGTGGATACCTTCCTTTTGTGACCGATGTGCCGACAAATGCTTCTCAAAGGGGCGAGTCGAAGAGGGGAGGGTTATGATCCGGATGTCGAGTGAAGAGATCTTATCTATTTATCGTTCAAGGGGTGACAAATGGCAGATTTCAAATTTATAGAGGCCGAACAACTCGACACCCATCTCGTCCGGAATGGCGGCCTGAAATTGGTGCATTTCGGCAGTTCGCTGGTGACTTCCTGCAACTTTATGCGCCGAAGCCTGTCGATCATTTCTCCGGAATTCCAGAATCACCTGCAGATGATTGAGGTCGAACTTCAATTGAGCCAGGTGGAAGTGGTTCAGCGCTTTCAGGTCCGATCGCTACCCACGATTCTGATTTTCGACGGAGTTCAGGTGGTGGAGCGGCTGGAGCGAATCCTCCTGCCAGCCGAATTGCGGCAGTTTCTTCAGGATACGGTCTCATTCCATGCTATTCCCGAGATTCTCCCCAAGCCGGAGGAGCCCGGCCCTTCCTCCCAGATCTGATCCCGGGGAGGCGATCACTCTGGCCACTCAACGATCGCAAGACCCCATCGACCAGAATCCAAACTGATCAGAAAATAGAACCGGGAACTGATTTCGTGTTCCTGACGTCTTCCTTTCAGGATTCAGTGATGATCCCTGAGTACGAACTTCTGGCCGTGAATAGATTGTTAACTTTCAGTTAAGAATACAATCTGCAGCCAGTGTGTTGACAGACTGATCAAAATCCATTAATTTGCAATCCCACCTTTCAGAGCCCATGAGGCGCCCCTGATATCCTCTATCAGCGGCTCCTCTTTTTTTTGTGGCGATCTATACCGGCTTTATTGGGGGGTCCACACAAGTTGTTTGGGTGGCTACACAGGCCGATTTCAGGAGTGCCTTTTGAAATCGACAGCATTCCCTTCCACCGGAAGCCGCTGTGCAAACAGGGGAACAGTGGGCTCATTGGTGAGATCAAGTCCAGGGGGTACGGGAAGCAGGCCTACTCAGAAGTAGAACAGCCTGACCAGATTCGGGCCTTCTCGATCAGCGCATCGAATTGTGTCGAGAGGGCATGGATCGAGGAATCGATCGGGCTTTTGAAGAAGACCCCACAGTGTTTCTGCAGGCCCGACTCACCCCGGCCCTGGGCACCAGCCATCAGCCGGGCAAGGTCGATGACCAGCGGGGCGGCGAGGATTGCATCACACCCCTGCCAAGTAAACTGCATCGTCATGCGGTGGCCGAGGAACCCCTTGAAGTGGATCAGATCCCATGCGGTTTTGTTGTCGCCCAGACTGGGGACGTAATCGATGCGAACCTGACTGTGAACATCTTCTCCGAGGATTTCATGAATCAGCTCACCTTTGGAAGCGAGCTTGCTGCTCTTGTTTTCTTCATGGGCGAGAACTTCGCCATCCCGATCGCCGAGCATGTTGTAGCTTTGCCAACTCATCACCTGGAGTGCTCTTTGGGCGAACATGGGGGCGAGTGCGGATTTCACGAGGGTCTCTCCCGTTTTGCCATCACTGCCGCAGTAGGCACAGCCGGCTTTCTCCAGCAGTTCGCGGGTTGCGGGAATCAGCGCTGAAGTGGAAGGAGTAAAGTTGATGTAGGCCGCGCCGACTGCAGCAGCAGCCATGGCGTAGATGGTGCTCGAACGGAAAGCCGAATCGTCTCCCTGATCGAGGGCTTCCTGCAATGCACTCGCAGACTGGTGGGCGGGGTGATCTTCCAGGGGAGCTTCCGTTGAAGAAAGATTGGCGATGACGAGGCCACTCAGATCATTTTCCTCGGTGAACGAAGTCAGGTCTCCAGTGATTCTCTCCAACGCTTCTCTGGGAGAGAGGGATTCTGAAAAGTCGTCCAGATTACGAATCGCGTCATCCGCATTGACCAGAACACCGGGTCGGATCCTCTGATCTGCCTGTTGGAATTCTGGCTGGATCATTTCGATCAGGGAAAGGGAGAGGCTGCCGGAATCGGCTTCGATGGAGCGTGCACTGTCGACGAGTTGTCCCTGACGAATCTCGTGTCCGCCAATCAGCCATTGATCTGCTTCGGGTAATCCACAATGGGAGAACTCCGGATGGTCTGTGATCAATCCAGTGTTGGGGACCAGTTTTCGGGAGAGTGCTGCGAGACCGGCTATAACAGTGGTCGCCACACCTCCGCGGGCACCGATGAGCCAGAGTCCATACTTGCTCATCTGCTGGCCTCTCGAATCAATCGGATCACATACGGATCAAGGTGGGGGGACAATAGTTTTTCGGGGACAGCAGGGGAGAAGTTCGCCCCTTATCACCCGGACCAACGCAATCATTTCTCCATGGCAGGAGGATCAGAGCCTGCGAACTCATCGTCGTTGAGCTCACCGGCAGGGATCACATTACGCCGGTGATCTGCAGTCCAAGAGGCTCAGCGACGACGGTGCTTTCTGCGGGTTTCCTTGATACTGATCTTGCGATCTTTTTTGCGCATCAACTTTTCAAACTCACGCTGCTTTCGACGCTTTTCCTCAGAAGGCTTTTCGTAGAAGCTTCTCTTCTTGATTTCCTTGAGAAGTCCCTCTTTGGCGACGGTTCTCTTGAAGCGCTGAAGCAACTTTTCGGGAGTTTCTCCGCTACGGAGTGTCACTCGAATCAATGCAGTCCTCTTTCTCTCGAATCAACGGATCAAATCAATGTGTCAACTCTGGGGTTGATTTGCCGATCACCGGAGCCGAATGGGCCCGGTGACTCCACCGGGGTGGAATGTTGATTCCGTAAAATCAACGGCAAACAGGAATTGTAGGGGAAACCGGATGGGCTGGCAAGGGAAGCGGGAGATTGGATTGGATTCCGTGGGGAGCCACTTTTGAGCACTGGACAGGATCGGCCCGAGGACGCAGGATCTTCGCAGAGCAGCCCTAAGGGCCTCAACAGGGAATCCGGGGGACCTGAATGATCCGTTTGCCTCAGAACAGCTCGGGAGCTTCACCGGCGAAGCCGGAGGGGGGCTCTGAAGCCCCTGATTCCCTGCGTCTGCCGCTGATTCTCTCGGCGAGTGCCGGCGCCATGATTCCTCTGGGCTTCGATCCCTGGGGGCTTGCATTCCTGATGCCCCTGGCGTTCATGATTCTTGCTCTGGCGACGGATCGCTGTGGTTTTCGTCGCTCTCTCCTTCTGGGCTGGGTCTTTGGTCTGGGGGTTCAGGGCGCGTCCCTGCCGTGGATCACTCTGGCCGCAAAAAACTACCTGGGGATTTTTGTTCTCGACGACCCCGGGTCGTTGAGTGCGTGGGCGGCGGGAATCGGTCTGTTTCTGGTCTGGTGGCCACTTTCGTCTCTGGGTTGGGGGTTCTGCCTTGCTTTGGTCAGCCTTGCTCCAGAAGCGCCCGGGACGCGACAGAGAATCTGGAAATGTCTCGGGATCATCATTTTTGTGGCTCTTTACGAGCAGTACTGGCCGCGTCTGTTTCCGTGGTCTGTGGGGTCAGGTCTGGCAACCCCCGAGCCTTCGATGGGTTGGGTTCTGCTGAGGCAATGGGGAGTTGAAGTGGCCAGTCTGGTGATTGCGGGCAGTGGGTTTCTGGCTGCGCACAGTTTTCCGCTGGTCTTTGATTTCTTTGATCGGCGCAAGAGAAATTTAACCCTCAGCAGGGCCTGGTTATTACTTCCGGCCTGCATTGTGGCTTCACTGGCTCTGATTCCGTTTTCCAACGGCGGGGCGACACCTCGCATCCCGGATTCCAGCGAGGAATTCGTGGTTTCCCTGATTCAGCCAGCGATCCCTCTCGAAGACCGCCATGGGGCCAAATGGCTCGAGTTGAACAGGAAGCTGGTGAGTTGGATCTCCGCTGTTGAAGACGATGCGGAGTGGGTTTCGGAGCAGAAGGAGGAGGGAATTCGTCCGCTGACGGTTCTGCCGGAAGGGATGATTCCGGGTGTCCACGATCCCCGCAGCCTCAGGCTTTGGGCGCAACAGATCCAACTCGAACAACCCCTGTTGTCGGGGGTGATGATTGAAACGCCTGAAGGGTATGCCAATGCGGTGGCACTTCTGACTCCTGTCGAGGATGAACGGGGAGTTCGTGACTACTCGGTGGAGGTCGGATTCAAAAAAGATCTGGTTCCTTTCGGCGAAAGAATCCCCGGAGAATCCCTTTTCGATCTGCTCGGTTGGAAACCGCCGATTACCGGGCTGGTTGCCGGGGAGGGGCCCATCGTTTTCAAGTTGGATTCTTCCGACTCCCCCTTTGGCGTTTCCATTTGTTATGAAGGACTGCTGCCGGGAACCAGTGGGGGACTTCAGGAATCCGGGGCAGAGTGGCATGTCAATGTGACGGAGGACCTCTGGTACGGAGAATTTTTGGAGCCTGCCCAGCATCTCCAATTGCAGAGGTCGAGGTCCATCGAGTCGTGCCTGCCACTGCTGCGGTGCACCAATGCCGGTCACACGGTGGCCTTCGATCCACGGGCTTTTGGTCAGCAAACGTTTATCGCTTACCGTTCTCTCACGAATGGCCCGTCGGAGTGGCAGCCCATCGAATCCGCGGGCGAGTGGTCCCTCCATGAAGAAATCGGCAAGCCGGGGATTCTCCAGGTCCGCCTCAGAAGCGAGCCGCAGATCCAGAGGGGGCCTCTCATGCCCTGGCCCAAAGCCTGGGCGCCCATTTTTGGTGCCTTCTGGATCGTTGCTGGATTGCTCAGGATCGTTCTCCAGAGGCAACAGGGGCTTCCCCGGGTTGACTAGCATAAAATATGCCGTAATATTGAGAACAGTCCTAGATCCCCCCAAATTCTAGACTTGCGGTATAGCCACTGTGTCAAAAATCTGATTTCAGGGGATCTAGAGCAACTTTCAGGCCGTTTTTGGTATTGGACCCCACTTTTTTTGGGTGCGTGCAGACCGTACCCGATGCCCGTGCGCCTGAGTCACTCAACCCTGTCCCTGAAAGGAGATGCGATGCGTCTGGATACCGGCCTTTTCCAGCAACAGACACAGAAGCAGATCCTTTCTCCGCAAATGATCCAGTCGATGGAGATTCTGGTTCTCAACCAGCAGCAACTGGAAGAGAGAATCAATGACGAGCTGGAATCCAACGTCGCTCTCGAGCGCTCGGAAGCGGATGGGGATGGCGAAGCAACAGAGGGCGGTTCCAGTACCGAAATCGAGATCGAGACCGATGGAGAGATTTTTGACATCGATCAAACCCGACCCGAAGTGGATGAACTGGTCGATCTGGGCGAGAGATACGAACAACTGCGAGAACTGCAGCAGGCCGATTTCTGGGCGGAATCGACTCCTGCCCGGAAGTCTTCTCTCGGAAGTGGCGAGGACGAATTTGAGTGGGTGGACCATGTCGAGGGGCCCTCGGAAACTCTGGCAGAGCATCTGATTTTCCAATTGCGACTCAAGACCATCCTCAGTCCGCGCCAGATCGCCCTTTGTGAGGAAATTATTTTCAATCTCGACGAACGTGGCTGGCGACTCCACTCCCTCGAGGAGATCGCAGCAGGGGTTGCCTCCGGGATGGAGTCAGAGGAGACCGATCCCCGCTGGCAGGAGGTCACCCCCTCTTCCGCAGAGTGGGAAGACGCCCTCCACATGGTGCAGTCTCTCGATCCACCGGGTGTGGGAGCAGAAAACCTCATCGATTGCCTTTGCCTTCAGCTACACAGGGATGCAGCGGATAACCAGTTGGAGGAATTGCTGGTTCGCTGGCATCTGGATGATCTGGCCAAAAACCGTCTTCCACAGATCGCCAAGACCACTGGCAAAACACTTGAAGAGATCAAGTTGGCTGCGGACGTGATCCGTTCACTGGAGCCGATTCCTGGAAGAGCTTTTATTCAGAGTGCGAACCCTCGCATCGTTCCTGACATCCTCATTGAGCGTGATGCGGAAGGGGTGTTTCGGGCAGAGGTCGGAGGGCAATCGGCCCCGCGATTGCAGATTTCTCCCCACTATCGGGAATTGCTGAAGGGTGCCAAGAAGGATCCGGAGTTGCGCAAGTATTTGCGCAAGCACATCGAGAACGCAGAGTGGCTGATGGGCGCTGTCCAGCAGCGAAATTCAACCCTGCAACGGGTTGCTCAGGAGATTCTGGATCGACAGCAGGAGTTTTTCAGTGAGGGGGATCGTTTCCTTGCACCGATGCGAATGCAGGACGTGGCCGATTCCATCGGCGTCAATGTCTCCACTGTGAGCCGGGCCATTTCCGGAAAGTGGTTCCAGTCTCCCGGGATGTTGCGTGAACTTCGCAGTCTCTTCAGTGGGGGAACGGTTCGCGATGATGGAGCTGAAGAGTCCCGTGGAGGAGTCATCGCCCGGATCAAGGAATTGGTGGCCGGGGAAGATCCGAAAAAGCCTCTCAGTGACGCGACGATCGTCAAGGAACTGGAAAAATCCGGAGTCCGAATCTCCCGCAGAACCGTGACCAAGTATCGGGAGGCGGAGGATATTCCCTCTTCGCGGGAGCGCCGTCAGTATTGATTGATTCAGGGCCGTTTGGAATCAGGCAAGAGGGGAATCCCACCCCTGCGAAAAATTCCTGTTATGCTGTCTGGACTCAACCATTTTGTCTCATATCGGATCTGCAGTTCGGGGAGTACTTTTGCACCGATGATTGAAATTGAGGATCTGTCCCTTACCTATGGAGACCGCCGTGCGCTCGATGGGATCTCATTCAGGGTTCCCGCTGGAGCAGTCACCGGTTTTATCGGTGAAAATGGTGCTGGCAAGACCAGTACCTTCCGTGTTCTGACGACCTGGTTGTTGCCAGATCCAGAGACTCAAAGGGTCATCGTCGATGGGGTCGATTTGCTCAGCGATCCCCAGACCGCTTGCACCCGGGTAGGAGTGCTGCCGGAGCAGTTGGCGTTGCCCGGTGAACTGCGGGTCGCAGAGTTTCTGCGCTTTCGCAGTGGCATCAAGAATGTGCCTTCCAGACAGGCAAGGGCAGAGGTCAGCCGGGTTCTCGAAGCGGTGAATGCCAGCGACATGGAGCAGAGACGCATCGACACTCTTTCACAGGGCTACCGGCAGCGAATCGGATTGGCGGATGCCCTGTTGGGAGATCCTCCGGTTCTTCTTCTCGACGAACCGACTCGTGGTCTGGATCCGCGTCAGATCTCCCAGTTCCGTGCCCTCCTGGACGAACTTCGAGGCAATCACACACTCCTCCTCTCCAGTCATGTTCTGGGAGAAGTGGAGCAGTTGTGTGACAGGATCTGTGTCATCAGCAAGGGGAAAATCCGGTTGGAAGAGGATCGGGAATCGTGGACCCACCGACTGGGCAAGGCGGGACGCTGGCAACTCGAGCTCGCTCCTTCTGCGGATGCGAAAAAGGTAACCGATTGGCTCAATCAACAGCCGGAGGTGCAGTCGGTGAACCGGGATCGACATCACTGGAGCATCCAGTCTGATGCCGCATTGGGTTTGCGCATCGGTGAAAAAGCCCTGGAAGAAGGGTGGGTGATCATGGAACTGCGCAGTGAACCCGCCACTCTCGAGTCTCTCTTTCTCGAGTGGACCGGCTCTGATTCTGTCGCCCCTGCGTCAGGTGGGGAGGAATCATGAACAGAACCCTGATTCTCCTCCGCAGGGAACTGCTCTCGACTTTCGTCTCACCCGTCTCGTGGATCATTCTGGTGCTGTTCCTCCTCGTGATGGGGGCGAACATGTACATCTCCATCGTCGCTGTGGGAGGGGATCTTCGACAGCTTCTGAGCTCTGCCTATGGTGGTCTCGTCTTCTGGTTCATGTTTCTGGTTATCCCGCCTCTGGTGACGATGAGAAGTCTTGCAGAGGAGCATCGGCAGGGGGCCCTCGAAGTTCTGATGGTAACCGGGATCAGCGATGCCAGTGTGGTCATTGCCAAGTGGGCTGCTTCTTCGATCTTCTACTTCACACTCTGGTTGTGCCTGCTTCCACTTTGGGGGGTACTTTCGCTGGTGGGTGAGGTGGAGCCGGGATTGCTTTTCACCACATACGTTGGAATCTTTTTCATCGGATCTGCATTTTGTGCCAATGGAATTCTGGCTTCTGCACTGACCGCTCATCCGTTGGCTGCAGCCGGGTTGTCCTTCACCTTCAACATTGCCCTGTTCATGGTTCACTTTTTCAGCAACCTCTTCCGACCTGGAGAGATCGAGTTGCTCTGGATCGAACATGTCAGTGCGATTCACCACATGGTGGATGAGTTGACTCGTGGAATCCTCGATTTGAGAGTCCCTGTCTTCTGGTTCACCCTGATTCTCTTCTCCCTCTTCCTCGCCACGCGAGTGCTGGAGAGGAGGCGCTGGGCATGAGTGTTCTCACAGAACGAAAAAACCGAGCCCGCAAGCATGTTCCTCTGCAGATCATTCTGGCTCTCTGGTGTGTCTTCGTCGCCAATGCCTGGATCTTCCATTCTTCGGTTCGCTCGGATTGGACTTCGGATGGATTGCTGACGGTGACCGAATCGGATCGCGAGTTGATCGCAGCATTGACCGGTTCCGTCGAGGTGGTGATTCCGCTCAATCTGGGTCCGGAAATCGAGGATACGCTGAAAACACGGGTTCTTCTGAAATCGGCCCGCTGGCTGGAGGAGCTCAGTCAGGTGACTCCGAACCGATTGCAGCGCCCCATTCTGATTCGAGTCAATCAGGAGGGGGAGAAATGGGCTGCAGAAAGGGCACGAAGAGTGCCGGCTCTCGAAGAAACGGACGTCGATCGCATCCATTTCTTCCATGATGGACGCAGGGTTTCCCTGTCTGCAGAAGAGCTCGCTGATTTCCGGTTTCCCTCGGCTCTCGAGCCGGAGGGCGTCGCTGAGATTCTCGTCGACCGAACACGGGAGGGGATCGAATCCGCCCTGCGGCGTCTGATCAGGGAA
>JACETR010000008.1 GCA_013911165.1 Planctomycetota bacterium | reverse complement strand
AAGCCCATCCAGCTGACCTACGGTGAGGCACAGCTGGACTCACGACTCCCCGCACTGTGTGAAGCGGTATCAGGATATGCAGATAAAAGACAGGTGAGTGTGAAATGCCAAATCACCGGAACTCTTCCCGCTGCAAGAATTGATGAACGAAAAATCGAGCAATCGATTCTGGTACTCCTAAATAACGCGATTGAGTCCTGTAATCCTGGTGGTGTGGTATCATTATCAGGGAGAAGCAGTGGCGATGAAATTTTCATTGAAGTGCAAGATACCGGTCACGGAATGACGGCAGAGGTTCTTGCTCAACTTTTCAAACCCTACTTCACCACCAAGAAGTCCGGCCTTGGGCTGGGACTCTCCCTGACTCAAAGAATTGTCGTGGGACACGGTGGAAAAATCGAAGTGGAATCAGAATCCGGAAAAGGCAGCCGGTTTTTGTTGACGATTCCCACCGATTCAAAAAACGCCTCCGGGCAGAAAGGAACAGAAAATGGCACAAATTCTGATCCTCGACGATGAGATCCCTCTTCTCCAATCCCTCACCCTGGAATTGGGCAGAGGTGGCCATCGTTGTCTTCCTGCAGAAACAGGTGCAGAGGCCCTGAAAATCATCAAATCCGAATCCATCGACATGGCGATCCTTGACGTCCAGTTACCAGACATTGACGGCCTGGAAGTCCTTCGCAGTCTTCGTCAGGAACTCCCTGAAGTGCCCGTTCTCATGGTGACCGCTTTCGCTTCTGTCGACAGTGCTGTTGAAGCGATGAAAGAAGGAGCCCTCGACTATCTGGAAAAACCTCTCGACCTCGAGGAACTCAATCTGGTTGTCGAACGAGAGCTTGAAAATGCCGAGATGAGAAGGCTCGTTGGAGCCCACGAGAGAGTCTCAGCACTCAGCGAACGCAAAACCATCGTCGGTGAGTGCCCTCCCATCCAGCAGGTTCTTGAGGTGGTCGAGCAGCTTTCCCAGATTCCCATCGACAAAGCGGCAGAGTTACCAACCGTATTGATCGGCGGAGAGACCGGTGTCGGCAAAGACCTTCTTGCCCGATACATTCATGAAAAAGGAAGTCTTTCGAGATTCCCTTTTCTACAGGTCAACTGCAGCGGACTGCCCAAGGACTTGATTGAAAGTGAACTTTTCGGACACGAGAAGGGTTCATTCACCGGAGCCTCCCAACAAAAGCAGGGACTCTTTGAAGTTGCAGCTGGCGGCACCATTTTCCTCGACGAGATCGGAGACATGCCTCTTGAGATGCAAACCAAGCTTCTCAATGTGCTCGAAACCAAAAAGGTTCGTCGAGTTGGAGGCACTCGGGAGTATTCTGCTGACGTCAGGATCATCGCAGCGACAAACCAGAATCTGGAACAGGCCTCACGGGATGGCTCTTTCAGGTCCGACCTCTACTATCGTTTGAAGGTCGTCTCCATCACACTTCCTGCCCTGCGAGACCGGGGCCATGACCTTGACCTGTTGGTGGATCACTTTGTGGATATTCACTCGAAAAGATATCGCAAGGATCATCTCCAGATTCCGGACTCCGTCCGCGAGGAGTTGAAAAGCTACAGTTGGCCAGGAAATGTTCGAGAGTTGGCTCACACCATTGAGCGAATGGTACTCATCTCTTCCGGCGACACCTTGGCCTCACCTGCTCTCAATCTGCAGGGAGATGGTTCTGCAACGGTCAGAGGTCCTGTGGCTCTCGGAGACATTCAGTTCGATTTCGAAAAAGAATCCTGCACCCTTGCAGAGGTGGAAACCCAACTGATTCAGCAAGCCCTCGACTTCAAAGGCGGGAATGTCTCGGAAGTCGCCAGGCTACTGGGTTTGACCCGTGGAGCCCTCCGACACCGACTGGACAAGCGCGGTTTATAGTCAGATTTTTGGCTATATGTCGCCCCTGCCGGCTAAATGCGACCACCCCCGGCGTCCGATACTCAGAGTGGCCATAATTGGCCATACCAAAACGCTCCCCGCCCCCTATCCACACCTACAAAACACACCTTAAGTCCAAATATTAAAATAACTTAAGGAATTCCGCCCAGTCGTTTGCGATATACATTCTACGCCGAAAGTTTATGGAATCATATTTGCGAAGTAATCGAATGTACCTATTTGAATACCTCGATTGGAAGATTCATGACCTCGGCGAAGAATGATTCCTCTACTAAAGGGAATACCCCTTCCAAACCCATGCGACGGGTGGCTTTTTACAGCCATGATGGATTTGGACTGGGACATTTTCGCCGTTGCCTGCTGCTCGCCTCGCGTATCCAGGAACATCTCGAAGATGTCGAAATCCTGCTGATTACAGGTTCTGCCAAGGCCACCTTCTTCAAGTTGCCCGTCCGGACCCGTGTCGTAGTGATGGAACCCATGACCAAGGATTCCTCCGGCGAGTACATCCCCCGAAATCCACAAATCAACACTCTCACCGCATTCCGTCGCCGACGAGACAAACTTCGCAAGGAAATCCTCGCCTTCGATCCCGACCTTCTCATTGTCGACCACGTGCCAACAGGATTGAGTGGAGAGCTGATTCCACTTCTTCCGGATCTGAAATCCCGTGGGACACGCATCGCAATAGGGTTACGCGATATCATCGATGAAAGTGAAACAGTACGAAAGTCCTGGAAAAAATCCGGGGCCAATCTACTTGTCGAATCTCTCTACGACCACATTTGGGTTTATGGAAGTAAAGACGTCTTTGATTTGGGCAAACTCTACCATTTGAGCGAGACCACGAATCAACGAATCGAATACCTTGGCTACCTGAAGCGGATCAGTCTTTCCAAACTGCATACAGACTTTATCGATTCCCTCACATTGAGAAGAAATTCCCAAAAGAAAATAGTCTGTGTTGCGGGAGGCGGTGAGGATGGAGATCCGCTCGGAGAAACCTTTCTTCAAGCCCTGAGCAGTTTCCCAAACAAGTATGTGGGAACTCTGGTGACAGGACCGCATCTGAACAGGGTCACTGCAAGAAATCTGATCGATCGATTCCACCAGTTCAATAACATCGAGATTTTGCGATTCACAACCAACCTCGAAGATCATCTGAGGGCTGCTGACGTCATCGTCTCCATGGGTGGCTACAATGCGACCCTTGAAGCGATTGCTGTTCGCAAGCCCACAATCATTATTCCCAGGGTTTCCCCCAGAAAAGAACAGTGGATCAGGGCCCAGAAGTTTTCTCAAAAGGGTTTGATCAACATGATCCACCCCGATGAATTGACCTCTGAAAAACTGATCGAAGCCATCGAAACAGGTCTTGAATCCCCTCATTTGAAAACCGTGGACGAATTGGGGCTCAACATGGACGGAATCGGCAACTTTTTGTCCAGAGTTGACGAGATCCTTTCGACCATGATCCGAAAAAGGAAAGAAGAAGAAGATGTCAATGACACCCTCCTCAGAGCATGACCAGCCTCTCAAGGTTGGATACATCCTGAAGATGTTCCCAAGGCTCTCTGAGACCTTCATTCTCAATGAGATTCTCGAACTGGAGAGGCAGGGAGTTGAAGTCGAAGTCTTCAGTTTGATGGCTCCGGGTGACGGTCGATTTCATGGCAGTCTCAGTGAACTGAAACTGACCATTGAATACGTTCTCAGAGAAAAGCCTGAGAGTTATTGGGACAAGATATCCAAATTTCCGCCGGGTATCGTCCCAAGCATGGAACGCTGGCAACTTGCTGTCGACTTTCTTCGAGAACACTCTATTCCAAAAGAATTGGATATGCTGCTGAGAGCGGTTTACATCGGTGCTGAAGCTCGCACGCGCGGTGTGCAACACTTTCATGCACACTTCGCCACAATTTCGACACGCATGGCAGCATTGGTCAATCTTCTCTACGACATCCCCTTCTCCTTTACATGCCATGCGAAGGATATCTTTCGTGAAACTGTCAACAGGAACCTGTTTAGAGAGCTAACCGATCATTCCGCATTTGCTATCACAGTGAGTGATTTCAATCGTCAATACATTCTGGATCACACCCCCGGTATCGACGCAGCGAAGGTCAAACGACTCTACAACGGAATCAATATGGATTTCTTTGAAGTTCCGTCGGACCGAAGCCCCCTCAATGCAGAGCCAACAAAAATAATCAGTGTCGGCCGCCTTGTACCCAAGAAAGGTTTCGACATTCTCCTGCAATCCATCAAGCTTCTCTCTGAAGAGGGAATGGATCTTCAAGTCGACATTATTGGTGATGGTGACGATCAGGAAAAACTTCACCAGATGAATCAAAGACTTGGGTTGAATGACAAAGTCCGATTTCTTGGTGCCCTCCCCATAGAAGAAGTCAGGCGACACTGCTCCGAAGCAACGATGATGGCCTTGGCATGTATTCCGGATGCAGACGGAAATATGGACGCTCTCCCCACTGTACTTCTGGAAGCTCTGGCATTGGACCTTCCTGCGGTTTCAACCACCTTGACCGGTTGCCCCGAAATTCTTGCGGAAGGAACGGGTGAATTGGTCGAACCGGGTGACGCCAGAGCTCTCGCAGATGGGATCAAATCAATGAAAAGCCGTGTGGATTCGAAAGAATGGAAAATCGGATCCGCAAGGAGCAGGGCAGAAAACCTCTTTAACCTTTCAACCAACGTTGCAACCCTCAAATCCCACTTTGAGACCAGCGCTCGTCGGGGGTAACCAGGGATGAAACTGAAGAACTTCTCCTATATATGCGCTGATCCGGGGATTCCTGTTCCCGGGCAAAAGGGAGCCAGCATTCATGTGGCTTCCATTTGCAAAGCGTTCAGCCAGCTTGGCTTGGGAGGAGATCTGTATACGATTCGGCCAGAAGGAGAAAAACTTGGCACGATACCGATTCATGCCATGGAACTCCCCCCCCGTAAAAAGCACAAATCAATTGAAGAAAGAGAAAGTCGACTCTTTCTCGCCAGACTGGACAACATCGACGAGGTCCATGATTTCGTTTATGAGCGATACAGTCTCTGGCACCCGGGAGGCCTTTATCTGGCCAGGAAACATCAAGTTCCCTTCGTATTGGAGGTCAACAGTCCTCTTGCTCTGGAGTCAAAAAAATACAGACAACTCGCCAATGAGAATCTGGCCACAGGCCTGTCTCGCCTGCTTCTCAGGGAAGCAGATGTGGTCGTCTGTGTTTCGAAAGAGATCCAGGACTGGGTAGTCTCTGAAAGAGGCCACCAAGAGGGTGTGATCCTCGTCCCAAATGGTGTCGACCAGGATGTCTTCAAACCCTCTGCGACAAAACGTCCCGACTCATTACCACCTGACAACATTCCCCTGATTGGTTTCACCGGGACCTTCAGACCATGGCACGGAATCCAGGATCTGCTGACCTCCTTTGAATATCTCGTCAAGGATTTGGGCTCGGACGCTCACCTTCTCTGTATTGGAGACGGTCCCGAGAAGCCTGCATTTGAGGTAAACGTGCAACAAAAAGGATTGATGGATCGCGTGCACTTCACAGGAAGTATCCCCCACTCAGCGGTCGGGGAATGGCTCGGACATTGTAATCTGGGAGTAGCACCCTATCCGGAGATGGAAGAGTTCTGGTTTTCGCCGTTGAAAATCTACGAATACTTCAGTTGTGGAATGCCGGTTGTTGCCACAAACCGTGGCCAGATCGGAGATCTCGTTATCGACGGCAGGGGAACACTGGCAGATTCTGGCGATACCCGCATGTTCGCAGAGGGTATGAAGAAAGAATTATCCAGATTGAAAGTGGAACCGAATGCGGGCGACCTGTGCAGAAAATGGGTTCTTGAAAATGCCACCTGGCAAATGCGAGCCCAACAAATCCTCGCAGCGGTGGAGTCGGTTCGATGAGTTCGGCCAAGGTTCTGAAAAAGGGACTCCATGACTGGAGAACCGTCACTGGAAAACATGGCGACCTTCTCAAAGCACAAGCCCCACTTCTGGGAGCGTCCGCTTTTGCTCTCGTTTTTGAAATCGGCTTCGCTTTGTTGGCGCCCTGGCCCGTCAAGTTCATCTTCGACGGATTGCTGATACCTGAAAACTCTGACACCCTTCCCTTCATCGATCCCCAGTGGCCCGCCCAACAACCGCTTCAATTCCTTGCATTTGTCAGTCTTGCTGTACTTCTGATCGCAGTGGGACAGGGAATCGCAGGATATGCACGGACTGTTACCAGTGCTGTGGCCGGTCAAAGAATGATCATGAAACTGAGAAAGCGTGTTTACTCACACTTGCTCTTGCTTTCGCTCAAGTTTCATCGTGATCAAAAACTCGGTGATCTATTGGTAAGAATCACCGGCGATGTTCCCATGCTTCGGGATGTACTTTCCACTGAGCTCGTCGACTTTGCTGGTAGAGTTGTTCAAGCTCTGGCAACACTGGCTCTCATGGGAATGATCGATTGGCAGTTGTCTCTCGTTTCGCTGGTAGTCCTTCTGTTGATAGCTGTCCTTTCCCGGATATTCAGCGTGAAGATCACCAAAGTTGCCAAAAAACAGAGAGAGCATGAAGGCGACATAGCATTCACAACAGGAGAGGGGCTATCTTCTCTCAAACTCATCAAAAGCCTGGGTAGAGAAGACGAAGTTGTCAGAAAGTTTGCCCGAAAGAACCGTTCTTCCCTTCGCCAGGGGGTTAAGGCCACTCGACTACAGGCTGCACTTTCCCGCTGGACGGAATTGATCTTTGCTGGCGGACTGTCTCTCGTTTTACTTGCCGGGGCATATCGGGTTTTCATCGGTTCTGGAATGACACCCGGAGACCTCTTGGTATTTATCTCCTATGTTCGGTCACTCCAAAAACCACTGCGCAAAGCGGCCCGACTCTCCGGAAAGATAGGCAAAGCCGCTGCTTGTGCTGACAGAATTTCAGAGATTCTGACAATCCACCCCGAGGAGAAAGATGACCCCGAGGCCGAGGAAGCCCCACATCTTCAGGGACAAATACGATTCGAAAACGTATCTTTCTCCTACCATTCCTCCCCTGAAGAAATCGAAGGAGAGAGTGGTAAAAAAAGTTCAAAGCCAAAACGCAGAGTCTTCGAAGGATTGAACCTCGAAATCTCTTCTGGCGAGCACGTTGTCTTGACTGGCCCGAATGGAGCAGGAAAAAGCACTCTCACAGCCCTTCTCCTTCGACTCTTTGAACCAGAAACCGGGCAGATATCCATCGACGGAATCCCCATCAAAAACTGGACTATTCGGAGTATGCGAGAGCAGTTGTCCGTCGTGCTTCAGGAAAGTTTTATTCTTTCTGGAACTGTCAGAGAACATTTACAGTTTCACAAGCCCGAGGCTTCTGATGAACAAATGCTTGATGCTCTGAGAAGAGCCCGCTGCGATTTCATCATTGACGACCCTGACGGTTTGGATCGGGAGATGACGGAAGGTGGACAAGATCTTTCTGGAGGAGAAAAGCGGCGCTTGACTCTCAGTACTGCGTTGCTCAGAGATTCGTCCATCGTCATTCTCGATGAGCCCACCACAGCGATCGATCCAAAAAGCCGACGTCAAATCCAACAAATGCTGACAGAGGACTTCGTTGGAAAAACATTATTGATCATCACGCATGATGAAGATCTGGAACGCAGCTTTCATTCTCGAATCGAAATGCAAGACGGCAAGATCAATCGAAGAATCCTGCCGGGAGCCCCGGGAGGTGTATCATGAGCCACTTCCCGCTTCCGTCGTACTCACCGCCGGCATTGGATGCGCTGGTTTCCGGAGATCTCTGGTCGATATGGCAAAAGAAAGGTTGGGTTTTCGAAGTCCCCGACCTAAACAGTTCCATTACTTACATTCGCAATAAGGCTGAATCCTGCAGATTGTTTATCAACGGTCCTGTTGAAGGCACAGCGGAGACAGCACCACAGGGAATGAACCTCCGGTTGTTTTCAAATCTTGAAGCTGCCGAGATTTTTCATTCCAAGCTCCTGTCCAAAAACCTGTCCAGTTCTCATGGAGATTTCGATCCGTTCCTCGATGCTGAAGCGTTTGCTGTGGGCTTACCATTTCCAGGGGACGAGGAAATCCCCCAACTACGGCGAATCTTTGAACCCAGTCGTTTCAGAAGACTCATTGAACCAATGCTCGGTACGATCACATACGATCATTGGCGACTTCAGAGAAGTCTCACGAGGCACAAATTGGTGGCATACAAACCGGGCCGAAGAGCTGTCCTGAGAACAAAAATCAAATTGAGAAATCTTCAGGAAGACCTGAAGGTTCGAAAAATGTTGCACTTGAAGGTCGAAAACAGAGTATCAATTTCCAGGTCCCGAAATCTTGCTCTTTCCATCTCCCACGCGACTGAAAACTGTAAAAACTTTCAAACTCCACGATTTTTGGGGACCTCTCCCGCGATGAACATCTTTGGTCATGAGTGGGTTGAAGGTCAGCATCCGGATCTTGATTCTCCAGATATTGGAGAAGTGATTCAGAAAATCGGCAAAGCACTCAGCGAGTTCCACCAAATTCCGCTGGAAATCAGCACTCACAGTCCACCTCAAATTCTTGCAAAAGAAATTGAGCAAACGGCGGAAGATCTGGGTGAAATGCTTCCGGAATACAGGTTTGACTTTTTGACACTGGCCAATCAGATCAAGACTTTGGTGCCAACGTTGAATCTCGTTCCATCAGTACTGGCCCATGGTGACCTGCACCTGAAACAGATACTGCTGACCGATGACGCCCCCTACCTTCTCGATTTCGATCGGGCGGGTCGTGGGTATGCTTGTGTGGACCTTGGCTCTGTCATGGAGGACCTGTCAAATCTCGGAAAATCAGAACACCTCGCCAAACTTCTTTTGGAAAGCTATCAACGGTCAACTCCAAGGGAAATTTCGAGTCAGGAAATACTGGTTGGCAGATTGATCGCTTGCTTGCGACGCGCCTTTGAACCCTTCAGATCACTTTCTCCAACTTGGATCAATGAGATGCAGGACACTGTCAGTCACTGTGAAATGCTTTTGAAAAAAGGCGGGAGTTGAGACATGACTGATTCACTCCCATGGACGCAGAAACTGACTCCAACGCTTGCATCTGCCCTCGCACAAGGGGGTCCATGGCTCAGGGTCGAAGAGGCCCGATCGGGAGGATGGTACTGCCTTCATGGAGGATCCGGTGAGAATGCCATCCACTGGCACCATCTCTCGGAAACTGGTGAACTCGAATCTCTGGATCCCATGTCCGATAAACGACTGCCCGCATTACCAGAGATGGTAGGTCGTTGGATCTCTGAGGGGATTCCTGTGGAACTGCTGGCGTGGAGACTCGGAAGCAGAGCGATTTTCAGGTTGGGAAACCAGCAGTTTGCAAAGGTTTTCCGTAAGGATCGGCAGGTCCTTGATCGCTGGAAGCACCTTGAAACCGCTGCAGCAAAACATTCGATTCAAATTCCCCAAATCTCCAGTTGGGACAGCCAAACAAAAACACTGATTGTCGAAGCAGCTCCGGGAGAAAGCCTCAATTCCATCTGGAAATCAGGCAAGTGGGAAGATTCACACATTCAGGCAATCCTCCGAATTCTTCGTTTTTTGGGAACGACAACCGCCAGTGACCAGTTGCCGGATCACACTGTTACGGATGAAGTGGACATCCTCGAAAAACGCAATGAAGTTTTTCATCGGATCCTTGCGGAACCTTCCAATGGAGTCGATCCCATCGTGACCGAAGTGATCGACCGATTGAAACAACTTCCTCCTGCTACTTCGGTGGTCTGTCACAGAGATTTCCATGACAAGCAGGTTCTGGTTTCGAAAGACCAGATGACTCTTTTGGATCTGGATCTATTGGCAAATTCCGATCCCGCCCTCGACGCCGGAAATATTCTGGCTCACCTGCGCTTGAGATCGCTCCAGGGATTGCCCGTCCCGTGGGAGAAATGTGCCAGTGAGATCTCTGGTTTAATGGCTGATTTAAACATTGATAAAGAACGTTTGGCTACCTGGACTGCCTCCACCTTTACCAGACTGTTATTGATCTACTCTCGCAGGAATCGTCCTGAAGGACTCTTGGCAACCCTTGAACAGGATCTGAACGAACTGCTTTCAGATTCCGGAAAATGGCAGGGAATCTTCTCATGACCAATCCATTGATTCTGATTTCGCTATTGCTCTGTATGCAGGTACCGAACAGCACCTCTGATGATCCAGAGATCCGCTTCACTCCCGGAACACGAGTTGAAATAGACGGCAGATATGACGGAGAGTTTCTTGAAGCAGTAAAGCTGGTCCAGGAAGAGGATGACGAGTTCCTCGAAATCAAGGGAGAGGTTTCTTCAGTCAATCTTCAGCGCTCCGAGATCACCGTTGGCCCCTTTACCATTCTCGTCGACGAAAAGACCGACTTTGACGATTCTGAAGACGACGAAGAATCCCACGAACTTGCTGAAATCCAAAAGAACTGGCGCCTCGAAATTGAAGGGCAGTTCGTATCTCCACTGATCTTCAAGGCTGTCGAGATTGAAGTGGACACAAATCCTGCTGACAGGAAGTCGGGACTGCTGGAGCTGGAAGGATACGTGGAATCTCAGGATCTGGACGAAGACGGAGTACCGATTCTGACGATCCACGGAATTCCATGCAGGGTTGGCAGCTCCACTGAAATTCCAGGCGGAGTTTTTCGAAAAGTCGCAATGCCAATGTTTGACCGAGATGAGAGAAGACCCAAATCTCGACAAACCTTTCTGGATGGAAAGTTGGGGATTGCGGGCAGACTCTATTACGAGTTCGAGGAACGCAACAATCTGGATCTGGATGACAACCAGCTTGCTGATCGAACTGACAGGGAGTGGTCGATATCACTCCAGGCTTTGTGGTCCCTTGATTCAGATCGTTATTTCTTCGCCAAAGGTCGCGCTAAAAACTCGACAACCGATGAAGACGATGAGGCTGTCACACTCTCAGAAGACGACAGGGGTCTAGAAGAGCTCTACTATTTCCAGAACGGAATCCTGGGAAAACCCCTTTCAGTTGAGATCGGCAGGATGGATTTCGATGAGGGCCGTGAGTGGTTTTACGACTCTTCTCTCGATGCGATCAGACTTCGCTGGGAAGAGGGCCCCTACTCCGTTGAGGCTTCGTGGTCTTCCTTCATTGGTGATCCTCCTGTTGAATTGGAAGACCGCCATCAACATATCCTGGTAGGGACTTATCGCCCGAAATCAAAAACCCAGCACTCGATTTACCTGATCGATATCATTCAGGATCGAAAGTTTGACCCCAATCTTGCCGTCCAGCTCCCCAATGAATCGCCCTTCTTTGTCGGTTTTCAATCACATGGGCGTGCCCTCGATGGAGACCTCCGCTGGTGGGCCGACGCTGCCTACGTTTCAGGAGTGACAGGCTTTGATAAAATCTCCGCGTTTGGCTGCGACTTGAAAGTGGCAAGAAGGTTTGACGACAAGTGGGGCAAGCCCTACTTATTCGGTGGTTGGGCTTGGGGATCCGGGGATGACGATCCGGACGATGGAACAGATCACTCTTTCCGGCAGACCGGATATCAGGACAATAATTCGCGCTACTATGGAATATCTTCCTACCGTTACCTGGGTGTCCTTCTTCGTCCCGAGCTTTCCAACATGTCCATTTTGACACTGGGCGGAGGGATTCGTCCTTATGAAAACATGAGCGTAGATATCGTCTATCACCAGTATAATCAGGTTGAAGCTGCAGACTTTTTAAGGCGAACCCGCTTGAGACTCGATCCCAATGGAATCGACCGTGACCTCGGCTCGGAAATTGATCTGGTCATTGGACTCAATGACGTCTTCGATCAGATCGACATGGAGTTTGAAGTGGGATATTTCATGCCCGGTTCTGCATTCGGATCCGAACCGGATGACAGCTGGTTCTCCTCGGTTCAGTTCAAGTATTACTTTTAGGACATAGACCTTGCGATCAAGACCCCAAATCCTGTTTCTGCTGCTGATTATTATCGGATGTAGCCGGTTTGAACCTCCCGCTCGCCCGACCATCGACCAGATCGCCATCGATGACTCACAGGGCCTGGGTTCCAGCGGTCTGGCTCAAGTCACCCATCCCCGCTTTGGCGGAGTGGCTGATCTGTTGGGAGGAGACGGTTGGATCCGTGTCGGCTGGAATGAAGCAACCGATGACCTGACCCCTGCGGACGAAATTGAATACCTCATCTACGTCACTCCATTTGGTAACGCTTTTGATCTTTCCCAACCGACCACCTCAGTCATTGGAACCGACCACGTTCTGATCGAGGGATTGACCAATGGAAACACGTTGGAGGTTTTGGTACTCGCCAGAGATACGGATCTTGAAGTCAGCCCTGAGCAGGTTTCATGGCCTGTCACCCCACACCCCATACGTTATGTTCGATCGGGCGCAGCTCAGGGTGGTGCAAATGGACTCACCCCCGAAACTGCATTCCCAACGATGGGGCAAGCAATCGCGACCAGCATTCCCCTCGGTGGAGTGAATATTCATGTCGCCGAGGGTCTGTACCCGGAAAATCTCTTCCTGCTTTCTGGCATGATGGTTTTCGGCGGCTTTGAAAGCAGCTTCGATCCCGATCTCAGAGACCCTGTTCAACAACCAAGCCAATTTGGAATCCTCTTTCAAACCGATCTCGTCAATATCCGTCCCGGTGATCAACTCAGTGGAATCGACGGACTGATTCTCGGCGGAAATGGGGTTGCCGAAAGTTGCGTCTATGCAGAGGACTGCGTTTGCAGAATCACCCGTTGCCAAATGTCCGGAGCCATCACTCAGGGACTGGATCTGAGATCGGACTACCTTGAAGGAAACACGGTTACCGCTTTTATCTCTGATTGTGTCATTTCTGAATGCAATGGTGAAGGGCTGCGAATCGTTGGCATTCCGCAAATCCAGATCGACGATTCCGTATTCCGGAATAACCTCAATGAGGGCATCGAAAGCCAATGGGTTTACTCGGGCTTTGGTGAAACCTCTTCTGTTGAGATCAGTCGCTGCCGCGTTTTTGACAATGGTGACGAAGGCATCGATCTGGATGTGGCATCGATCCCCGGGGATCTTCCTGGAATCGGACTTCCATCGGCGACACGAATCAAGATTCGCAATTGTGAAGTGACCGGTAATTTTCTCGAAGGAATTGTAATCGACCTCGACTCGAGTCCCCTCGACGATCTGGATATCCGTGTCAGAATCGATGACTCCCGGATCAGTGACAACGGTTTGGCTGGGATATTCCTCGACGGAGATGCCCAGGCCGCATTTCGGGTCAATCGGAATCAGATCACCGTCAATGGCGGAGCCGGGGTTTCTGTGTCATCAATTCCGGATGGCTCGGAAGCGCTGATTCGCAATTGCAACATTCTCGGTAATGCGGGGGTGGGAGTCGAAGCACTCGACCTGTGCAGTCTTTATGTCACTCACTGCTGGATTTCCGACAATGCCCTGGGTTCACTCGATGCTCCCCGAGGCGTGATTCAGTGTCAGGACAGCATCGTCAATGCGGCTGATGCGACTGAACTCGGCTGTATCCGTTACAGCCTCGTCGCCGGGACTAACCTGCCCGTTTCCCTGCCCAACGGATCAACTCTGGGTGAGACCCATCTGCTTGCCGAACCGGTGGAGATTCAGTGGGGAGAATGGGATCCGACCGGAGTCCTGACTTCGGCGACACCCCTTTCCCTGAGTCCTGGAACCATGATTGAACTGGCAGATGATGGCATTCTGCGTGATTCGATTCCTCTGGTCGGTGGTGGTTACGAAGTGATTCCTCCTCCTGCGAGGGCTGGAGGCCCCGTCGGAATCATCGTCTGGAAACCGGGACAGGGCCCCATGGAGGATTCGACTCCCCTTGCCAATTCTGCGGCTCTCAACAGCGGGAACCCCTGGCAAGATATTGATGGCATTCCACAAAACATTGGCCCCAGTGGAAACAATCCTCTCTCTTTTGTCGGACCTGATACCGCACTGCCTGATCCCCCCAGTCAATCACAACTGATGTCGATCAGTCCGTCCTCTTCGACGATTCAAAGTTCGACCTCATGGGAGCTGCGCTTCACCAGACCCCCATCACCGGAGCTGACGGACGCCCTCCATTTCAGTGTCAATGGGATTGACCAACGGGCTCAACTGGCAGTGACCGTCGAAAACGAAGTGGTTCGACTGGACTACCCGGACTTACTTCCGGGGGATCAAACACTCCTTGAGATCCTGCCTCACAACGGTCTTGAAAATGGATCGGACCTGTATCGGGTCGTCTCCCAGAACGTCGGGCAACTCATCGAAGAGGATGTGATCCTTGATCTGAGCAACAACTCCGCTGCTTCCACCCCACCTCTTCCCGGAGAATCCTTCAGGGTTACTGGTCAGCTGAATTCTCCTTCCGATGAGGACTGGTACCTCCTTGAAGTGACTCCCGGACAGCCACTGCAGGTTGAGGTTTTGGCCCGTCGAAAGGGCTCCTCGTTGATCCCCCAACTGGAGGTCCGTGACCCTGCCAGTGGAGACCTGCTCCTCTCCGCTTCCGCAGAAGCACCCTTCTTCTTTGACCCCTACCTTCTCGGGGTCATGCCAGACCCTTCAGGAATGGTCCTGATACGGGTTTTAGGGCCCAATTCACCGATTTTGGCGGATCTTCCCTACGAATTGTTCGTCCAGCCCTGAGTCGGGTCAGGCCGTCCGTGACCGATTTGAGGAGAAGTCCCCAAATCGTCCTCTATCCCCTCATTCTGGGTGCTTCCGCCCATTACCGGATGTATCTTGAACCCCCTTGGCCGGGGTCTCTCCCGGTCTCCAGTTCCAATACTTCGGGGGGGCGTCGATGGCAGCCGGATTCGGGGAACATTCTGATCCGCATTCACTGCCCGAAAATCCATCGGCAGCGAACGTTCCATTTTCTGAACCCGGATTGGAATTCCCATTTGAGAAAGCCTTCGCAGACCTGGGCAAGGGTTGGCTCGTCTGCGGTTCCCCATCACAACCCCGTCTTCACTCGATCGAAAATTCGAGGACACCGGGAGCACCTTCTACGGCGGGAACCCCCACTTCAATATTGGGATATCTGCCTCCCACACCTCCAGAATTTCTTGGGGACCGACACTTCACCCAACAACACCAACTGCGCCATGCCTACGTCGGTGGATCGATGGCCAATGGTATCGCCAGTGTGGATCTGGTCTCTGCCTTGGCGTCCTCCGGAAATTTGGCCTTTTATGGAGCAGCGGGACAAACTCCAAACAGGGTTGAAGAGGCCATCGATGAATTGAATCGACGCCACCCCGGGGGAACATGGGGAGCCAACCTGATCCACAGTCCTTCGGAGCCGACGATTGAATCGGATGTTGCAGAACTCCTGCTGAAACGAGGCGTTCGGCACGTTGAAGCAAGCGCATACATCGACCTCACAGAGCCACTCGTCAAAATGAGACTGAAAAGCTTGCGCCGTCTGGCCTCAGGTGAGGTGATTTCCGATCTCTCCATCATGGCCAAGGCGTCCCGATTGGAAGTGGCAAGCAAGTTCCTGTCTCCCGCTCCCGAAGAATGGGTCCAGCGCTGGCTCCAGCGCGGTGAGATCACCGAAGAGCAGGCAAACTGGGCCAGGGACTGGCCCATCTGTGACGACCTCACCGCTGAAGCCGATTCGGGCGGACACACAGACAATCGTCCCCTCTCCACACTGGTTCCTGCTTTCTGTGATTTACGCGACCGTCTCGGCAAGACTCTTCCTCGGGTCAATTCCGTAAGAATCGGTGCAGCGGGAGGTCTTGGCTCTCCAGCAGCGATCTCTGCAGCCTTCGCACTCGGCGCGGGGTATGTCGTCGTGGGTTCGGTTCACCAGTCCTGTGTTGAATCTGGCACCAGTGATGTGGTCAGGGAGCACCTTGCAAAAGCTGGCCCTGCAGATGTCATCATGGCCCCGGCTTCCGACATGTTTGAAATGGGCGTTCACCTGCAAGTGCTGCGCAGGGGAACCATGTTTGGTCCAAGAGCCAAAAAATTGCTCGAACTCTACAGAAATCATTCTTCTCTCGATGAACTCTCCAGCGTTGACAGACAACGCATCGAGAAAGAAATTTTCCGCATGCCCCTTGAGGAAGTTTGGCAACTGACTCGCCAGTTCTTCCTCGAAAGAGAACCTTCACAGGTTCATCGAGCAGAAGAGGACGCCCACCACAAAATGGCACTGGTCTTCCGCTGGTACTTGGGGAAATCCTCCGACTGGGCTAATCGCGGAATCGCTGACAGGGCTCTCGATTATCAGGTCTGGTGCGGACCTGCCATGGGAGCATTCAATGAATGGGTTCAGGGCAGTTCTCTGGAGCATGCTTCCTCCAGAAAAGTGGCGACCGTCGCTGAAGCCCTGATGCAGGGTGCCGCCCTACATTGGCGACTTCTCGATCTCCAGAGAATGGGTTGCTCCATCCCTGCAGGTCCCTGGGCCACTCCCGACTTCGCACTAAAGAATTTCACTCTCGACAAACAGCCGAATTCAGCCGTGAGGTATCGTTGATGAAGAACTCTTCTTTCTCAGATTCCACTCCCAAAGATGACTCCATTGCAGTGGTTGGACTCGGTTGCCTCTTTCCGGGCAGCCATGATCGCCACGGCTTCTGGGCCGGAATGCGTGCAGGGTCAGACCATGTGGGTCAGGTCCCCGATGGCTACTGGACTCCGGATGACTATCACGACCCGGATAAAAATTCCCCTGATCGAACCTATGGCAACCGCGGAGCATTCCTCTCCCCCATTCCGTTTCATCCGCTGGAATACGGAATCACTCCCCGGGATCTGGAAGCGACTGATACCTCGCAACTTCTGGGTCTCGTTGCAGCAAAACAGGCGCTTCAGGATGCCGGATATGACGCCCAGAAAACGTTCGACCGAGAAAAAGCTTCGGTGATTCTCGGCGTCACCGGCGCACTGGAACTGGTAATTCCCCTGGGTGCGCGACTGGGTCATCCGCTCTGGTGGAAAGCATTGCGAGAATCAGGAGTGGATGACGCAATCGCCTCTGAGGTTGTGCAAAAAATTTCCGAGGGGTACGTCGACTGGCAGGAGAACTCTTTCCCGGGATTGCTGGGGAATGTCGTGGCCGGTCGAATCGCCAATCGACTCGACCTTCACGGAACAAACTGTGTGACCGATGCGGCCTGTGCTTCTTCATTGGCGGCGCTGCATCTTGCGAGTCTCGAATTGAAGAACGGTCGCTCCGACCTCGTCGTCACCGGTGGAGTTGACACCTTCAATGACATCTTCATGTACATGTGCTTTTCAAAAACTCCGGCTCTTTCTCCCACAGGCGACGCCCGCCCCTTCGATGCAGAGGGAGACGGCACCGTTCTCGGAGAAGGGATTGGTGTTATCGTTCTCAAACGCTGGGAAGATGCGGTAAGAGACGGAGACCGGATCTATTCCAGAATTCTCTCAGTGGGAACGTCCTCCGACGGAAAAGGTGCGGCCATCTATGCCCCCACTTCCCCCGGTCAACAGAGAGCCCTTCGAGATGGGTATGAACTGGCTGGAGTTTCTCCGGAAACGATCCAACTGGTCGAGGCACATGGAACCGGGACTGCAGTGGGAGACGCCACAGAACTGAAGGCACTCGACGAACTGTATCGGCAATCCGGATCTCGCCCGGGGAGTGTCGCACTGGGATCTGTCAAATCACAGATCGGTCACACCAAAGCAGCAGCTGGAGCAGCCGGACTGATCAAGGCTGTTCTCGCCCTCCACCACAAGGTTCAACCGCCCAGCCTGAAAATCCGGCGACCACTGGAAACACTGGCTGACTCCCAAAGTCCGTTTCATGTGGAAGAGACCGCGCGTCCATGGGTCGCGAAACCAGGTCATCCCCGCCGTGCCGCCGTCTCATCCTTTGGCTTTGGTGGAAGTAACTTCCACGCTGTTCTCGAAGAGAATCAATCGAGCCGAAGCGAAGCCGATTGGCTGGGTGTCAGTGACCTGATCGCTTTCTCAGCTGACGACTCCAACCAGTTGAAGCATTCGATCCGGGACTTCCAAAAGCGTTGGCATGAAGCGGAGAGTCAAGAGTCTCACCATGCACTTGCCCGCGAGACACGGCGGTCATTCCGATCCGCTTCCCAGCATCGTTTGGTGATCACTCTTCATGAGAATTCGAATGCCACTGAACTGCTGAGTCAGGCTCTTCAACAGTTGGAAAGAGAAGCTGAACCCCGATGGCACCTGCCGGTCGGAATCGATCGTGACCATGGCGCACCACGGGGGCCTCTGGCTGTGATCTTCCCTGGACAGGGCTCCCAACGGGTAGACATGGGCCGCCATGAAGCGTGCCGATTCCCGGAAATGATCCACACAGTGGACAAGGCAGAAGCCAGTTTCTGGAACTCCCATGAAGATTCGGGACTTTCTTCAAGAATCTGGCCGGTTCGATCGTGGAGCGATGCGCTCACTCAACAGGAAAACCGCTTGAGACAGACGGAAGTGGCACAGCCCGCTATCGGAGCAATCAGCCTGGGACTCTATCGGGTTCTCGAAACTCTCGGAGTTCGGGGAGAGTTGTTTGCAGGGCATTCCTATGGCGAATTGACCGCACTCGCAGCCGCCGGACGGATTGTAGATACCGATTTCCATCAGCTTTCCAACTTCCGTGGCCAGTTGATGGCTGAAGCGGGAGGAATGGATGCGGGATCGATGCTGGCGGTCCATCTACCGCTGGAAGAGTTGGAACGCCTCGTCAGCGAAAACTGGCCGGATCTGGTGGTCGCCAATCGGAATGCTCCGGAACAGGCCGTCCTCTCCGGAGGATCTGATTCCATCGAGGCCGCACGTGTCCTTCTCGAAAACAGGGGTGTGCGCTGCACTCCTCTGCCTGTGGCAGCAGCATTCCACTCCACCCGAGTGTCTTCCGCTGCCCAGCCTTTTGGGGAAATTCTTCAAAAGGTACGTTTTAACAGCAGCACATCACCGGTCTTTGCCAATTCCTCTGCAACACCCTACCCCGCAGATGAAACCGGATGCAGATCTCTTCTTGCCAACCAGATCGCTCGTCCTGTTCTCTTCAAAGAAATGATCGAGGCGATGCTTGCGCAGGGGACAGACACCTTCGTTGAAGTGGGCCCCGGAAAAGTGCTGAGTGGGTTGGTCAAGGCGATCGCAACGGACCGCAATCCACAGGTTCGGGTTCAGTCCACCTGTGGAACCGACGCTGATTGCCGCACTCTTGCGAGAGCAGTGGCCCTGATCGCCGTGCGTGGGTACGGCGTGCAGTTGGCTAATTGGAAACCTCTTCAACAAAAAGCCTCCGTTGAGGGTAAAGGCCCTGTGGTCTGGCTGCGTGGTGCAAACTTGCGTCCGGGAGAAGGGCTGGCCAACAGTCAACCGCGTCCCATTCCCGCTGCCCCCGCACATTTGCCCGCCCCAACCATGACTCCACCTCAGATGGAATCACCCGTAACGACAGACCCCTCTCCTGCCATGGCTCTCCATCAAATCTCTCCGGCCAGTGAAGATTCCCGTTTGATGGATCAACAAGAGGCATTGATGGATGCCATCGAAAAAGCGTTGGAGATTCGAGACGTTCTGGATCGTCAGCAACAAGCCGCCGAAGATGCACTGGCTCGTTCCCTTCAGGGTGAGACTCCTGTTGCCACCTTCGATCCACCCGCTGTAGAAGTTGTCGCAGCAGCCTCTCCCCCTCAAAATCCGGCTCCTCCCGCGACTTTGCCCACACCCGAACCGGCTCCGCCCATTAGTAATTCCATAGAACGGGATTCTCTGGTCAGTTTCATGGCAGAGGTGGTCGCAGAAAAAACCGGTTACCCGGTCAATGCGATTGAACCCGCCATGGATCTGGAAGCGGATCTCGGAATTGACAGCATCAAGCGAGTTGAAATTCTTTCGTCAATGCGTCAGCAACGTCCTTCACTGCCAACCCTTGCTCCGGAGGTTCTCGGATCCCTGCGAACCATCGATGCCTTGGTCGACCATTTCCTGAAAACCGGTGAAGGCAACGATTCCGGATTCACGCTCCCGCAATCGGACAGGGCTCCTGAACCAGAGACCGTCGCCACTGTCACTCCGAACCCGCTGCCACCTGAGTCTCAAGCGGACCCCGAACTCGAATCGTTGCTGATCGAGGTAGTCGCCGAAAAAACCGGTTACCCACAAAGCGCCATCGATGTGAATCTGGACCTGGAGGCAGATCTGGGCATCGACAGTATCAAGAGAGTGGAAATTCTCTCTGCACTGCGACAACACAGACCTGACCTGGAAGCCCTCCCCGCAGAAACTCTGGGATCCCTGCGAACCATCTCCTCGATTGTCGATCACTATTCCGGAACCTCAGGAGCGCAGCCGGTTCCCAGGGAGCATCCAGCGCCTGCAGTCACCACTCCAGCTTCTGCCGATTCCGCGCTGGCTCAGCCGTCAGAGGCTGGCTCTCTCGGGGCATTGCTGATCGAAGTCATCGCCGAGAAGACGGGCTATCCTGCTGACGCCATTGGCGTCGATCTGGACCTGGAAGCAGATCTGGGCATCGACAGTATCAAGCGTGTGGAAATTCTCTCCGCACTGCGTCAGCACCGCCCTGACCTGCAAGCACTTCCTGCAGAAACGCTTGGATCTCTCCGCTCTATTGCTGCCATCGTCGAGCATTATGGCGAATCCTCCCATGCCCCACCCGTGGAGAGCGTTGCTCCCACTCCGATCGTTTCCTCCCAACCTGCTTCCGCTGGGCCACTGCCAACGAATGAAGGCTCGGCTGGTCTCACACAATTGCTGGTCGACGTCATCGCCGAGAAAACCGGATACCCCAGCGACTCGATCGGTACGGATCTGGACCTCGAAGCAGATTTGGGAATCGACAGCATCAAGCGGGTAGAAATCCTGTCGGCTTTGCGGCAAGTCGATCCGAACCTTCCCACACTGCCACCGGAACAATTGGGCTCCCTGAGAACCATCGATCAATTGGTGAAAGCTCTTGGTGGCTCCAGCCCCACTCCCCGGAACCCCGTCGAAGAGGAGAGTCATCCGACAATCGCGACTCCTCTCCCGTCAACAAAAGAAAAGACTTCTCCAGTTGCCGGTGAATCACTGGAAGCTCTACTCCTTGATGTCATCGCTGAAAAAACCGGGTATCCCTCTGAAGCAATCGGAACCGATCTGGATCTGGAGGCGGACCTGGGCATCGACAGCATCAAGCGAGTCGAGATCCTCTCCGCTTTGCGCCAACACCGACCGGATCTGACCGCAATCCCTGCAGACCAACTCGGTTCACTCCGATCCATCTCGGACATTGCCGGCTGGTACTCCGGGGGAACTCCTGAGAATGCCGGGCATTCGCCACTACAGACTGAATCGGATCAGCCACAGATACTGGAACCGGTTGCTGATCTTCCTCCGCTGAATTTTGCGGTCACCACGACCACACCTCTCGCTGCTCGGGATACCGCAACGCAGAGGATCCTCGACACAGAATTGGATTGGTGGGTCATCAGCAATGATCCTCTGGTACGTGAACAGATCGTTGAGGAACTGACGGAACGGGGAGTGAATGCACGCCCCTGGAGCCTCCGGGACTCTGATCAGGTTTCACCCCACCAGCATGAGATCAGCGGATTTGTTCTTGTCGGGTCGGCTGAACCCCAAGCTTCTGAACCTTTCGAACTGTTCCGCTGGCTGAGAGTGGCTGGCCAGTGCCTGCGTCATCATCCCAAAGGACTTTCGTCCGCCCATTTCGTCACTCGTCTGGGAGGAAACTGGGGCAGCGAAAAAGATTCTCAACATGATCCTATGGGTGGAGCTCTCCTCGGTCTCGCCCGCTGCGCAGCACGCGAATGGAGCGATTTCATCGTTCGTGGAATCGACCTTGACCATAGCGGGATCGACCAGGGAAGCGTCGGCCGTGAAATCGTTGCAGAGATTTTCCATGGAGACGAATCTTTCGTCGGTCTGGGTCGACACGGTAGACAGGGTTGGTCCCTCGATCCGATCTCTCCCCCAACAGAGCAGCGCGTTCCCATCGAATCCGGTGACCTGATCGTCGTCACCGGAGGAGCCCGAGGAGTCACCGCGGAATGTCTCGACGCACTGACAAGGGGTTGCAGTCCCGCACTTTATCTATTGGGCAGAACTCCTGAGCCCGGCAATGAACCGGATTGGGCTGTCGGTGTTGCCGATGCCGATCTGGAGTCACGACTCTTTGATCTTGGAACAGGATCGAGAACACCTGCTGAAGTCCGCAAGGAAGCCAATTTGATCCGTCAGTCCCGGGAGATTCAGGGCAGGATCAAGGACTGGCAATCCCGGGGATGTCAGGTCACCTACCGCTCAGTCGACGGGCGTCAACTCCCAGCACTGTCTGCGATTCTTGATGAGGCGAGAACCCGCCATGGAGAAGTACGTGGAATCATTCATGGTGCCGGTGTTCTTGCCGATGGTTGGATCGTTGAGAAATCGGATGCCGATTTCCTCAAGGTCTGGGAAACCAAGGTCGAAACCGCACGCAATCTCCTGCACCTCTGTGAAAATGATCGTCTCAAACTGGTCCAGTTCTTCTCATCGACGACGGCCACTCTTGGAAGAAAAGGTCAATCCGATTATGCAGCAGCGAATGAGACTCTGAATCAGATCGCACTCCAAACGGCGGTCGACAGGCCCACCTGCCATGTAGGCAGCATCGGTTGGGGCCCCTGGGATGGTGGAATGGTCGAAAGTGGACTACGCGACCTCTTTCATTCAGAAGGGGTGGGGCTGATTCCTCTGAAATCGGGAGCGGAACACTTCGCCGGTCAAATCGGTTCAGTCAATCAAGTTCATCATCTGGCCCTCTGTCAGCATGGTGAGCGCGCTGATTTCCTTGAGGAAATCGCCACTTTTCCAGGTCCCCAACCGGAACGCCAAGTCACTCCTTCCGGATCTTCTTCCGGATCTTCTGCGGAAACCGACCAACCTGTAGAAGAAGTCTCCGAAACGCTGTCAGCATTTCCAGCGACTTCCGCGCCGATGACAGAATCACTCTGGGAAGAACAATTACAGTTGGAAATCTCCTGTGTCAGTGACCCTGCCCTGCGGGATCACGTTCTGCAGGGGCGTGCAGTCATCCCGGCGGCTTTGCTTCTCGAGTGGTGTGCTCAGGTCGCCTCCCATCGCAATCCCGGTCTCGAGTTTGTGGGAGTGGATAACTTCAGGGTCCTCAAGGGAGTGGTGATCGGGGCACGGGAAATTGCCCAACTTTCATTCCACTGCGGGACTCCGCAACCGAGAGAAGGCATGCTTTGTGTTCCCGTGGAAATTCGCAGTGGGGCGAATCCACAGCGGATTCATGTCCGTACAGAAGTTCTGCTCGGGGATCAACAGCCTGCAAGATGTCAACTGCGAGCCTATGATGCTCCTCCCACGCATGATTACTCCAGCACACTCTTCCATGGCGAGAGTTTCCGTTGCCTCGTAAAAGTCCTGGGTCTCACCAGTGATGGAATCACTTTCACTGCCAAGGGAACTCCCCCTCCCGGAAATGGATTCCGCTCCCCTCTGTTACCCTTCTGGCTGGTCGACCCCCTGCGGATCGATGCCATCTTCCAAGCTCTGATCGTCTGGAGTGACAAAATTGTCGGGGCTCCCTGTCTTCCGTGTGCTATCGGTCAGCTTCGAGTCCACGGCAATGCCAGAGTCGGTGAACTGGAAACCAGAATCGAAATCGATCGATTCAGCCCTTCTTCTGCAAAAGCCCGTGCTGAAATCCTCAACGAGACAGGTTTGCCATTGATCACCCTCACGGAGGCAGAAGTCGTGATTGACTCTGCATTGGAGGTGGCCTTCCAACAGCAGGAATTGAGTGAAGAGGCTTCGTCTTGAATGGGATCGCTATCGTCGGTACCGGGTTCATATTTCCCGGAGCGGAAAATGACTCCCAATTCTGGAAAATGGTTCGAGACGGGGCGGATCACACCCAAGAGGTTCCTCCCGGGCGCTGGACGCTTCCACCGACCTCTGCCAATGGCGGCTCAGAACCTCAGAAGGACCGCGTCCGTGCAGTTCGTGGAGCCTTCGTTGACTTGCCTTCCATCGACTTGCGATCCGGAGCGCTGTCCCCGGATCTCCTGAAGGCCCTCGACCCCTCTGTTCAGCTGGCTGTCCACGCAGGGCTGAGCGCCTGCCGGGATTCGAGGGATCGTCTCGACCCCGACCGTACGCAGATCATTCTGGGTCAATTGCTGCTGCCCACTGAGTCGACCTCAGCGCTGGCGGAAGCCATCATCGGCGACACATTGGAAGAGTCTGTACTGGGGAAAGAGAACCTCGAAGACCGTCGTCCCCGTGGAGTCCCCACTTGTCACTCTCTTGATCGACATGATGCCTCCCTCCCTGCAGCAGCACTCCGGGCTGCCCTGGGCCTGAGATCCGGTGCATGGACTCTCGATGCGGCTTGTGCTTCGGCACTCTATGCCGTTGCCCGCGCCTGTGAAGATCTTCTCGCCTTCCGATGCGATCAGGCTCTCGCTGGAGGAGTTTCGCGACCGGATGCACTCTTTACTCAAATGGGATTCTCCCAGTTACGGGCCCTCTCTCCTGAAGGTCGCTGTCGACCTCTCGATTCCCGCGGGCAGGGACTCGTCGTGGGTGAAGGAGCGGGAATCCTTCGTCTGCAACGACTCGAAGATGCGTTGCAGGCAGGAGAGCAGATCCACGGTGTCCTCCGGGGCTGGGGACTTTCCAATGACCGCTCCGGTGGATTGTTGGCTCCTTCTGGTGAGGGCCAGGTCCGTGCGATGCGTCAGGCATACGACAAAGCCGGCTGGTCTCCCAATGATGTCGATTACATCGAATGTCATGCCACGGGGACCCCTGTGGGAGACGCCACGGAACTGAAGAGTCTTCAAAACCTGTGGGATGGTCATGAGTGGCAAAGTGGTCAGTGTGCCCTTGGCTCTATCAAATCATCGATTGGTCACACTCTCACGGCTGCCGGAAGCGCAGGTTTGATCAAGGTGATCCTGTCGATGCAAAATGGAGAGATCCCTCCGCTCCCCGACCAGAGGGACACTCCCGGTGAGTTTCCCATTGAGAACTCACCGTTCAGGATTCCCGGGTCTGCAGAGCCGTGGTTGCAACAAAATGGTCGACCACGACGCAGTGCTGTCAGTGCATTTGGTTTCGGTGGCATCAATGCCCATCTTCTTGTGGAAGAGTACCAGCCGAAAAAATCTGAGATTCGCAGTGAACTGAAACCACGGAGTCCTCTGGAAAAGCCGGCCATCGCCGTCATCGGCTTTGGAGTCTCTGCCGGTCCGTTGCAAGGGCGTGAGAGTTCCCGCCCGGTACTTCTCAATCTTGACCAGCAGGGAGAATCTCAAGGAGACTGCCCGGGTCACTTCGGAGTTCCCGATTCCCACTGGTTCGGTGAAGAGGGAATCGATCTCCCGAATGGTTTGGCCTTTGGCAAATTGCAGGGGTCTCCAGTTGAATTCCGCATCCCTCCCACAGAGATGAAAGATTTGCTTCCTCAGCAGTTAGCTCTTCTTCAGGTGACTCGCGAAGCCATCGAACACTCCGGTCTGGAAGAAATTGGAGAGTCTACTTCTGTACTCGTAGGCTTGGGACTGGATCCCCGCAGCAGCCTTTTCCACCTCCGCTGGATGCTTCCTGAAAAGGGACGTGCATGGCTCAAGGACTTGGGTATAGAAGCACGCCAAAAGGATATCGAACACTGGATTGATACCCTTCAAGACGAATCGTCTCTGCCCCTAGACGCCAACAGGGTCATGGGTGCATTGGGTAGCATCGCTGCCAGCCGATTGGCGAGAGATCTGGGAGCAGGTGGACCATCACACACAGTCAGCAATGATGACCTGGGTGGCTTCCGGGCTCTCGAGCAGGCGATCAATCAACTGCAGGAGGGAACCTGTGATACCGCCGTCGTCGCTGCTGCCGATCTGGGACTCGATATCATTTCCAGAGTTTGTGATGCCAGGGATGGCATCAAGGTGCGCTCGGATGCTGCCGCTGCCTTGATTCTTCAAAGAGTCGACGATGCGCGGGATACGCAAAGAAAGATCCATGGGATCATTGAAGGGACTGGCTGTGCCGCAGCCGACAGTCTCTCCGCGGGAAGCCGAACTCTTCCCGCCGAAAGAGCGACCCAGTTGGCCATGTGGAAAAACAGTCGGCCTGACATCGTTTTGAGTACCAGTGATCACCCGGTCAATTTGTCCCTGGCGACCCTCATCCCCGGCACCCGGGTCGTTTCCCTGCCTGTTTCATTGGAAAATTGTGGCTGTGCCACTCCCCTGATCTCCGTGATTCAGGGCTTGCACATGTTTGACTCAGCAGTATTGCCTAGCAACTCTGCCGAACGTCCACCGATACCCTGGCTCAATGCTCTCACGGGCAAGGCTTCCGTCCGCGTCGATTTCCGGGGGCGGTTGGGGGATCACGGCTCATTGTTGATGAAGATGGAAGAAATGACTGCTGGAGCGATCGATGCTCCACTCGACGAAGTTCAGATCTCTGCAAACGGCCAAATGCCCTTCGGTTTCATCCTCAGTGAATCAACAACCCCCCTTCATGCTCTGGAGGCGGTCGATCAGTGGCTGAGTTCCATGGATCTCTCCGCACTTACTGCCGGAGAGATCACCCGTCGATGGATGCGAGATCATCCACCGCAATACCGGGCTCCACAGGCTCTGGGGATCCTCTTCCATGACCTGGATTCATTGCGTCAAGCCCTCGAAAATGCCCGCAAGACCCCCGTCGACAGACAACGTGATCTCCGTGGAGAAAATTGGGAAATCATTCGCTCACACCCCACCGCACTCGGATTCACAGGAGAGACCGGGTTTGTTTATCCCGGCTCGGGCAGTCTCTATCCGGGAGCAGGACGTGAGTTGTTCACCCGCTTTTCGGGTGCCCTGACCTCCACCCGCAGTGACGGTGGCATGCTCCATCGGATGCTTTCAGACCCAGCTTTCTGGAGTCCAGCAACTCCTCTTCCCCAGGACGTACGCAAAGAAATTCTGGCTCAGGTTGCTCTGGGAGGATTTGGTACAGACCTCTTGCGAGGATTCGGAATCGAAGCCGCGATCGCATGCGGACACAGCCTCGGACAAACCGCCATGCTTTTTGCCCAGGGAGTCTGGAAGCACCGTCAAGAGATGCAAAATCAGTTGGAAAAAGGGGATCTCTTCAATGCATGGCTCGGTGGAGAGTTTCGTGCAGCTCGCAAGATCTGGCATGGAGGAGAAGGCCCGGATGAACCGTGGGCTGCAGTCGTCGTCGATCGCCCCCGTGATGTCGTGGAAGCGACCCTCGGAAAACAATCTCTCAAAGTATTCCTCCTGCTCACTAATGCACCCGACGAAGTCGTCCTCGGTGGAGATCCCTCAGATCTGCAGCAGTTGATTCAGGACACCGGTTGGTCAGCGGTACCACTTTCCGGTGTCACCTCTGTCCACTGCCCCCTCGTCAATGAAGTTCGCGATCAATACCGTTCACTCCATGAATGGCCGGTTTCATCCCCGGATCATTCGGCGAAACTCTTGTGCACTGCAACGGGAAAGCCGCTGGAGATTTCTTCTTCAGCGATCGCTGACTCGATTCTGAAACAGGCCCTGAATGGATTCGATTTCCCCCATCTCATTGAATCGATGTGGCAAGAGGGAACCCGAATCTTCATCGAACCAGGTCCCGGAGCCTCCTGCTCCCGATTGATAAGGAAGATTCTCGGTTCACAGAACTACAGAACTCTTCCCCTCTTCTGGCGCGGTGAATCAGAAGAACTCAGTTTGATCCGATTACTGCTCACCTGTGCCGTCGAACGCAAACCTGTAGACTTCAGCGCACTGCTTGAAAATCCATCGTTGAGAGAATCCTCCGGTCCTCTGGTTGCGATATCTGATGGAAGAGGACCCCGTCACATCCCTGCTCTTCCTCCATCGATGAAGCGTAGGCTTCCACTAAAGGATTCACTATCCATTTATCCGGTTTCAGAAGCGGCCGATTTACCCGAAACCGATTCCAAGACCTCCAGTAAACGTGACTTCGTGGAAGGGAAAGCTTCACAGGAAGCAACCACTCCCATGGCTCCATCGACACAAAACCATATCAGTTCTGGAAACGATCCATCTCAGGACATTGGTTCTCCCACCGGGGACCCAGGCAATGACCGCCGCAAGAGATTGGAGTCCCGACTGCAAAAAGCGATGGGCAGAAGACAGAATGCGACTGTCGTTGTCGACCCGTCACTGGAGGTCGAATCAGTTTCTGCTCAACCAGTGCCCACTCCACTGACGGAGTCCACACCTGTACCCGTGGTGGAAGCTAAAACACCCGGAGATCCTTCCAGCTCCATGGTTAAACCAGCCCTTTTCGACCGTTCGCAATGCCTCGAGTTTGCCCGTGGGAAGGTCGGCCCAGTCCTCGGCCCTGTTCATGGAGAGGCGGATCAATTTCCAACTAGAGTCAGACTACCGGATGAGCCCTTGATGCTCGTCGACAGAATCTTGTCCCTGAATGGCGAGGCACTTTCCTTGGGTAGCGGTCACATCGTGACTGAGCATGACGTTCTGGAGGACGGCTGGTATCTCGATTCGGGAAGGATTCCCACTTCGATTGCAGTAGAAAGTGGTCAAGCAGATCTTTTCCTCTCCGGTTATCTCGGAGCAGACCTGCACACCCGGGGACTTTCCGTTTACCGATTGCTCGATGCACAGGTGACCTTCTACTCAGATCTCCCCAAGGCCGGAAAAACGATCCTATACGACATTCACATCGATGAATTTTTCCAGCAGGACCGGACCCTTCTCTTCCGCTTTCGATTTGATGCAACTGTGGATGGAGAACCTTTCCTGACGATGAGAGATGGCTGTGCAGGATTCTTCTCTCCAGAAGAATTGGCATCCGGTCGGGGGATCGTCCAATCTCCTCACCGACCGAGACCACAGCCAAAAGCTCCCATGAATTGGAAGCCACCGGCACCGAACAATGTCAGCTCTCTGGACTCAGCCCGGTTGGAATTGCTGCGCCAGGGAAATCTGGCCGCGTCATTGGGACCCGCTTTCGAGCGCTGCGAACTCTCCAGACCATGGACGCTGCCCGGCGGTAAAATGACACTGATCGATCAGATCTCCGAGCTCAAACCGAGCGGAGGAGATTACAAATTGGGCATGGTCAAGGGAGAACTGGCCATCCACCCCGAAGACTGGTTCCTGACCTGTCACTTCACTGACGACAATGTGATGCCGGGTACCCTGATGTATGAAAGTTGCATTCATACCCTGAGGGTATTGCTGATGAGTTGGGGTTGGGTTGGTGAAGCCGATGAAATTTCCGCAATGCCTGTTCCTGAAGTGGCGGGCCGACTTCGCTGCAGGGGCCAGGTGACCGCTGAAACCCGCAGTGTCAGCTATGAGGTCCATGTACACGAGATCGGTTTCCGACCCGAGCCCTACGTTATAGCCAGCGCACTGATGCTCGCTGATGGACGCCCTATCGTTGAGATGGAGGGGCTGTCCCTCCGACTGGCAGGCCTTGATGAAACCCGCATCAGGGATCTGTGGTCACAGGAATCGCCCGTCAAACAAAAAGAAAACACTCCGGTCATCGCATTGGAATCCCCAGGTGGAGGTGGTGATCTCCCTCCAGTGGCCTCGGATAAACCGACCTTCTACAGTCATGAGCAAATACTTTCATTTGCAACTGGACTTCCTTCAGACGCTTTCGGGGATCGCTATCAAGTTTTTGACAGCGACCGTTTTATTGCTCGCTTGCCCGGCCCACCCTATTGCTTCCTCGACCGGATTGTCGATGTGAAGGGAACTCCGTGGGTCGTCGAAGCGGGTGCAGAATGTACCGCCGAATATTGGGTTCCCAGCGATGCGTGGTATTTCGATGCTGGCGGCAGTGGTGAAATGCCTTTTGCTGTTCTCCTGGAGATTGCGCTTCAGCCTTGCGGTTGGCTGGCGGGCTATGTGGGATCTGCCTTGACAGAGGACGTTCCACTTCACTTCCGAAATCTCGGAGGTCAGGCCACTTTGTTGCGTCCCATCACACCTGAAACAGGTTTGCTGACCACTCGAGTCAAAATGACGGCAGCCGATCATGGAGCAGGAATGTGGATTCAGCACTTCGATCTGGAAGTGGATGATTCTGAAGGCCCTCTCTATCGGGGAAAAACCTATTTCGGTTTCTTTCCGTCGGAAGCACTCGCAGCACAGGTTGGACTTCCCGGAGCAGCACCTCGAAATGTCCCTCCCCGCGAGGCACTCAAGGGCAAGTTTTATTCTCTTGAACAGAGATCTCCCGGTCCCTCTGAAGAGTTCCGCATGCTCGATGAGGTCGAACTCTACGTTCCGGATGGCGGTACTGCCGGACTCGGATTTATTCGGGGAGCGATCGATGTAAATCCTGATGCGTGGTTCTTCAAAGCTCACTTCATGGGTGATCCTGTTTGGCCCGGTAGCCTCGGTCTCGAATCGATGCTCCAGTTGTTGCAAGAAGTGGCCAGAGATCGCTGGGGACAGCATGGTGAATACGTCCACCGAAGTATTGTCTGTGGCATGGAACACCGATGGACTTATCGAGGACAGGTCATTCCGGATCGAAAGAGAGTCACGGTTGAAGCGCAAATCAACGAGATAGATGATGAACGCGGTTTCCTGCGTGCAGATGGAATGCTCGTCGTCGATGGTCTGCCGATCTACAGTATGGAAGATTTCACCCTCGAACGCAGAAGAGAGTCATGAACATGAGGCCAGATCTGCACCTTGCGGCCTTCGGGGTCGAAATGGCACCTTGCGTCGTCACCAGCGCAGACATCGAGGAGCGGATGGCTTCCACTTGGGAACACCTCGGCATTCCCCGGGGTCAAATCGAGCAACTTACGGGTGTTCGTGAGAGGCGCTGGTGGGAAACGGGAACTTCCATTTCCTCAATGGCGGCTAGAGCATGTCAGAAAGCACTCGATCGAGCAGGCATGACCATCGAATCCGTCGACCGCTTGATCTACACCGGAGTTTGCAGAGAGGGATTCGAACCTGCGACGGCATGCGCTGTGGCCCATCATCTTGGAGCGATCCATCCCCTGGAACTCCATGATCTTTCAAACGCGTGTCTGGGAACGATGGATGCCATCGTTCTGGCTGAAGACGCGATTCGTTCTGGTCGCCATAAAACGACTCTCGTCGTCAGTTGTGAAAGTGCCCGTGATATCGTCGAAATCGCCTGTGATAATTTGAACCGTCAGCCTGATATCGATCTCTTTACCCGGTCCCTCGCTACCTGGACAGGTGGATCAGGGGCTGCAGCACTGTTACTGGTTTCTTCCGAAGTCAGTAATCAGGGACCTCGCCTCGTAGGGTCAGCACAGGGAACCGATTCCAGATGGCATGAACTCTGTCGTTGGGGCGTGAAATCGGAAGATTCGGTGACTGATCCCGCAAAACGTACCGAATACATGGAAACCGATGCCATTGGCGTTCTGCGCCATGGTGTCGATTTGGGACTGAAAACCTGGAATCAATTTCTGGAGACTCTGAATTGGAGCTCAGAAGAGGTAGACCGGACCATTTGCCACCAGGTTGGTTCTGCACACAGACAGGAGATTCTGCCATCTCTGGGGATCTCCCCGGAACAGGACTACATCACCTTCCCGTTTTTGGGCAACATCGGTACCGTATCGATTCCGATGACTGCCGCGTTGGCCGCAGAGCGGGGAGTCCTTCTTCCCGGTCACCGTGTGGCTTTTTTGGGAATCGGAAGTGGTCTCGTTTGCAGAATGCTCGCATGGGAGTGGCGATGAAACAGTGCAGTTTCAGTGAAGAGTATCCTTTCACCGGGAAATCCTGGGACCGGGGCAATGGCATTCGCCTCAACTACGTGGACGAAGGTGAAGGAGAACCGATCGTCTGTGTTCACGGAAATCCCACATGGTCCTTCCACTTTCGCAATATGATCAGCGGACTCTCGACCATGAATCGAGTGATTGCCATCGATCATGTGGGATGCGGACTTTCCGACAAACCCCAACCCGAAAACTATGATTACCGTCTCAAAAGCAGGATCGAAGATCTCGAGGGACTCCTCGATCACCTGGGCGTCAAGTCTGGTGCAACCCTGATCGCACATGACTGGGGCGGGGCCATCGGATTTGGTGTCGCGGGTCGCAATCCCGACCGCTTTAGCCATTTGGTTGCCGTCAATACGGCGGCTTTCCCTCTTCAACCCGGAATGTCTTTCCCCCCGATCCTTGGTCCAGCCAGAGGCTTCCTTGGAGAGTGGTTAATCCGTAAAGCGAATGCTTTCCTCCTCGGTACGCTCCTCATCGGTGTCAAAACACGCAAATTTTCGCGTGCGGAAAAGGCGGGCTACAAGGCCCCATACCTCACTTCATCTGACCGACTTGCTATTCACCGATTTGTCGAAGATATCCCTGTCAGCACTGCAGACCCCTCATGGGAAACATTGCTGCAGGTGGAACGAAACCTTGATCAGTTGAAACACCTTCCCCTGTTACTTCTCTGGGGTGAAAAGGATCCGGTTTTCAATACAGACTTCCGCGATCATTGGCTCAAACTTTGGCCGACTGCCCAAGTTCACAGTTGGCCAGAAGCAGGTCACCTTCTTCTCGATGAATTTCCCAACACAATCTTGCCGATTGTTCGCAAGTTCCGTACAGAACACCGGGTCCGTGGAGGATTGGTTTGACCGCCGTCAATCTCTCTGGGCAACCGCAGGCAGGGGTTGATCGACGCTTGCGTGAATATGCACATCGGTCACCCCAACAGATCGCTGTTCGGGAATTTCACAAAGGTCGCTGTGAAGAACGAACCTTTGCGGAACTGGAAGCTCTGGTAGACAGAACATGTCACGCACTGTTACTTCGGGGAATTCGCAGAGGAATGCGAACTGTCTTGATGGTCACACCGGGCCGTGAGTTTCTTGCATGTACCTTTGCTCTGTTGAGGATTGGAGCTCCTCCCATCCTCGTCGATCCAGGACTGGGTATCTCCGGTTTGAAATCATGTCTCGACAGGGCCAGACCCGAAGCTTTCGTGGGAATCGCCAAAGCACATTGGGCAAGATTGGTACTGGGTTGGGGAAGAAGCACCATTCGCCACCGTTTTGGTGTTGGCTCGGGACCTTTCCCACCGGACACATGGAAGCTTGATCACCTGAGAAAAAAGATTCCGGACCAGATCCCCTATGAAGGCCCGGTCTTGGGAAAAGACGAGATCGCTGCGGTTCTCTTTACCTCGGGGAGTACAGGCCCCGCAAAAGGTGCCATCGCCCACCATGGTCAATTGGAAGCTCAAGTCGATGCGCTCGCAAAATGCCACCGATTGCAGCCGGGTGAAGTGGACCTGCCCACTTTTCCACTGTTCGGACTCTTCGGTGTAGCCATGGGAATGACCTCTACCGTCCCGGTGATGGACTTCACCAGGCCGGCTCATGCAAACCCACAACACCTTCTCGATCTGATCGACCGCTACAAAGTGACCAACCTTTTCGCTTCTCCGGCACTTCTCAGTTCACTTTCCCAGCATCTTCAAAAAACCGGGACCCTGCTCAGGGGATTGAAGCGGGTCATCAGCGCAGGAGCTCCGGCAAGACATGGAGCGATCGAAACGCTGAGCCATCACCTTTCTCCAGAGACATCCATCGAAACGCCTTATGGAGCCACTGAAGGATTGCCTCTCTGCCATGTCCATCACGACCAGATCCTCGCCACTCATGAGGCTACTTCAGCAGGAAATGGCGTCTGCATTGGATCTGCCGTTGACGGTATCGACCTTCAAATTGTTGAACCGGGTGGAAAGCCGAACGAAGGCGGCCTGCCCAATGGTCAGATCGGTGAAATCTGGGTATCTGGCCCCACCGTGAGCAGAGGCTACCTGTTCGACGAGGAAGCAGATTCCGTCCATAAATTTACAGATCAGAAAAACCGGATCTGGCATCGCACAGGTGATATGGGCATGAAAGATTCTGACAATCAGATCTGGTTCAGAGGACGCACCAGTCAGAGGGTGATGACCTCTCAGGGACCTCTTGATACCGTGGCCACGGAGCGCATCTTTGAAACCCATCCCGATGTATTTCGTGCCGCTCTTGTCGGAGTGGGCCCCACTGATCACCAACGACCGATTCTCTGCGTCGAGCCTTCTCCGGATTCCAATGTGAGCCATGCACAAATCCAACAGGATCTGTTAAAGCAAGCACATGAAAACCCTCTGACCCGCGGAATTGAGCGTGTCCTCATTACAGGGCCGTTTCCTGTAGACATCCGGCACAATGCCAAAATTCAGCGAGAGCAGCTCGCCCTCATGGCAGGCAGGACGATTTCATGAAATGCCTCGTGACGGGTGCCGGTGGTTTTATCGGTGGCAACATCACCCGCCGACTACTGAAGTTGGGGCATGAGGTTGTCACCTTTCAGCGAGGGAACTATCCCGAGCTGGATCATTTGGGTGGCACTCACCATCAGGGCAGTATCACTCAAAAAGAGCTGCTCATGGACGCCATGAAAGAAGTCGAAGCGGTTTTCCATGTTGCGGCACTGGCCGCCATCTCCGGCCCCCGTGAAGATTTTGAGCAAGCCAACGTTCTGGGTACCAGAAATGTGATCGAAGCTTGCAGAGCCAACGGCGTCCAACGCCTGATTTTCACCTCTTCCCCCAGCGTGGTCTTCGATGGCAAAGATCAAATCGGAATCGATGAATCAGAGCCATACCCCAGCCATTTTCTGGCAGATTACCCGAGAACCAAAGCCATCGCCGAGGCCGAGGTCATTGCGGCCAACAGCGATCAGTTTTGGACCATTTCACTTCGCCCCCATTTGGTTTGGGGCCCTGGAGACCGACACCTGTTTCCACGAATCATCGAACGTGCACGTCATGGCAAGTTGAAACTGGTACGTCGTCATGGCATGAAAATCGACGCCTGCTACATCGACAATGCAGTAGACGCCCATATCTGTGCCCTGAACCAGATCGCCACCAATCCTGATTGCAGGGGAAAAGCATACTTTGTCTCCAATGGAGAACCCACTTCACCGGAAGACCTGATCAACAGCTTCCTCTCATGTGCAGAAATGAATCCGATTCGCCCATCGGTCTCTCCATTACTCGCAAAGGCTGCTGGCTGGCTAATTGAAAATATCTACAAAACACCCTTCTTCAGTGGCGAGCCCCCTCTCACTCGATTCGTTGCCCACCAGCAATCTACAAGTCACTGGTTTGACCTTTCCGCGGCCAGACGAGATCTCGATTGGCAGCCGACCGTTTCTACCTCAGTTGGTATTGAACGTCTCAGAAAGCACCACTCTGAAGAAGAGCCCGTCTCGACATGAGTCCATTTGCAGAAGACCACCAAAAAGAAGAGCAGCCGGTCATCGAAATCGACATCTGGAAGTTCAGCCTCAGCGGCAAACCGGACTCGATTCAAAATCATCTGGAAGACCTCGTGGGAGAAGAAAGACAGAGAATCGACCAGGGTATATTTCCGGAGTTAGGGGAACGGGCCACTCGTTCACGCCTCGGATTACGATGGATTCTTGCTGATTATCTTCAGTGCAAACCTCATGAGGTCCCCTTGATGATCGGGGAGCACGGAAAGCCGGAACTCGATTCAGCTTCCCCCCACTTTCAAAACCTTCACTTCAATCTGAGTCATTGTGGAGATCGTGCTCTGATGGCGGTCAGTTCGGATTCAGTTTTGGGAGTCGACCTCGAACGAATCAGGCAAGAATCCCCCATCGAGGACCTCGCTCAGCGTTGTTTCTCCGAGATAGAACAAAATGCATGGCTGGAATCACCTGCAGATCTGCGACGAGTGTCGTTTTTTCATCTCTGGGTTCAAAAGGAAGCGATGGTCAAGGCCCATGGGGATGGCATGACCCTTCCACTGAGGCTCTTTTCTGGAAACCCAGATTCGCAGGCTCTGGAAGGAACGATCGCTTCAGAGTTGCCAGAAATTGGAGTAGACCTCTGGCGTTATCATGCCGAAGTTTGCTCCGAAGATCTTCGATCAGCGATCGTCTTCAGGGGTAAAGCAGCAAAGATATCTGATTGTGACCCTGCCAGGGTCGGTCTCAGTCGATGGTGATCGTCAAGACACCCGGCCCCAACTCCGATTGACTGAGAGAATCAAATCCCCCCACCCGAATGAAAAAGTGATCACCTTCTGAGACAGCAAAATCGTTGATCCTGGAGGTCAAAAGCGGGCACGGATCGCCTTGTGCATCGACGCCGTCTCCATTGCAGGCCTGCTGGACCAACTGTCCACATGATCCGCTATAGATCACCATATCTGAGTCAAAGACCACTTCATCAGAGCAGAGCGAGAAGGTCGCGTTTCCTGTTGCCGGTACCGTAAAGTCGAACCAGATATCAGCGTACATCTGGCCCAGGAAGGTGGACTCGCAACCGGAATCATCATAAGGATCCGCCGAATCTGTCATCAACGAGGTGTCAAAGTTGTTATCTCCGAGTGTCACTGTGACAGCACTGGCGCATTCATCCCCGGGGAATCCTGCACCACAGGTGACGTCAGGACAGCCTGTGTCACATCCCAATGAGTCGGGTGTGGGGTCCAGCCCAGCCAACGGGAATGGTGCAGCGGGTTCTGCTCCCCCCGTAAAGAGGAATGCCAGAAGGTTGACTGCGTCAGAAAGATCGAGTGAAGCGTCGTCATTGAAGTCAGCAGCAGAAGCGCAGGGCATATCCCCAAAAACAAACAAGTATTGTAGAAGCGTCACTGGATCGACGAGGTTGAGCTCTCCATCACTATCGATGTCACCTCGTATGAAAAGAACATCAGGAATCGGCAGAAAGATCTCGCAGGGCTCGGAATCGGCAGTGGTCCCCGCCAAAGAACAGCGAAGAACATAATCCAGAGTGATTCCGGGAATGGGTCCGGAATCGACAAAGCTGTTCTCGAGTGAACTCAGAGTCGCAATCAGGTTTCCCTGCCTCAACACATCCACCTGTTCATAAGGCAGTGGGTTTTCCCATGTCAAAAGAACGGTGTTTGCATTTTGTGTACAACTCAAACCTGTGGGAGTCTCAAGATCTCCATCTATCGAAACTTCACAAGAAACATCAGGCGAAGTGACCCCCGCCAGAATTCCTCTCAAAGAGTAGGATCTCTCGGTTCCAATCAATGCGTCAGCATCTTCAAAGAAACCAAGACCACCGGAAATTTCAGCAATGAGCAATCCGTCTCTGCGGATTTGAACCTGTGAATAATCCACTGGTTCCTGCCAGGTCAGGAATACAGTTTCAGCAACTTCCCCACAAACTAATTCTGTGGGACGTAAAACATCACTGATTTCAAAATCAAGAGTTCCCGGAAGTGTCGGCAGAATGACCCCATTCTGATCTGTGACGATGGAGCCGATCCAACCACATGTCAGATCTGGATCCGGTGTGGAAAGTTGAATCAGACCGTTCGGTGCATTCCCGACGACCCTGAACTCCAGTTGGGCGATGGGAGTCGAAGTCGCCGACAAACTCTCACTGAGAATCAAACCCATACTGAATGCTTCCTGACCCGAACCATCCCACCAACTTGCACAACCCTGATCTCCACCACTTCCAGCAGGCTCAGGTGCATTCCAAACAAGAATTTCGGGATCAGGTGATCCGTTCAGCGACCCCGGTAAATCGACGGATAACAATTGGAGAGAGCCTGAGTCCCATGCAACCGCATGCTGTAAACCACGAACGGTCTCTCCAGCTGGATTCTCCAGTGAAAGATCTACGAGGAAGGACTCACCCGGAGCATAGACACTTGCCTGACTGCTCAGATTCAACTCGATTTGCTGACCCAGTGCTGAAGAAGACAATAGGCATATGCAGAGCATCACGAAAACAGGGCTTTGGCTAACCCCTGCGAAACATTTCTGAAATGACATGCTAAACCCCTCCGAGATCCCAATAACCGTCAGGTTCAAGGATATCACCGGGGCTAAAATTTCCGCTTCAGGAAATCGCGATTCTCAAATTCAGGTCAGAGTATTGAGTGCTGCACCCGCCCAAAACCACTTCACCTGACTTTCGCTACAAGTGTGACTGCAAACAGCACGATCCTCTGAACCATCCTGATGACGGAAAACAGCGGTCAAAGTGCTTCCAGGAGCCAACTCTTCCAGTCCCTCAATGGTGACCACGTCACCTTGGAGAACCTTGTCATAATCGTCAGGATCCTGGAATTTAAGCGGCAAAATTCCCTGCTTTTTCAGATTCGTTTCATGAATGCGGGCAAAGGAACGAACGATGACAGCTCCACAACCCATGAATCGGGGACACATGGCCGCATGCTCACGGCTCGACCCCTCACCATAATTTTCGTCGCCGACAACCGCCCAAAAATGACCGGAATCCCTGAGGGAGGCTGCAATCTCATGCAGAGGCTTGCTGCTCCCTGTTTCAGGATCGTTCCCGAGCCCTGGACTGTCGTGGAATGCATTGACCGCACCCAGGAACATGTTGCGCGATATGTTTTCCAGATGGCCCCGGAATTTCAGCCATGGGCCAGCGGGTGAGATGTGGTCAGTGGTACATTTGCCATTTGCCTTGAACAAGAGTGGCATACCCACCAGCTGCTCAGCTTCACGCGGTTTGAATGGCTTCAACAATTGAAGCCGCTCACTGTTTTCTGCAACGTCCACCACCACTGAGCTCCCTGACTCTGGTGGAGCGACAAATCCCTCGGAATCCGTGACGAATCCCTGGTCAGGAAGACTGTCCCCTTCCGGTACCGGAAGTTTGATTTCCTCACCACTCTCGGTCGTAACGGTATCGGTGAGCGGATTGAAATCGAGTGTGCCTGCGATCGCAAATGCTGTCACCAGATCTGGGCTGGCAATAAAGGAAAGGGTTTGTGCATTTCCGTCATTACGCCCTGGAAAATTCCTGTTGAAAGAGCTGACGATGCTGTTGGAAGTCCCCTTTTCCATATCGTCCCTTTGCCACTGACCAATGCACGGGCCGCAAGCGTTGGCGAGCACTGTCCCCCCCAGATTCTCAAAGATTCCGGCCTGACCATCACGCTCGACAGTCTTGAAGACCTGAGTTGAACCGGGAGAAACAAGAAACTGGCTTTTTGCCTTGAGACCAGCCTTGACGGCTTCATCGGCTATGGAAGAAGCTCTGTCCATGTCTTCATACGAGGAGTTCGTGCAGGAACCGATGAGCGCTGCACTGATTTCCAATGGCCAGCCATTTTCTTTTGCCTCTGCGCCCAACGCAGACACGGGCCTTGCCCGGTCAGGTGAATGGGGACCGACAACATGAGGCTCGAGGGAGTCGAGATCTATCTCAAGAATCTGGTCATAAAATTCCGACGGGTTTTCTTCGACTTCGGCGTCGGGAGCAAGAAGATCAGCATGGTCTCTTGCCAGAGCGGCAAGGTCTCCCCTGCCTGTCGACTCGAGGTAAAGTGCCATCGCCTCGTCAAACGGGAACACTGAGCACGTCGCCCCGATTTCTGCACCCATATTGGTTATTGTCGCTTTACCAGTACAGGAAATCGAACGGGCCCCGTCGCCAATGTATTCAACGATGGCGCCTGTTCCCCCCTTGACTGTCAGCTCTCCTGCAACCTTGAGGATCACGTCTTTGGCGGAAGTCCAACCGCCCAGATTTCCCTTGAGATGCACAGCAATGGCTCCGGGCCACTTGACGTTCCAGGGCAATCCTGCCATCACATCAACGGCGTCGGCTCCACCGACACCGACGGCCAGCATTCCCAGTCCACCCGCGTTTGGAGTATGACTGTCCGTACCAATCATCAATCCACCGGGGAACGCATAATTCTCAAGAACGACCTGATGGATAATTCCGGAACCCGGCTTCCAGAAACCGATACCGTACTTCTCTGAAGATGAGCGAAGGAATCGGTAAACTTCAGCATTGACCTCTTCCGCTGCAGCAAGGTCCGTTTGCGCCTCGTGACGTGCCTGGATCAGATGATCACAGTGGACCGTGGAAGGAACCTGGACCTGGTCAAGTCCAGCCTGCATGAATTGAAGAATCGCCATCTGTGCTGTCGCATCCTGCATCGCCACCCTGTCTGGACGCAAATCACAGTAATCTTGACGACGCTCTGGAACGGAAGTCAGAGTCTCCTGATCGACCTCAAGGTGCGAAAACAGAATTTTTTCGGCAAGAGTCAGTCCTCTTCCCAATACCTGTCGAGCCTGATCGTGGCGTTGACGTGCATTTTCGTAAAGACCGCGAATTGCGTGAATATCCGTCATTTCAGCACTCCTGCATCCCACTTGAGACGTCTCCCTGAGGGGGTATCATCTACTCTGGTCGATGTTTATTGATCTATTCAAACCATGAAGATCGTATCCCAAGATGTGTTTTCAAGGGAGTGATTCCGAACGTCGATTTGTTGACAAAGTGCCCGCCTCAACGCACTGCGTCGTCCTGCGACCAGGATTGATGCTGTCAGGGAAAGAGGACTCTTGATCATGATGAGTCAAATTGAATCGGGTACTCCCCACACCGAATCGGACAAGTCCCGATACATTTTTCGATTTGTATCTCTTTTGGCAGTGGTCCTGCTGAGCGGTTCTTCCCTGATGGGCCAATCAACCACTCTGGGCATCGGTGAGGTCACGGCACAACCCGGAGATCCAGTTTCGATTCCCGTGCTGGCTGACTGGAATGGCCAGATTGCAGGATTCAGCTTCTCTCTCGAATTCTCAGGGCCCACACCCTTTCCACTGTCCGCCATGACGATTGACGTTGAAGGCACACTTGCAGGCGCTATCGAGGCTGAATATGTGCAGGCACAGATTGATCTCTCCACAAGCACAATCATTTGTGGCGTTCTTTTCGATGCTCTTCCCCCATTCAACGGCCAAACATTGCCTTCCCTCGGATACCCACAGGAAGTGGCATTTATTCATGGAACCGTTCTGCCAACGGCTGTGGATTCCACAGTTCAATTCAATCCTCAGGACGGATTCGGCTCTCCTCCCATCAACAATATGCTCGTTTTTGGGACAACTTCGGTAGCTGTAGACACTCTATACCCGGGATCTTTGTTGATCGAACTTCCTCCAGTCCCTCAACTTTTCATCCGTGGCGATGTCAATATGGATTCCGTTGTTGATCTTGCAGACGTGATTTTCCACCTTGATTACACTTTCCTTTCCGGACCACTCCCAAGCTGCATGGATGCGGGTGATGCCAACGACGATGGTGTTTCGGATGTTTCCGATGCCATCTTCCTCCTCTACTGGTTTTTCCTGGATGGACCCGGCCCCTGGGTTCCCTTCCCGAATCCCGGAGAAGATTTCACAAATGACAATCTGGATTGCGCTCAAGGGCTCTAGTCCGACTTTTTAATCGCCATAAAAAAGCCCCGGCATGGAATCCATGCCGGGGCTTTTTCGTCAATCATGAAGCGGAATGTCAGCTCAAATCCCTGAAAAGATCCAAAAATCGGTCTTCGTAGAGTTTAAAGACTCCCAAGCGATCCAGTTCAGCTTTCAGAAGCGGAGTCTGACTTCGATCAAATTTGGCTCTGGAAAAGAAGTTTTCGAGTTCATCGAGTTCTACTTTGCTGAGACCGCGTTCAATTGCTGATTCAATCTCTTTACCCTCTTGCTCAAGATGAAATCCATTATCAGAATCCCAGGACTCCCCTGACTCATTTGAGAACGCATCTCTAAGAGCAGCCATTTTCTCTTCCAATGCCAGAATTTGACCATTCAAATGGTCAAAATTCAGACGAATCGACATCAGCGAACAAAATGTTTTCAGCAAGGATCTCGTCGCTTTCGGATTGGGTGAATGAAGGCCCCAAACAGGAATCTCGGAAACGAGACAAATCCCTTTCAAACCCAGCTCCTGTGCCGCCAGAAGAATGAGTCCATTCAACCCCACGATCCGTTCGGATCTGAGGGGCGGAATTCCCGCTTTTGCTAATTCTTCACCGCTATGAAAGTCGGTCGTCCCGAATCGAACAATAGGCTCTTCTTCCGGTTCCAAAACTCCCGAGATCGCTGCGAAAGTAATCACGGATTGAATCCCAAAGGTAGACATTGCGGTTCTGATGACGGCTCTCGCCAAATCCAGAGGTTTATCCATCGTTTGGGTATCTGGAATGAAAAGAATCAACTCCTGATTCGAAGCCGAGCGCACTCTCTGGAAGATCAATTTTGGGAGGTTTCCCTGAAAGATAAGTCCATTTTTGATCTGAATATCTTCCAACTCAAAGTGTGGGTCCGGATTGAGTGCGGAAACACTTTCCGACTGCAATCCTTGCGAAAGGGTTCTGACACAGGAAGAAGCGACTCCTCCCAGACCAGGCCATCCGACGACAAGAATTGGTGCACTCTTTGATTTGGAGGAGGTTCCAAACGAAAAATCACTCATGAGTAACCTTATAAGCCGTTACTTTTTTATAGACATATATTGTACGAAAAGGGCTATTTCCCCTTCGCTGACTTAGATACTAACCCTTTGGACCCGTATATCAATCAACCGCTCAGTCCAATGCTCCATAATTCGACTAGATTAGCATTGACAGGTATGACAGGTATGGGAGCCTCAAAACTGCTTCACCATTTGATGCCCAGAATCACCATCAAAATCCAAATTGGGATAATCCAACGAGGCCATACCGATTTGAGTACGACCTCCACAGGATCTCTCCCCTTTTCATGGAAAACCAGTTCCCTGAAATAAAGGAACAACCCCAATGTGACAACAACAACACTCCACCACCAGTTCCCGGGTTTGAATAGATCTGAGTTGAGGCAATACCACAGATAAGTCAACCCGCAGGCGGCCATCGTCAGGGCAAGGGCACGAGATAGTACAGGCAGCCTGTACCCTGACAAGCTCGGGCGGTATTCAGGTCCATATCCTCTGGTCAACTCGGAATATCGTTTCCCCAAAGCCAGGTTCAGTGCCAGCAGAAATCCTGTGACGATTAACATTCCACTGGCTTTGACGAGCATCAGCGAGCAACCCAATGTGAGTCGTGCCAGAAAGAAGCTTGCCAAAAACAAGACGTCTAACCACGGCAGAGAACGAGCCCAAAAAGTATAGAGAACATTTCCTGCAAGATAGCAGCCCCCCAGTAACCATGGCTCTGGTGAGAAAGGCAACAGCAGTCCGGGAAATGAGAGAAGTGCAAAACCTGCCAGAGAGACAAGAATTCCCCAAAGACATGCACTGACTGGTGACACGATTCCAGCAGCCACGGCACGCTGCTTCTTGACGGGATGCTTTTGATCACTGTGGCGATCATGGATGTCATTGAAGATATACACCCCTGAACTCAAAAGGGAAAATCCAAGGATTCCAAGAGCCAGATTCAGCGGGTCCGGGTCCCCCCCGGAAGCGACCGCAAAAGGCAAGGGCAAGAGAATAAACAGACTCTTGATCCAGTGAGGGATTCTCAGCAACCCAATATAAGGACCCATTTTGAAAGGCCGAGAGTCGGAGTCTGATCGTGGCTCAGAAACACCTGTCAAAATCAGGCTCTCCCTTCTCCAAAACTGCTCTATCTCGGTTACCATTCCAGAATGGAAGAACCCATGATACCCGCAACTGATAACGGGGAAAATTCCGAGCTCGGAGACCTCAAAGCCGCTGCGCTCAGAATCGGCTTTCACTCACTGGGAGTTGCCAGAGCCGGTGAATCACCCCATGCCCACCGATTTCGTGAGTGGGTTGATCAGGGTATGCATGCGGGCATGAAATGGATGGAATCCAACAAGGAAAGACGCTGCGACCCCACCCTCACCGTCAACGGTGCACAGAGTGTGATCATGGTCACCTTGCCCTACCCTGACGATCCGGAACTTCCGGAGAGCGCCCCCAAAGTGGCCCGGTATGCCCGTGGCAGGGACTATCACAAGGTGATGAAACCGATGCTCAAACAACTCTGCGAATCCATTTCTCAGAATGGAAAATGGGAAACATGGTACTGCGTCGACTCCTCCCCGATTCTGGAGCGTGATTGGGCTGAACTGTCGGGCCTGGGCTGGATCGGCAAAAATGGCCTGATCATCGATGAGGAAGTCGGCAGTTGGTTCTTTTTGGGTGGAATTGTCACTAACCGTCCAATGCCGACAACTTCCCCGGTGACCGACCGTTGCGGAACCTGCACCCGTTGCCTCGATGCTTGCCCCACTTCTGCGATCATTGAACCCCGCAGTATCGATGCGGGGAAATGTATCTCCTACTGGACCATCGAACACCGCGGAGAGTTTCCGGAGAATACGAAGTTGCATGGCTGGCTCTTCGGTTGCGACATTTGTCAGGAAGTCTGCCCCTGGAACCAACGGCCTGCCCGTCTCAAACCCGTCATCCACCCAGAATTGAAACCCGGTAAATCCGCTGACACCTGCAAGGAAGTTCTCGACCTCGACAGGGAGGGGTTTCTGGATATCTATGCGGGAACTCCTGTCACACGCACAAGACTGGAGGGCCTGAAGCGAAACGCTCAGAAGATTCTTCAAGAGGAAAACCGGGAAGAGGACCCCTCTTGAGATCCCTGAGCTCTCCCAGCAAACTCTTCAACACCACAATGACCACCCACGGCCTGATAGCCCTGGTCGCTGTCACTTTTCTTCTTGGATTGAATGGTCCTCAATTTTTTCTGATTGATTCATTTTCCGATCTCTTTCAGGCGTTGCTTCTGGGAACACTCGCAGGAAGTGCACTTCAGGTTTTGCAATGGCTGGCCCGAAATACAGTCCCCATCATTCGCAACATGAGTGCCTTGCTGGAGACACAATTTGAGGGCTGGACAGTGAAGGAGATCTTTTTTGTCGCATTGATCTCCTCCATCTCTGAAGAGTTGCTCTTCAGGGCGCTGATACAGCCCTACCTCGGCTTGTGGCTGACCAGTATCATTTTCGGGCTCGCACACTGGACCGGAGTCAGGGAATTGAGAATATGGGTCCCCCTCGCATTTCTGGGTGGACTGTTCCTCGGTGCACTTGCAGAGTCCCCCCTCTTCGGGATTCCAGGCAGCGTCGCTGCCCACTTCACCATCAACCTGACCAGTCTCTGGATCCTTACCCACAAACGCGGAAGTCCGGAAACCTCCTGAAATCCCCAACAATTCATCATCAGCCCTGAAGTCCTCCATTTATCCAAAATGCCCTGATATCGTGGATTTCATGCGTTATTCGGTTGGTTGACTCCTCTCATTTTTGAATGGATGATGCTGGTTGGCCAACATGGTCCTTTCGGAACAAAGTTGCGCCGGAGTTTCTTGAGGAGGGAATGGGGGAGGATTTATGGTCATCAAGCGCATCGACCCTGATAAGGCTCACGACCTGTTGCAGTCTGATCAGAAGTACCATTATCTCGATGTTCGCATGCCAGAGGAATTTGCCAAAGGTCATGTTCCTGAATCGACCAACATCCCCATCATGATTCGTGGAGACGGGGGCGTCGGCCTGCGAATGAACCCTGATTTCGTCGATTGTGTCGAAGCGGAATTCCCTGCGGACACCAAAATCATTCTCGGATGTCAAAAGGGTGGTCGCTCACAAAAAGCAGCGGATCTTCTCTCCGAAAAAGGATTCAGCAATTTGCATGACATGCGCGGAGGATATGTGGGTGAAACCGACGTGCTCGGCAACGTCACCTTTCCTGGCTGGAACTCCCGAGGACTCCCCACCACTCGGAAATGATCCTTCACTGGACAATCCCGCCGAATCTCAGGCCTTTTTCCCCGCGGCATCAGTCCCCGGGGTCAGTATTTGTGAGAAGATTTTTCTGGAAACCATCCCGACCATCCAGCGTGGGGCGAATCTCACCAGAAAAAGCAACATTCGGTTCCTCCAGCCCGCGATCACAACTCCACGGTCACTCAACAACCCCCGGACTGCTTCCCCCGCAACTTCCTCGGGACTCATCTGCCCCGCCCTGATATGGTCTTCAGATATTCCTGCAGCCTTGAAAAAGGAAGTTTGCGTTACCCCGGGTGCCAAAAGCAGAATCCTGATCGGTTGATCATGCATTTCCCAGCCGAGGCTTTCCGCAAAACGGTTTACGAATCCCTTGGTACCGCTATAAGCGGCCATCCCAGGACCTCCTGCATACCCGATCATTGATCCAACAAAGAGAATGAAACCTTTCTGCCTGTCTTTCATGGGTTGGAGCAGAGAATGACTCAACCTGACCAGGGCCTGACAGTTGAGAAAGATCATTTGATCCTGATCCATCAGTGGCAGATCCTCGAATCTCCCCCCCAGACCGACTCCGGCATTGTTGACGAGACCGTCAATAACTTCTCCAGAGACCGCTGACAGCAGCTGATCAACCCCCTCTGAGGTTGCGAGGTCAGCGACGACCAATCGGCATGGAATCTTGCAGCGCTGTGCTGTGTCTTCCAGACGACTTCTGTTACGCCCGGCGAGAATCAGGGATCCTGCGCCATTTTGGGCCAACTTGACCGCCAACTCGGCTCCGATCCCGTCACTCGCTCCGGTGACGAGCACATTCATTCCAGACAGATATGAAGACATCCGATCCCTCCAGATTTGGATCAGGGCTACGAATCACGGCAAAATGACGACTTGTCAGGCTCTCTTGACAAAAAATCCTTAATTTGCGGAAATTGGCCCGCCGGCATTAAGGAGTTGATTCCACATGAGCACCCATGTTCCTGATTTGATGATCACCATCATCTCAGGAGCTTCCATCCTACCTGAGTGGCTGGACGGCACCAGAGCACTCAACAACCTCCATGCGTTCTGGCAGCAATGCAACTGGATCGATATCGTCATCCTGTTGGGCATGCTTGCAGGCTTGTTCACAGGGGCAGGCCTCGGCTTCTATCGCTCGATGGCTCTGCTCTTCGGTTCAACCACGGGGGCTTTCATGGCTTTTCAATTTTCGAAGCCCTTTTCCCAAACTCAACTCTTTCATTCGGTCGGAGTCGAATTGGGACCACTGGGAGCTCAGATCCTTGCGGGTCTCGCCATCTTCGCAGGGGCCATCTTTTCAACAATGCTGATCACCTACTTCTTTCGCAGCCACTTTGACAGAACCCTCAAAACTTGTGATGGAGTTCTCGGTGCGCTGATGGGTGGAGGGATCGCAGGCCTCGTCTTTGGCTTGATCCTCCTCGGAGTCTTTCAATGGCCCGATGGGCAGATACATGAACCGATTCGGGATTCAGTCATCGGCGTCCCCCTTGCTGAGGCAACCGGGACTCTTGACCATTTCTTTCCCACCGACTTCCGGGATCGCTTTCAACTGACACTGTCAGAATCCCTTGAAGCCAAGGCCCGGATCGTGCCAGCAACCGTGGACCTTCAAGAGACCCGCCCTCGCTGACGCTCGTATTCCTGTCATTCTCAGGGTCGTATACACTGATCATGGTCAAAAACCTGGCAAGGGTATTCCATGTTTCCGATTTCGTGTGCTTCTGTCGAAAAGACATCTTCACTTCATGCAGTCCGACCCGGGCTCCCGCTTTCACTGGCAGTTCTTCTATGGGTGACGCTGTTCCCCAATTCAGGAGACCGAGCGCTTCTTTCACAGGATTTCATCCCTCCCCCGATCACGGCCGCTGATCAGGTACTGAATTCCCTTGAGAAGATCTATGACGATTTTTGGGAGTACCAACTTTCAGTAAGCCCCATGCTTGCTGCAGAGCATGGGGACAAGGCCGCTCAGGGCAAACTTCCACAATCCGGACTTAAAACCATCGACCGCGACCTGAAAAAGTATTTCAGCCTTTTCAATGCAATGTATGCCCTGGATCTCTCCCAGATTCCCGAACAGGATCGTCAACAGGCACAGATCCTGATCAACATTATTGAGAACAAACTGGATGGCATTCGTGTGGGTGAGCATTTGGCCCCCATCAATCAACGCAGGGGGCCACAAGTATGGCTTCCTCGACTTCATAGCCAACTTCGTTTTGTCAAAACAGAAGATCACGAAAACTACCTTTTACGGCTTGAGTCGATCCCTGCCTATGTCAGCGGAGTAAAGGAAGTTCTGGAAAGAGCAGTCAATGAAGGTTTTCTGCCCCCGAAAGCGACTCTGGTCGGGGTTCTTGAGCAATTCCTGGCCTGTACCTCTCCAGCAGCGGCAGAGTCCCTCTTTTATGCCCCCTTCAACAAGATGCCTGCAGGTACCAGTCCGGAGAAATGGAGCAAGATTCAGGAGAGAGCTCAAAGTGTGATCGGCGACAAGGTTCAGCCCGCCCTTGCCGAACTCGCAGCGTATCTGGAGTCGACATACATCCCTCTGGCGAGGGAATCCTTTGGGGCCTATGAATTTCCCAATGGGAATGAGTACTACAGCTTTTGCATCCGCAAACACACTTCAACACAACTCTCTGCGACCGATATTCATCAATTGGGTCTCAGGGAAGTGGCAAGAATCAAATCTGAGATGCAGAAAATCATCGAGGAAGTGGATTTTGACGGTGATTTTTCAGCATTTGTGCAGTTTCTTCGTGAGGACCCCCGCTTCTATCACGAATCTGCAGAAGATCTCCTGAAGGGCTATCGGGATATTTGCAAACGTGCCGATGCCATGATGCCATCCCTGTTTGGAAAATTGCCGCGGTCTCCTTACGGAGTCCGGGAAATCCCTCCCCACGAAGCCCCCCGATCGACGACCGCCTACTACATGTCCCCACCTGCGGATGGATCCCAACCCGGTTGGTTCTATGCCAACACCTTTGATCTGAGAAGCCGTCCTATTTACGAAATGGAAGCGTTGGCTCTCCATGAAGCGGTCCCCGGACATCACCACCAGTTGGCCCTTCAAGGGGAAATGGAGGGGCTTCCGAACTGGAGAAAGATCACCCATTTCACTGCGTATATCGAAGGCTGGGGACTGTACGCAGAATCTCTCGGAGACGAAATGGGCTTCTACCAGGACCCCTACTCCCGGTTTGGAAAGCTCTCCTATGAAATGTGGCGCGCTCTGAGACTCGTGGTCGATACCGGAATTCATCAACTGGGCTGGACCAGAGATCAGGCGATTCAGGTGATGATGGAAAACTCTGCCCTCACTCGAAAGAATGTCGAGGCAGAAGTGGACCGTTACATCGCATGGCCCGGACAGGCACTGGCCTACAAGGTGGGAGAACTGGAGATCCAGTCATTGGTCAAGAACGCCCGAGAAGAGTTGGGCAGCGACTTTGACATACGCGGATTCCACGACCACCTGCTCGCCGAAGGTTCGATGCCGTTGGAAATTTTACGCTCACGGATGGAATCGTGGGTACAAGAACAGAAGTCTGCTCAGGCAGCGGAGAACGGTACACGGGAAAACTCTGAGGAGGACTAGTCGGATCAGCGTTGAAAAGACAGTGATTTCCCCGAATCGGCGGGGCCGAGATCGAGAAGAAAATCCACGGCAGACTGAGCCCACTCTTCCGGTTCGACCGCGAGTGCAGCATCCGCACTTCCAAATGCACGGCTGAGCATCTCCGTGTGAACCACTCCAGGCGAAAGAGCCACAGCCGCCACTTTTGCGGGCAACTCTTGAGCAAGTGAGCCGATCAGGCCTTCTACTGCATATTTGGAAGCACAATAAGGGGCCACCTCGGGTGAAGTACTGCGCCCCCATCCAGAGGACAAGGCCACGAGAACCCCTCGCCCCGATTCCAGCATTTCGGGAACAAACGCACAGATGGTGTGGTGAACCCCTTTGACATTGACGTCGATCACTGAAGAGAACTCAGCGGCGGATATTTTCCAGAGCGGTGCACGAACATTCAGTAATCCGGCATTGGCGATGACCAGATCCGGAGTGAACCCTGATCGCCGCAAATCATCGGCCCACAGCTTCATCCCCTCTTCATCGCAGACGTCTACGGCTCTGAAATAGGGATCCCCGCCCATTTCCTCAAGCAAAGAACCCTGTCTTGCACAACCGGCCACTTCCACATCCCGCTTTTGGAACTCCGTCACCAGAGCTCTGCCGATTCCTCTACTGCAGCCGGTGACGACGACCTGCCGTGGCACTAGTGCATCCTTGCTTCGACGGGAAGTGATCGCAGCAAATCTGCCTCGATATCTGCCGCTTCAGAAATCCTCCTGGTGACCACCGCCGGATCACACACCTGCATGGCCAAATCCCGAAAGGACTCCCAATGTCGCCCCTCCGCATCTGCCAGACGCTGATAGAAATTAGACAGATCGGGATCCGCTTCTGGCCCCGATTCAAGGGCCCGGGCGAGGACTCGAAAGCGTTCACAAGATCGGGCCTCGACGAATGCATTGACGATCAGGTGATCGCCAAGACCGCCAATCCCGGATCCTTTCGCACACAGGAGGCCACGCAGTTTTTTGACATAGGGATCGACAGGTGGAGGCCCCAGAGAGACCCCCCGCTGCTTCAGCAAGTCCGTCACCTGTCGAAAATGCAGCATCTCTTCCTGAACCAGTGAAACCATCGGCCGGTGCAAAAACTCATGTTCAGGAAATCGGGCCATCAACCCGAGACCGGCACTGGCAGCCTTGTATTCACACCACGCATGATCACGGAGAACATGATCCAGATTTGCAAGGGCCAGAGGAGCCCATTCTTCGGAAGTTTCACAGGTGAGGGGCAAACCCTCCAACACTGCTGAGTTCACGGTCCTACTCCTCTTCAATCCTTGAAGTGGTATGCCTCGGGATCTCTTCCCAATGGCCGCGGCAGTTCCCGGGGTCTTCTCAATCCGCCGTTGCGATCGGGTCCCGCAGGTCGGGCCAGTTTCAACCAGTTCTGGTGTGCAGCCCTGGCTTTCTCCGGATGGACGACCACGTCACCATACTGGTCCTCGTCCGCAGCCTTTACCAATCTGACCTTCTGATGCCAGCAATGCATACCGCTGACCGGGTCTGTCTGAACAGGGAAGGCAAGGTTTTGATGGACGCCACTTTCGTCCCACCAGGTCCTCTCACTGTCAGGATCCTCACTCTTGAAAGGCTCAGAACCCTGAAGTCGACGCATTCGGGTACTGCCATCCGACAGTTCTTCAAAATTGACGGTGGCACTGCTCCAGCGTGATCCGGGTCCATCCTCTTTGCGCCAGCGGCCCATGTGGTGGGAACAGGCGATCACCCCACTGCGAATGCCATCCGTAATCCGGGCACGATTGACGAAATGTCCAATCTCTGTTTCAACCCGGACCAGTGCACCATCGAGGATGTCGTGACGCTCTGCATCTTCCGGATGAATCCACACCGGATTGGCATGGGAGATCTCCATCAGGTGCTTGGAGTTGGCAGAGCGGGAGTGAATCATCGTCGGCAAGCGGAACGTGGGTACGAGAACGTAGATGCCATTTTCCGGATCCAGGTTTTCCGGGCCTACATGAGATCGGGAAACACCGGGTAGCGCCTCCTCCGAGAAACCCCACTCTTCAAGAAGACCCGAGTAGATCTCTATTCGGCGGCTCGGTGTCGGAAAGCCCTTGCGAATCGCACCATCCACCGCCACGCCGATCACTTTGCCATCGACACTGGCGAGCCCGGTTTGGGGATCGATTTCCGGGATCTGATTTTCAGTCAGATCTACTTCCTGCCGATGAAGCTCATAAGCTTCTCCAGGCAACTCGTGTGCACCCACTCGAGTCATGTACTCCATGGGAGTCATTTGATTCTCTGCCGCTTTTTCCGGGAGGCCCGGAACACTGTTTTCGAACATGTGCTGATACTGCTCTTCAACAGTGACCTTTTCTCCCGGTCTGTAGGGGGATTCAAAATGTTTACGAATTCCAAGACTGCCATCCGGGTCGATACGCCACGACAACTCGATCCAGAATTCGTCTTCCTCCCACACCTCGCCGGGGTTGAATCCACGGGTATCGTCGCTGGGCTTTCCTTCCAGCCGGGCCAATGCCCTGAAGATCGGCTGCCGGAAAGAGAGCCAGCGCGCAGAATGCGTCTCCAGGCTCTGAACGTCGTGCCTCTCGGTGGAATGCCCCATCGGCAGAACCAGATCGGCGTAGTAAGCGGTTTCATTCCAGGTCGGAGTCAGGGCAACATGAAGACCCACTTTCTCCTCGTCCTCAAGCATCCTCATCCACGACATCCCATCCGGATAGGTCCACACCGGATTGAAGACGCGAGTGAAATAGACACCGATCTTGCCGATACCGTCTTCCACCAGATGCGGCAGCAGATGACTCATTTCATAAAATGAGGTCGGGAACTGTCGTGGCCAGATGAGTTCATTCCAGCGCTTGCCGGGATCTGGCATCGAAAAGAAGTCCGGCTTGAACTTGTTCCAACCGGCGGGAGAGGTGCCTCCCTCCACCCCCAGTGAACCTGTGAAAGCATTGAGGATCGCCAGCGAACGGGCGATCTGCCACCCCCCCAGATTGCCGCTGGCGGCGCTGCGCCAGCAATGGGCGGCAATACGCGATCCGGCTCGGGCAATCTCGGCAGCCAATTTTTCAATGCTGCCACTTTCCAGTCCTGCGTAGCTCTCTGCCTCTGCAGGTGTCCACTCGGAAAGGTGTTCAGAGAAGCGCTGCAGGAAGAGATCCACCGTCGGTACGTCTTCTGGATGAAGCTCTTTCAGGTAACCGCGCCAATCGACCCACTCCGAGATAAACTTGCGATCAATCCGATCCTCTTCGATGAGGATCTTCAATGCCGCAAGGATAACTGCGCCCTCGGTTCCCGGTTTCGTCGGTAACCACAGATCCGCCCTCGAGGCGGTGTTCGACAATCGTGGATCAAGGACCACGATGCGAGCCCCACTGTGTTTGGCTTCAATGATTCTCTGGGCATGGGGATTGAAATAGTGCCCAGACTCGAGATGGGCACTGAGGAGCAGAATCAACTGGGCATTGGCGTGATCCGGTGCGGGACGGTCATATCCCCAGGTGAACTGGTAACCGGCACGGGCACTGGCAGAACAAACCGTGGTATGGCTGTTGTGGCCATCAATCCCCCACGCCTGCAAGACACGCTCAACTGAGCCCTCATGTCCCGGCCTGCCCACGTGATACATCACCTCATCGTGACGATCTTCCTTGAAGCAATCCTGGATCGAATTTGCGATCTGATTGAGAGCGGTTTCCCAACTGACCGGTTCAAACTTGCCCTCACCGCGGGGACCGACCCGGCGCATCGGCTGCAGAATTCGCTCCGGATCCTGTACCTGGTTCAACGTCGCAGGTCCCTTGGCACAGTTTTTTCCGCGGCTTCCGGGGTGCAGAGGATTACCCTCGAGACGAAGAATCTCCCGGGAATCCTTGTCCACGGCAGCCAACAATCCACAGGCAGCTTCACAGTTGAAGCAGGTCGTCGGGACCATCGCCAGTCGTCGTGGCTTGCGCTTACTGTCCAGCTCTTCCACTTCGAGCCACTTCTCGAAGGGAGGATAGCTCAACAATCCTTCTCCGTAGGGGTCGGGATCGGGCCACTTTCTTTCTCGGGGAACCAACCCGACAAGTCCGGCAAGCTTTTCGATCCAGCTGATCTTACTCATGCTGATCTCTCCTCATGCCAGGGGGAGGCGTTGCGGAGCCTCCACCCACAGGTGTTCCCAAAGGGCAATTCCCAGCAACGCCAACAGCGCGGGGATGACGGCCAATCCCGATCCGGTATCGAGGAATGAGATCCACAGTAATGGAACCAATTTCCCCAGGCCCAGGACCCCCACCCAGTAGATCCGTGCACGTCGCCCTTCCAGAATCGAGTGGGCAGCACGACGGGCAGCTTCGGTAGAATGGCGTCCATGGACATCGAGCAAAACAAAAGGGGTTTCCAGAATCAGGGAGAAGAGTAACAGGCCCTTGAGTTCTCCCAGCTCACCGGGGTTCAACAACCAGAGTGCGGCCGCTCCGGCTACGACAGCTTGCAGCCCCAGATGGAGTGGCGACAGGGCCGATTGCCACATGTCCCTTCCCTTCGCCTGGCCGAAGAGCCAGCCGGAGTAGGCTGCGACAAAAGTACCGAGGACTCCCCCTGCCAGTAACAACAGTGCACCGAGACCACTCGAACTGCTCTCACCCAACCACCAGCCTGCAACCAGAACTCCGTTGTAGAGAGTGATTCCATAGGCTCCACGGACGAGCCAGGAGGACCATTGAGGCCGCAAAAGAACCCAGAGGAATCTCTCCGGTCTCTTCAGGTCGGCGACCAGCAAGACTCCGGTCACAGCCATGAAGATCAACGCCAGAGGCCAGGCGATGTCGAGGGCCCCATCGATCAGACTTCGTCTTTCAAAGGGCCAAAGCAGTGCGGGAACCATCAGTGCTCCGGCAGCAATCGACTTGGTCCACAGGTACGCACTGACCTTCCAGCCCCAGCTGAGGGCGTGACGCTGCTGGATGTCGTAGGTCCGCGTCGGAGCTCCCCGCTGGTATGTCACCGGGTTCTCGGCATCGTCGGTCCCATCCTCCTGTCTTTGACCCCAAAGTGTTCTCTGTGGTCTCTGACTGGCGAGCGGATCGAGAGCTTCTACATGACCTTCGATGTAATGAATCTTGGGACGGGTTCCTTTTTCCGGTTTGCGAACCATCGTCGGTTCACCCGCCACCAATCGTGCAATGCGGCTCTCTGGATCAGCGAGGTCTCCCGTCACGATCGCTCCCGTCGGACACACGACAGCACATGCCGGTTCTCGACCGGCATCGACACGGTGACTGCAATAATTGCATTTTGTCGCGGTCCCCGTCTCCGGGTGGATATCGATGGCATCGTAAGGACAGGCCTGCATACACGCTTTGCAGCCAATGCATCTCCCGGGATCAAAATCGACGATGGCGTCCTTGCGAACGGAGAGGCTGGCTGTGGGGCAAATTTCCACACAGGGAGCATCTGCACAGTGATTGCATCGCAAAACATGGAAGGCACGCTCTGCCCGGGGATGAACCCCTTTTTCCAGATATTGGACCCAAGTCTTGTTGATCCCGACCGGATCAGAGTGCTCGGTCTTGCACGCCACTGTACAGGCGTGGCAACCGATGCAGCTGCGGTTGTCGATCACGAATCCATAGGAGGGGTCAGTGTGGGAAGCCATGGGGTTGAATTTACCCTTGGGAAGGCCCAGAGGCCATCAGTACGGACCGTCTTGACGGGGAACTTTTCAGCCTGCAAGTTCAGACCTTGTCAGTTTCTGACACTTCAGGCGTAAATCTGAAGGAGGGAGGAAGCCCCATGTCGAGGGTCGAACGTCACTTTCTGGGAAAATCCCATGGATTCCTGCGGGCCGCTGCCGAGCGCCTGATCGCAGAGGTCTCTGGTGAATCTGGTGATTCCGGCCCCATCGATCTCAGGGACCGCCTGGTGGTTCTTCCGGGTAGCAGGGCCGCCCGCCTCCTCCTTCGACAACTGACGCAAATCAGCCATGACCGTGGAGTCGGTCTTCTCCCCCCTGAAATTGAGACTCCGGGTCAATTGGAGACCCAACTCATCGATCGGGACCTTCCGCGGATCACTCCCGAAGAAGAGAGACTCTCCTGGTTAATGACCCTTCAGGCCGCCTCCCTCGCGCAGAAAGAGTCACTGGGAGTTGAGGAAACCACCAGCGGGAATGCCACCGGATTGTTAAAAGTCGGCCAACTTCTCTCAAATACCGTTCGTCAACTCAAACAGGAGGGGTCCAACCCCGGGGCTGCCGCCCACTGCATTGCCCCCCGCGATACCGAAGCGGCCAAACGATTACTCGTGGTCGAGGAATTGGAAAATTCCCGTCTGGAGTTGTTGCGCAATTGGGGAGTCCACCCCGGGGGATTCAGCCAGGCTTCCCCTCGTGAAGCCCACAGAAAGGTCATCCTGATCGGAATTCTCGAGTTGCCGTCAACGACGCGAGAATGGCTCGAGAAACATTGCCTCTGTCAGATCTGGATCGATGCCGAAAGTGAAGACCAGAATCTCTACGACGACTGGGGACGGCCGATCCCCGAAATGTGGTCGCAGCTGGAACTCGCCGATGCGATTCCCATGATCGTTGCCGACCAACCTGCGGACCTGACCCTCGCCGTCATTCATCACATCTCCGACCAGACCTCGATCGAAAAGATGGAGGACGTCTCCCTCGGCCTGCTGGATGAGGATTTGACCCCATGGTTAACCGAGGGTCTTCGTCGACATGGCATGGGAATCCACCCTGCTGCAGGAAAACCCCACTCGCTGACCTCTACGGGTCGACTGGTTGAAGGGATACGAAGGGTCGTTGCTGGAGGCTCCTTTTCCGCATTTTCCGGGCTCGCACGCCACCCACTCGTGCTGAAACGACTGCCCATGAGAACGGACCATAAAGGTACCGAGGTCGAAGTCCTGAAAGATCTCGATCGCTGGAGCACGGAGCGTCAACCGGATCAGGCAGAAGACCCGAACGCTCCTCCTGCACTCCTTCACTTGCAGGAACAACTGTCTCCTCTCATGAGTGACGAGGATCTTTTACATCTGCGAATCGACCAATATCTGCAAGTTCTCGGAAATCTCGTCGGAACAGATGCCGATGGATTCCCACTGATTCCCGAGGGCGAGGGAGATCTGCTCATCGAGACTCTCGAGAATTTGCGTGAGTGTGGTCCTCAAACAGAATTGCGTCTGGCCGCAGACAACTTTGTCAGTCTCGTTTGCGCCTTGACGATGGACTCCCTGATTCCTGAAGAGAATGACCCCTCCTCAATTCAGGGACTCGGCTGGCTTGAACTGGCGATGGATGAAGCTCCCCACTTGATACTGACCGGTATCAGCGAAGGAAAACTGTCAGGATCACTGACCTCCGATCCCCTGATTCCCGAATCTTTGAGAAGGGAGCTGGGAATCCCCGGCTATGAGGAAAGGGTCGCCCGCGATACTCACCTGCTTCGCAGCCTGGTCGATGGACGACGTCACACTGTCGTTGCTCTTTCAGCCAGAGATTCGCAGGGAAATCCGCAACTTCCCTCCCGTCTCCTGCTCCGCGGTGAAGCGGGAGTTCAACGACTGAGAGATTTCCTCCAGCCCGACAAGCGGGTGCTCTTGAAAGAGCAAATCACAGAGTCCGTTGAAGAATCAGCCGATCTGGGCCCCCCTCGATCGATCGATGCACCCGTTCCTGAAAAAATTTCGGTAACCGGATTCGCCCGCTGGATTGCGGACCCCGTCCTCTTTCAACTGGAACGCACCCTCAACTGCTCCGAGTGTCACGATCGTGATTTGCAACTGTCGCCAATGGCATTCGGAAACATGGTTCATTGGGTTCTGGAGACGTACGGAAAAAACGAAGCGCTGCGCGATCTCAAGGACAGGGATGCCATTCTCGAAGCGGTCGAGTCCCTTCTCGACCAATACTGCCGAATAAAACTGGCACAGCATCCCCGAGCAGCCGTTCTGGTCCAGGTTGAGCAGGCACGGGCGCGACTCGAGATCTGGGCGACCCAACAAACCACACTGCGTTTTCAGGGTTGGAAAATCATGGCCACGGAGATTGCACTCGATCCGGAACACTGCAGATTGACCGTTCCGGAAGGAAGCATCGGAGTCTCAGGCAGAATCGATCGAGTTGATCGCAATGAAAAAACCGGTGAGTGGCGCATCCTCGACTACAAAACCAGTGAACAGGGACCTTCTCCAGAAAAGGATCATGGAAGGCGACCAGGGAGGGATACGGAGTGGAAAAAACTGCAACTCCCCCTGTATCGTCATTTCGCGTCCACTCTGGTTCTTGAGGGCATTCAGCTGCCAGCGGATCCGGAGGTCGGATTTTTCAATCTTCCGGGAACCACTTCGGCCCGCTCGGTTCAAATCGCAGCATGGACCGACGACGACTTCGATGATGCCATCGCGCGTGCCCATGAAATCGCTTCGGAGATTCTCTCTCCCGAAGAACGAATCCTCGAAGTGTTGACTCCCCCATGGGACCGCGCCCTTGCAGGCGTGGTCATCGATGCTGAGAAAAGTCTTTCGGCAATGCTGGAAGTCTCCGCGGAAGATGAGGTGGAGGCATGAGTTTCCCCTATCACCGAATGATTCGGGCCAGCGCCGGCTCCGGAAAAACCTACGCCCTGACGACCCGTTATCTGGGATTGATTCTCTGTGGAGAGTCCGCCGATTCCATTCTGGCAGTGACCTTCACCCGTACTGCTGCCGGGGAAATCATGGAAAGAATCCTCGACAGATTGCTGAAGGCACTCGAACCCAAGGGACTGTCAGAGTTGAGCCATGCCCTGAAACTGGAAGGGTTTACTCAACTCGTTTCGGAACTGGAAGCCACCTCTCAGGAAGAGGCCATCAGGAACCGGATTGAACCCGCACTGACTCAGATGCTCTCTGTACTCCACAAATGTCAGGTCTCTACTCTGGATGCCTTCTTCTCGCGTATCGCCACAGGGTTTACATACGAATGCGATCTCTCTCCAGGCTGGCAAATTCTTGATGAAGAATCCCTGAACAAGATTCGCACCGGAGCAATCCAGAAGATTCTGGAAGAAGAGGGAACCCGGGAAGCCCGCCAATTGATGCACCGCCTCAATAAGGGAAAGCTCAGCAGTCAGGTTGCTGCGGATCTTGACAGGCTCGTCACTGACTTCCACGAAAAATGGCGCGAGTTTCCCCCACAAGCCTGGGAGTTGCCCGCTGACTGTGGAGGCCCCAAACCTGCAGACCTCGAACGTGCATGGGAAACTGTTCTCCGATTCGAATGCCCCAAAGACAAAGCAGGCAAAAAGAAACGCAAACACTGGGAGAATGGCCTGCGAACACTTCAGGAAGTCTGGGGAGAAGATCTTTTGACGAGGCTCGCTGCCTGTGAAAAAGGTCTTTTGTCCAAGGTGATTCAGGGTGAACGAATCTTTGACCGGGTCGAAATAGACGACGACCTTTTCGAAGCGATTCAGACCTTTCTCCAACAGTTGGGCAGTGATTACTCCGCATTGATTCGAGTACAGAATCAGTCCACCGGTGAGTTTTTACAGAAGTACGACACCGAAAGAAGCCGCGGACTCAAGGAACAGGGCGGCCTCAACTACAACGATGTCCCTGTGGCTCTTCTGCAAGCCCGTGTTCTTGGCCAGCTGGGTCTCGTCGATGACCGCATGGATGCTTCGGTCAGACATCTCCTTCTCGATGAGTTTCAGGATACCTCTCTGATTCAGTTTGCGGTTCTTGATCCCCTGATCGATGAGTTGGCAGCGGACAGTGCCGGTGGAAGATCGATTTTTTGCGTCGGAGACAGCAAACAGGCCATCTATGGCTGGCGCGGAGGCCGGGCTGAAGTGATGGACCTGTTTGAACAAAAACTTTTGCCTGGATCCGAGGAACGATTCGACGAATCCTGGAGATCATCAGCTCCAATTCTGGAGTGTGTGAACCAGACCTTTGGAGATCTCGGTTCTGCAGCACCGGAAATAGAGGATCAGGCGGCTGTCGACAAGTGGAGCACCCTCTTCGATGAACATCGCGTGGCAACTCCGCGTGCTCCCCTGGAAGCGGGTCATGTGACATTGCGGATTGCCAATGAGCATGAAGGCAAGTCGAGTAAAATCTGTCCCTATCTCGATACCCTTGCCGAAGTTGAAAGACTTCAGCAGCTCTCACCCGATGGCACCATTGCCATTCTCGTCCGTAAAAATCAGCAGATTTCCCATTTGGTCAACGCACTGAAAGCAAAGGGCATCGAAGCCAGTGAAGAACGCGGTAACCCTCTGACCGATTCGCCTGCTGTCGGTCGACTGATCGCTCTGCTCGAGTGGATCGAACATCCCGGTGACAGCACTCTTGGAGTGGCAGTGGAACGCTCGCCACTCCCGGGGATCCTGAAAAAGGATCCTGACAGCCCGTGGAGATCCATTCTCGATGAACTCCGGGAGCGAATCTATTCAGAGGGATTACCAGAAGTCTTCAGCCCCATCTGCGATGAATTGGCAAAGGTCTGTAGCGAGGAAGATCAGTTGCGTATCCAGCAGTTCATGGAGCAGTTGAGATCGATCGGATTTCATGGCCTGCGACTGGCAGACCTGATTGAGGGATTGCGCAACCGGTCCGTTCCGCGACCGGGGGGATCTCCTGTACAAGTGATGACGATTCATCAGGCCAAAGGTCTTGAGTTCGATTCCGTCATCCTTCCCGAACTGGATTTCCGCTGGTTCCAGGTGATTCCAGGCCTTCTCACACTCGAGAACGATTTTCAGCCGGTCCACCTGTCACGATACGTTGGCAAGAAACACCTCTCCCTGGTCGGTGAACCCTACCCCCAAATGTATCAGCAGAGTCGGGATCAACGGCTCACCGAAGCTCTCTGCCTGTTGTATGTCGCCATGACCAGAGCAAAGCACACTCTGATCATGCTGCTGCCGAAACCACCCAAAAAGGGAGAGTACTCATCGGACTCTTACGCCTCTCTTCTCGTCCAAAAACTGGCACCGGGTGCAGAACTCTTCGCCGGCAATGTTTTGTACGAAATCGGCAAACCCGAAAATCATTCATCCGATGGGAAAAGCGGTGAGCGTGCCCGAATATCGGTCGGCAGTCGTCGCCCGGAACCGAATTCCCTAAAGGAAAGGGCGAGCAGGGCTTCCGGAAGAGCGGGACATTTGACTGCCTCCCGTCGCAAGGCATTACAACTCGGAAACCTCTCTCACCACTTGCTGGAACAGTGCTTGTGGAACGAGCTGTCTCCGACTGTCGCCATGGAGAGTCTCAAGTCACGATTCCCGCGTGAAGAGTCTCTCCATCAGGAGGCAGTGACTCTCGTCTGCGAAGCATTCACCAAGGGACCTTTCGCAGAAATCTTCGACGAGAATCTGACCCGACAACGATTGGGCTGCGAAGGCGATGATCAAGTCGTTGTGGAAATGGAAATCCCGATCCTGACCCGAATCGGTGATCGTGATTTTCACGGTGTCATTGACCGCATGGCCATGCGAAAGATCGGGAATCAAGTGGTGAGCGCTGAGTTGATCGATTTCAAAACGGATACTCTGGCCAAGGACTCAGCGGAACTGATCGAAAAGTATCAGGAGCAGATGCAAAAGTATCGCCAGGCAGTACATAGTGGCTGGGGGATCCCCATCGAAAACATCGATTTGAAAATCGCCCATATCAATTCCGGTACATTCACTTCACTGGACCTTTCCAGCCTACCCTGAATCAGGGACAGGATGGGTGTTCAGTGCATGAGAAGTGAGCCTCAACAGGGGCAATTCCACACTCAGGGAATGGTGAAGGTGGACTGGCCCCACCGGAAAACTCATAGAAGAGCAGGTAGAGGCCGTCAGAAATATCCAGGAATCCATCGCCATTGGCATCAGCGGCTTCCTCACAGTTGACGATCACCAGATCACCGAAAACCCTTGAGATCAGTAGCACCGCGTCTGCCAGCCGGACTCCGGGGGTACCATCTGCATCTCCGCGGATAAAAGTCGGTTCGCAATCATCTACGTACCCATTGCCATTCGTGTTCAACAGTGGATCACTCAAATCGCAAACATCCGGATGCAGGTTACCGTTGCAATCCTCGACTACTCCGGAAAGGACGGCACAAACGTCAGGCAGACCATCCTGGTCGCAATCGTCTTCACAGATATCAGGGAGACCATCTCCGTCACAATCGGACAACTGGCCATTGCTGATCTCACACTCATCCAGCTGACCATTCTGATCACAGTCATTTATGGGGAGGAGTACTTCACAGACGTCCGGTTCCCCATTTTGGTTGCAGTCTTGCTGACAAACGTCGGGAATCAGATCCTCATTGCAGTCCGACACCAGACCCAGAGTTGTGGAACATGCGTCCGGGACACCGTCCGCGTCACAATCCGCAACACCTCCTGAAAAGGTCGAACAACTGTCGGGAACGAGATCCCCATCACAATCCGCAACCAAGCCCTCAGCAATGGCACAGGAATCGGGGATTCCGTCGAGATCGCAGTCGTTTTCAGCCCCTGAGATAATCTCGCAGGCATCGAGTTCACCATCTCCGTCGCAATCCTTATCTCCACTGACCGAGAACTTCACACCTCCTCCAAGAACAGCGGAAGTCGAATCGAGAGGAGCTCCTGCGAAGATCATTCCCTTGTCCATGGCGAGAGCCGTTCCGAGAAATGAACCTGCATATCCAGTCAGATCACTCTCGTGGACCCACTCTTGAAGGTAGCGATAGATTCGCACTCTTCCGGTTGGCATCGCCTCGTTACCCATGTCCATCGGCGATCCCACTGCCAATAGATTTCCGTCGATGGCAAGGGTCGCTCCAAATCCGGTTCCAGAAGAACCGCTGTCCGGTGTCAGGAAGGGCTGAAGAATCCAGACCGAGTT